>NZ_JBIILQ010000086.1:0-9826 GCF_044232565.1 Daejeonella sp. | reverse complement strand
ACAAGCCTAGCTTTCGCAGAACCTTTCATAGCATCAGACGCAGCGGTGGTTGTTATTCGATTGTTGTTTATTGTTTTTTAAAGGTTCTCATGGTCTCGGCGAAGAGCCTCGGCATGTTTACTTTTTCATCCAGGAAAAAGTGAATAGGCCCCCCGCGGCTATGAGCGGGAAAAGTCATTAAAACTCCAATTTCTCTTATAAAACCCGAATCAAAAAAAAATGAATTCTCTTTCTTTTGAAGTCCAAAAGAAACAAAAGCCCTTTTTTTCCTCCAAGGCAGCCGGCGCATACCAACCGCACACAAAAACCAAAAGCACACAGGCTGCGTTTTACGGAAGAGTAAAACAATGCCCCTCCCAAACCCACAAAGCCTTCTTTCGCCTTTTGTTTAACAGCTGCTGAGGGAAAAAGCATGATGCCTAGAATCACACTAGATTTGATATTAGTTTTTAAAAATGATAAAAAAAACAAAAAAAATTATTTAGCAGAATCTCCTAGCAAGCCCCTTTCTTCCACCTTGAATGGTGTGGCAGGCATAGTCTAGGCCAAAGCATTGACATTAATAACATCAGGTGCAGCAGCAGCATTTATTCGATTGTTGTTTATTGTTTTTTTAAGGCTCTCCTGGTCTCGGCGAAGAGCCTCGCCTTGATTTCTTTTCTGCTGAAGGAAAAGAAAAAAGAATCATTAAGTTTTAGAATATTTAAAATTTATATAATTGAAAATCAAGTGTTTCCCAATCCAACAATAAATTAAGGTTTTGTAAGTCCTTCTATTAAAAGCGCCTATTTTTCGGTAGTTTATCGATAATTAAATCATAAGAATGGTCTATCATATCTATTAATTGTCTGTCACTAAGGCTTCCATTCATAAAAACGGTATTCCAATGCTTTTTATTCGAATGCCACCCAGGTTGTACATCTTCAAATTCTTCTCGGAGCAAAACAGCCCTTTCGGGATCACATTTCACATTAAATCGGTCGGGTTTATCTAAACCACATAACAAAAAGATCTTTCCCCCCACCTTAAATACGAGTGTATCGTCCCCAAAAGGAAAGGTTTCTTCCACATATTCTTTTGAAAGACAATAATCTCTTAAACTTTCAATGTTCATTTGGCAATATTATTGTAATGCTGACATTAAGCTTGTTTGGCTTGTACAAATTAATTATGCAGGATGTTTTATTAATTTTGCGAGCATAATTCTAAATCTAAATAAAAATGAGTGCTTCCGAAAATATAAATAAAACGCTTACAGATCGCTTTTTGAGATATACGGCAATTGATACCCAATCGGATCCAAATTCTGAAACTTTTCCATCAACAGAAAAACAAAAGAATTTAGGCAGGGTGTTGGTCGCAGAACTACTCGAAATGGGTCTCACTGATTCGCATTTAGATGATTATGGATATGTTTATGCAAGTATCCCCAGTAATTCAGATAAGAATGTGCCCGTTATCTGTTTCTGCTCGCATATGGATACCTCCCCTGATTGTTCGGGTGAACATGTAAAAGCCATCATTCATAAAAACTATCAGGGTGAAGACTTAATATTACCGGATGATCACACACAAATTATTCGTTTGAAAGATCATTCCGATTTAAAAAATCAAATTGGAAAGGACCTTATTACAGCTAGCGGATTAACCTTATTGGGCGCCGATAATAAAGCAGGACTTGCTGAAATTATGGAAGCAGCTAAATTTTTAATGAATCATCCAGAGTTAAAACACGGAGAAATAAAGATTTTATTCACTCCGGATGAAGAAATTGGACGTGGAGTAGATCATGTTGACATCAAAAAATTAGGAGCAGATTTCGCCTATACCATCGACGGAGAAAACCTTGGCACCATTGAAAATGAAACTTTTTCGGCCGATGGGGTCAAGGTAATTATACAAGGCATAAGTGCACACCCTGGCTTTGCAAAAAACAAAATGGAAAGCGCAATTAAAATTGCAGCAAGCATTGTTTCTCAATTACCAAAAGATAAATTATCGCCCGAAAGCACCTCAGATTTAGCTGGTTTTATACATCCGGTTTCAATTAATGGTGGAGTGGAACAGGCCAGTATTGAGTTCATTATTCGTGATTTTAATACCGATAGCTTAAAAGAACACGAACAATTTCTTGAGCAAATAGTAAAACAGGTTCTGAAAGATTATCCTAATTCGAGCTATGAATTTATTGTTGAAGAACAATACCGTAATATGAAAATGATCCTTGATCAACATCCCAATTTAACTCAACTGGCAATAGAAGCTATTGAACGAGCCGGATTGAAAGCAAAACTTCAAAGAATTAGAGGGGGCACTGATGGCTCACGACTATCATTCATGGGTTTACCATGCCCAAATATTTTTGCTGGGGAGCATGCTTTTCACAGCAAACAAGAATGGGTATCCGTACAAGATATGGAAAAGGCAATTGAAACGATTGTAAACCTCGCATTAATTTGGGAAGAGAGGAGTTAAAGGATTATTCTCCCTTTATAACATGAATCTTACCAAAATTTCATGAAAAGGAGTAAATACTAAGGTATATTTGCAAATTGAACGAAAACCAATTGCAAAAAAATCAATTTTCTTGCCCTAAAATTTACATTTTCTATTGTAACGAAATGCTTACAAAATTTATTTAAACCTTGTCGAGCGATATAGTCTAAATCCATTATGAAGATAAAAGTCAACTTTCTTTTTATTCCTATCATTATTATATTTTTTGTGATTCCATCAAAAGCATGGTCGCAGAAGAAAGCAGAAATTATTAAAACTAGGTGGGCTGAAAAATCGATTGAGGTTAATGGAATACTTTCAGATTGGAAAGATAGTCTTGACTTATATAATGCAGATACAAAACTTTTTTACAGCATTGCAAATGATCATGAAAACATTTATTTAGCAGTAAAAAATAGCTCAGAAGATAATTTAACGAAAATATTAGCTCGCGGCATCAGTTTTACTGTAAATTTTGAAAACACTAAAAAAATTGCGCCAACAGTAACTTTCCCGGTGCTCGACCGCACGCCGGGGAAAAAGCAAGTAGAAATAGAGCAGCCTGAAGCAAAAGAAATTCAAAGACGAATTATTTCAAAAATCAAAGAAATAAAAGTGGAAGGTTTTAAAGAGCTAGTAGATGGTGGAATATCTTTATACAATACTTATGGCATAAAAGCTGCAATGTCATTTGATGAAAAAAATAACATGATACAGGAGATAGCCATTCCTTTACGTTTACTTGGAATTGAATCTGGAAGTACGGAGCTCATTACCTATCGAATACGAATTAATGGGTTTCAGGGATCAGCAAGTATTCAGCAAAGAGATATGAATGATTACGATGACCTTTATGGTGGCACTTATGGAGATCGATTCAACCGACGCTCTGGCCGTAATTATAATGGAATGTATGGAGGAATGCCAAGAAGAAATTACCTAAGCACAAACACTACAAATAGTACAGAATTTTTTATAAAAAGCGCACTCGCTGCAAAACAAAATTAAAAATTACCTTATCCAAATGCAGAAAATTGGCATTCGGAGCAAAAACCAATTATGAAAAGAATATTAATAAATATGAAAAAAATATTACCCCTAATGATCAGTTTATTGATCAGTTACAGTGCTATGGCACAAACAAGCCGCGACGTTAGTGGGGTAGTAAAAGATACTACCGGAACAAGCGTTATTGCAGCTACTGTAAAGTTTATTGCCGGAAAAGATACCATTTTTACACGTACAGATATTGACGGTAAATTTGCTTTCAAGAATATTAAATCCTCCACTTTTCTACTCACAGTTTCTAGTTTAGGTTATCAGGCCTTAAATAAACGTTTTTTGTACAAGGATGGAGAAACCGCCTTAATACTGGAGCCCATTGTTTTAAAGTCTGAAAATAGAATGCTTGGCGAGGTCATTATTTCCGGTACTGGATCTATAACTATTAAAGAAGATACTATTACTTATAAAGCCTCCGATTATGCTTTACGTGAAAATGCTCTTGCGGAAGACTTATTGAAAAAATTACCCGGTGTTGAGGTCGATAAAGACGGAAATGTAACTGCGCAGGGCAAGGCAATTACTAGGGTTAGGGTTAATGGAAAGGATTTTTTTGGTGGTGACGTAAAAACTGCGACCCAACAATTACCTGCATCCATACTTGAGTCGGCACAAATTATTGACGACTATGGCGATCAAGCAAACCTAACTGGCATAAGAAATGGAGATCCTGAAAAAATCTTAAATTTTACAATCAGAGCGGATAAGAATAAGGGCTATTTCGCCAACGGAACTATTGGTGGTGGCGATAAAGACCGCTACCAAGGTTCAATAACGGCAAACATTTATAACGATACTGAGCAATTTTCCGTAATCGGTAACCTCAACAATACCAATAGCTCTGTTTTTAGTTTTGGTGGTGGTGGATTTGGTGGTGGCGGTGGTGGCGCACGTGTTCAATCCGTTGGTGGCGGTGGTGGTGGTGGAACGCGTTTCACAGGCGGTGGTGGCGGTAGTTTCCAAGGTGGCGGAGGTAGCGATGGTTTAACAAATGTTGGATCAATTGGCTTAAACTACCGTAAAGATTATGGGAAAAAGCTTAGTTCTTACGGTAATTACAGTTATTCTAACCGTGATAATGATGTGTTTAGCAATCAGCTTCAACAAAACAATTTCCTAAACTCGCTTATTTCAACCGATCAAAATTCAGCAAACAATAAAATCAATGAGAATCATCGATTCAGCTGGAACCTTGAGTACAAACCAGATACTATAAACTTCATTAAATTTACTCCCTCATTTAGTTATGGTGGAACAACAGATTTTGGAAACACCAATTATATACAAAGCGAAAATGATATTTTAACTTCTGATGGTATTTCTAAAAATAATACTGTTTCTAAAAATCCAAATTTCGGTGCTAATATCTTGTTCAATCATCGCCTTCAGAAAAAAGGTCGGAATATATCTTTATTAGTGTCTGCAAATAATTCAAGGACAAAACAAGAAGATGATCAATTGACGGATTATATCAATTATATCGCTTCCGGAGGAAGTAATCCGGTTTACAGAAATCAGGAACTATATGATAATAATAGAAATTCTAATTTCAATGCCAATCTATCCTATAATGAGCCTCTGAGTGCTACAAGCAATTTAGAATTTAACTACAATCATAGTACAACAAACTATAAAACAGACCGTGATACTTACGATATAAGTTCTGCAGGTGTATCATCTTTCAATACCATATTAAGTAATGAATTTAATTACTCGTTTAGCACTAATCGTTTCGGGATAAATTATCGTGTCAATCAAAAGAAGTTTAATTATTCATTCGGAATAAGCGCACAACCCAATGTTTTAGAAGGAAGCTCCGTAGTAATGGGGGTTAAAACACCAAACCGAAATACTGGATTTAACTTTGTCCCTTCCGCACGATACTCTTATAATTTCTCAAGGACTAAAGCATTTAACGTAAATTATTTTGGTAGAGCAAACGAGCCTACCTACATTCAATTACAACCAACGCCAGATATCTCTAATCCTCAATATCCAGTTTATGGTAATCCAAACTTGGCCGCTGAATTTTCACATGCCTTAAGTTTTAGATACAATAATTTTAATTTTAATTCGGGCGACGTGTTATTCATTAACTTATCAGGAAACCTAACCGAAAACAAAATCGTTTCCAATATTGTACGTAAAATGGATCCAATTGTAGGATTAGTGCAAGAATCAAGATATTTAAATACAGATGGATTCTTTACTTCAACTGCCTATTATAGTTATTCTAAACCATTCCAAGAGAAAAAATACGTGTTCTCTTTCAATGGATCTGCAAACTATATCAATAATATTTCCTTTACTGATAATGTGAAAAATACCGGTAAGAACTGGATTTTCTCTCAAGGATTGAATATGCAAGTCAATCCCAACAAAAACTTAGAGTTTAACCCGGGTGTGAGATATAGTTTTAATAGCAATACAAATGATGCCATCACAAATAATAATACCGAGGTATCAACTTATTCTTTAAATTTTAATACTAGAATTTACTTTCTTAAAACGTGGCTTATTGGATCTGATTTAAGTAAATCCTACAACAATGGTTATAGTAGCTCTTTAGCGGTAAACCCCTTCATAATCAATACCTATCTTGAAAAGCAATTTTTCAAAGATAAGCGCGCATCACTCCGCTTACAAGGTTTCGACTTGCTAGATGAAAATACTAGTGTTTCACGTTCTGTTACAGGAAACGTAATTACCGACAGCCAAAGCAACCGTTTATCAAGGTATGTGATGCTAAGCTTTACTATGAGACTTCAAAAATTTAGTGGCAAACAACAACAGCCACAGCAAATGATGGGTCCTGGTATGTATAACAGATCTGGAGGTGGTATGGAAAGAAGTATAATTGTTAATTAATCTTCCCAAGATCTCAAAATATAGCCGCTTCTGAGAAGAAAGCGGCTTTTTTATTGGCAATAAAAATAAACGATTTTATTTACTGGATATAAATTGTATTATCATTAGCAATTATGGACACAAGAAAGTCCATCTAAAGGAGAATAACAACGCAGCTATAATTTAGGCTATCACAATCATTCGATGGATAAATACAATCGGTCAAAATTAAGGGACAGTTAATCTTTATGTTTCGATTCGATAGCTAAAGCTTGACGCCATTTTTAGCTATTATAAAAGGACCCTTTATGTGTAAATTGAGGCTTATAATGATCTGAATAATTTGAAAACAATTGTTAATCACAGAAATAATCTACTATATGATTAACAATTGTTTCAATTTTTAAATATTATTTTTCAGCGCTTTCCTTCTGCTTTTTAATCTGAAACATTCGCGACAAATTAAAACCAAATCTAATCTCCGCTTTATCCCAACTACCAGTAGTTTCGGTAATAAATGCTCTTTCATTCATGCCGGTAGAATTGGAAAAGTGTAATTGAAAAACATGTCCTCCAGTTTCAATATCTAAACCAAATGATAAAGGATCTTTATATAAATTCTTATCAATACCGGAAATAACATAGGTATAATCAAAGGTTAGAGCCATGCGTTTCGAAACTTTTACTCGGCCACCTAAAGAAGATGCAAAAACATCATTAGGGATAGATTGAGATGCTACAAGGTTATTATGAACCATTGTGGGACTTAGTTGAAGGCTGAAATTTTGATTGAATTTCCGACCAATAATAACTTGGGTATAATAGGCAAGTCTGGATGTAAAATAATTTTTTCTAGCTGGATCTGACCAAGGAAGGGTATTCAAAGTTGTTCCTGCAGAAATAGCAATGGTAGCCGGAAAGTTATTTAATCCTGTAGATTGCCTAATGGGTGCATATTTAATAAACGCATCAAGCTCCTTTTTATAGGTACTACGTCCAATACCTACCATCAAATTTTGCATGATACCGAAATCGAGCGCCATTCTCATGCTAGCTTGATCCAATCCGAAAAAATTACCCATACCCTCACTAATCTGACCAAAACGATGGAGAATAATAAAATCCATGGTGCCTGGAGAAAGAAACTCCATCGATTGACTATTAATAACGCGTGTTGATTTGAAGGCATTTTTGGTAATCTCCCTTTGGGGCTTTTCCTCACCCAGTAAATTCAACAAATCTTCATCCTGAGCACTTGCAGTATTCCATGATGTCAGAATCAATAGGAACACAAATATTATAGTATTAATTTTTTTCATAATAGATTTAGATTGATTGCTGTAAAACACTAATTATTAAGAACTTGTAAGGTACAGTCTACCTTAATGGTTGCATTTTTCCCAACTTTATCGCCCACCAAACGGGGCACAAGAACTTGGTAATCAGCAAGTAAAATAGAGAAATTAGCTGCAACAGAAATTTTGCCGTTGTTCACTGTTAGCTTGCCCTTTGTTTCAAGTGCTTTGGTAATGCCATGCATCAGCATTTGTCCCTTTACTGAAACATCATAAGTCCCATTTTTACCATAATTAATTGAGGATGGATTGCTAATTTGTCCTTTGAAAATTGACTTCGGAAACTTTTCACTCTCCAAATAGTTCTCATGAAAATGCTCGCGCATTAAAGCCTGCTCAAACTCGAATCCCTGCATCAAAACAGAAAATTGAATATTTCCAGTCTTAGTATCAAGTACGCAAGCTAGCGACTTATTTATTGCGCTTACCTTTTCAGGAGAGGTTGAAGTTGTTGCATCAAAAATTATTGTTCCATTTTTTGTAAAATATTTATCCTGAGCGAAGCCTACATTGATAAACAAAAACGCGATTATTAATAGAATTAGTTTTTTCATTTTTGGTTGGTTTTTATTATTATACTTCGATTAAGTACCACATCAGCACCTAATCCTAAATCATCGGGATTAAACCCTGTGCATTCACCCCTTAGTTCAATATTGACACCTATTGGGAGCGCCTTAACATCTACAGAACCGCTATTATCCATACTACACCTAACAGACGACATAGAAGAATTATCTCCTAAAACAAGCGTGTGAAAGCCTTTTTCGTCAGTTTCAACAGACTTTAAATTGCCACTAAGCAAAATAATTTTGCCAAGATATTTTTGGTTGGCCTTTGCGGAATTGCCTTCATATTCGGACAATAGATTAGCTGCTTCGATCTTAAAATCTTCTTGACTATTGGCCATTGATGGACTCTTTCTATTAATTTCTGATGAAATATAGAAGTAGGCACCTAAAGCAAGGACAAGAAGAAATATAATCAGTACTATTTTTTTGATTTTCATACCAATATGTTTAATTATTTAGACTACCCGCATCAATCCACTTTTTAACTTTAGAAATTTGACAATCAGTCATTTTATTTTGGCCCTTAGGCATTGGTGAATAAGCGGCTGCATGACTAATCGATCCATATAGAGACCCATTTAAAGCCATTGCTTTATCTGTGGCATAAGTGCCCATTACAATCCCACCACCAGAAGTTGCTGTGCCACCATGACAACTATAACAATATTGCTGTAATAATGGAACCACCGAAGCGGTATAGGTTACTGGAGTAGTAGTATCACAAATACCAGAGGATGGATATAATTGATCCTCTTTGTCATAATAACATGCACTGAAGAAAAAGAGTAGGATTGAAAAGCTAATTAATATATTTTTTGTTTTCATGTGTTAATTGTTTAAAGATCCTGCAGCTACCCACTTTTGAATTTGAGCAATTTCACAATCAGGTAATTTGGCGGTTTGGGGCATTTTAGAAAATCCACTTGCCCATGAAATGGATCCAACTAGCTTTCCACTCAAAGCAGAAGCCTTTATAGCTGTGTAAGTTGAAAGATCTATTCCTCCTCCTAAAGATGATGGATTATGACAGCCCTGGCATTTATTCTGAATGATCACTTTTACGGCTGTACTGAATTTAATATCAGCAGAATCGCAACTACTACAACCATTATTCTTTGCCCCCTGATTAATCCATGTTCTAACTTTAGTTAATTGATCAGCCGTAAAAGCTGGCATTGGTGGAGGTGGCATACGATCCCTATCTGTTCGAACCATAGATTTATATAAACTACTTTTAGAAGCATTACCTGCCACAACCTCTCTCATAACTCCATTATAAGTAGTAAGATTAATTCCCTCTTCTCGGGTTATGGCATCATGACAACCAGCCATAGCACAGTTTGATATAAGAAGTGGCTTAATGGTATTAACAAAATATACTGAATCTGTGCTGCAAGCAATAGAAATAGCCGGTGGCACAGTGTCAATCTCGGAAATAGCTGGAACCTCATGCTTACAAGCTGTAAAAGCAAGCACTATCCCTACAATTAGTAA
>NZ_JBIILQ010000295.1:0-2955 GCF_044232565.1 Daejeonella sp. | reverse complement strand
CGTATTTTTTAATAAAACATTTAATAAACATCGTTCTCCAATTTGTTTCCTTTTGTAACGATCTTATTCAATTCTTCAATTTGCCCGTTTTTAGATTTTAAATTTTATGTTTTAATTTATAATCCGAGTTTTTTTAAATAGAATTGTGTCTTACAATTTTCTGTACTGTATTTTAGATTTAATTAATAAATGAAAAGATTGTTAATGCTAGGTTTAGCTTATTTTTTAATGGCTTGCAATAGTTCTTCTGATAAAAAAAGTTTGCCTAATTCAACTGTTTTAAGAGCTTCAGATTCAACTGAAACTATTGCCAGTGTAGACACATCCAGTGCCTCTACTATTAATCCTGTGGCCTCTGAGAATAAGAATTCTCAAGTCAAAATCAGTAAAGTAGAAGCAATAAAACCACAAGTTAAAGAAAATCAAGATTCGCCTATCGTGAAAGCAGTGGAGAACTCAGACTTACTTAATATAAAAAATGGGGAAGTACTTATTTCAAAATCTGATTGTATGGCCTGCCATAAAGTTCAAGATAAACTATTAGGTCCCTCTTACAAGGAGATTGCTAATAAGTATGAAAAAAACAAAACAAACATTGGTTATTTAGTACAAAAAGTGAAAACGGGTGGTAGTGGCGTTTGGGGTCCAATTCCAATGTCTCCTCATCCAACTTTATCTGATGATGATGCTCACGATATGATTGTATATATTCTTAGTATGAAATAAAATTTATTTCAACATTTTTTCAAAGCTGTATCACATTCTCTGCTATTTTAAACGGAATCTACCACATTGTTAATGAGATTTGATAATTGTCCTTAGATTAAATTAGGCAAGATTATTTTTTAAAATAGGGGCTTAGCTCGTTTTTTTACTCTTATATTTAATTATACTAACAGAAATAAATATGGTTTTTAATATTAACAACAAACTTGGCACGAAACTTTGTTTTTTAGCTCTGCTTTTAGGGTCTCATTTTTGGGTTTATGCTCAAGACCCTTTTATAAGTGCTGCTTTAACACCAGAAAAAAGTTTCCCATCGGGTGTTGAAGGTCCAGCGGTAGCCGCAAATGGTACAGTTTACGCTGTTAATTTTGGTAAAGCTGGTACTATCGGACAAATATCTCTTGATGGAAAGGCAAGTTTATTTGTGGAATTGCCTTCAGGAAGCGTAGGAAATGGAATCCGTTTTGATAGTAAAGGCAATATGCTTGTTGCAGATTACACGAATCATAATGTGCTGAAAATAAATATGCTGACTAAGAAAATCAGTGTTTTTGCACATAATCCTAAAATGAGTCAGCCCAATGATATTGCCATCGATAACAGTGATCGTTTATATGCGAGCGATCCTAATTGGAAAGCCGGAACAGGAAGAATTTGGAGAATAGATTTGGATGGTAAAACCACCATGCTCGACAGCATGGGAACTACAAATGGAATTGAAGTTAGTCCTGATAATAAATATTTATATGTTAACGAGTCTGTACAACGCAAAGTTTGGAAATATGATCTAAATACAAAGGGCGAGATAAGTAATAAACGTCTAATTCATGAATTCCCGGATTTTGGGATGGATGGTATGAGATGCGATATTGATGGAAATTTATACATTACTAGACATGGTAAGGGTACTGTTGTGAAGCTATCTCCTGCCGGGAAATTAATAAGAGAAATCAATACATTGGGTAAGTTACCAAGTAATATTGCTTTTGGGGGTAAAGATGGTAAAACTGCCTACATCACACTTCAAGACAAGGGTTATTTAGAGAGTTTTAGGGTTGATAAACCAGGCCGTGAATGGCAAATGTTGAAAAAGAAATAATATTCATTAATTCAAATTAAAATAATATGAAAACAGAAAGAAGATCAGTACTTAAGAAATTATTTGCATCTGTTGTAGGCGTAAGCGGAATTGCTGCTGTTGCAAATGCGAAGAGCCTAGCATCTGCTTCCGAAAAAGAAGCTGGAAATATTACAAATTTCCAAGATGTACCCCTTTTCTCAGGACATACCATTCATAATGGTTTAGTTTATATTGCGGGTAAAGGTGCTCACACAGATCCTTTTGATATAAAATCTCATACTGAAATTGTGTTGAAAGAATTAGAAAAGGAATTGATTAAGGCAGGTTCTTCAATGGAAAAGGTATTAAAAGTTACCGTTTACCTGAATGATATTGCTGATTATAAAGGGATGAATGAAGTTTATAAAGGCCGTTTCGGAAAAAAACCTCCTGTTCGTTCTACAATAGCAGTTGCAAAGGGTGGTGTACCGGGCGACTCATTAGTTGAAATGGATTGTATTGCATACCTATAATATTTAGGTACTTACTAATAAATTAACAGCCATAAAGTCGATTAAAAGATTAAAATGGCTGTTGATTTGTTGAATTCAAGGGTTTTGCAAGTCTTTCATCTCATTTTCATGCAATATGTTGTTGACTTTTCTTTTTTTAATATGTCTTTTAAATGAAAAATATTATCTTTTTTAAAACTTTCTTATTTCTAGGTATTTGTGCTTTTGTTTTAACTGCCTCAAAGAATTATTCTTCTGCTTCAGATGATATTAATGCCATTGAATTCAATATAGATACAACTAAAAAAGGATTATGGCTTGCACCAGAATGGGCTGATACGATTAAAAATACGTTAGCACTTAACGCTGAAAATATATCAAAAGGTGAGGAACTATATAATATGTATTGTTTTTCGTGCCATGGAGATACTGGCTATGGCGATGGACCAGCTGGTGGTTCAATGGGTATCAGACCTGCTAATTTTCATGATCAAAAGGTTATTAAGCAAAAGGATGGTGCAATCTTTTGGAAATTAAGTAATGGGAATGGAAATATGCCACCATACAAAGAAATTCTTTCAGAAAAGGAAAGATGGCAATTAATTAGTTTTGTAAGAGAATTAGGAAAACAATTATAAAAGTTAGCTATAATGAACC
>NZ_JBIILQ010000294.1:0-2967 GCF_044232565.1 Daejeonella sp. | reverse complement strand
ATATGAAATTTGAATCACATTGTGGCTGGCCAAGTTTTGACAAAGAAATTGAAGGCAGAAAAATCATTCAAGCCGAACATAACATACATGGAATGCGAAGAACAGAAATTACCTCTGCACAATGCAAGGGGCATTTAGGGCCTATTTTTGATGATGGTCCAACTAAAACACGCATACATTCTTCTGTAAATTCGGCATCTCTATCATTTGAGCCTCAAAAAGCTAATATCTCAAAAAATACTACTGAGACCATTACACTTGCTGGTGCTTGCTTTTGGTGCACTGAAGCCATTTTTGAAAAGCTCAAAGGTGTTTCAAAAATAGAATTGGGCTATTCAAATAGAATTGTTAAAAACCCTAGCTACAATCATGAACTCCATAATGAACAACCTTATTGCAAAACAGTGATAAAACCTAAAATGGATAAACTTCATAAAATATTGCTGATAAATTGAAAACCAAATGAAAGACAAATCAATGATATTGGAGGCAAAAGAGGCATTGATGGAATTAATTGAATCCATCAATACTTTATCTTTTGATGAATACACCCGAAAAATAAGCCTACTAAGTAATGGTACTATAGGCGATCATACCAGACATATTATTGAATTGTTCCAACAGCTGTTGCAAGGATATGAAACCGGCAATGTAGATTACGATAAAAGAAAACGCAATATTGAAATTCAATTGAATATTGATTTTGCTGTTGAATCTATTGCAAGCATCATTCGTTTGTTGGAAAAAGACAACAAAAGCCTAAATCTTAATACCGAATGGAATAATAATGAAGCCATAATAGAAACCAATTATTATAGAGAATTGATGTATAACATTGAGCATTGTATTCATCATCAAGCGATTATAAAAATTTCTTTTTTATTGCTAGGCAAAAACGAATTGTCAGAAAATTTTGGAGTAGCCAAATCAACTATTAAATACAGGAACTAATGTGTACAGTAAGTTTTTACAAAGGCAAGAATCAAATTATTATTACTTCAAACCGAGATGAAAGTATTAAACGTCCACTTGCCTTAGCTCCAAAAAAGATATTGTTAAAACATTCTACTGTTTATTGCCCTATTGACCCTCTTCATAATGGAACTTGGTTTACTATAAATCAGAAGGGGAATGTGCTAATTTTACTCAATGGAGCAGAAAAAAAGCATATTCCTAAGCATTCCTACAAAAAAAGCAGGGGCTTGGTGCTATTAGACATCGTAGATAGTATTAATATAATTGAAAAGTGGCAATCAGTAGATTTACATTTAATTGAAAATTTCACGATAGTGAGTTATTTCGATGGCAAACTAATGCAATTTCGATGGGATGGTATAAAAAAGTCTCATATAAATTTGGATGAAAATAAATCCCATATTTGGTCTTCAACTAGCCTTTATGAGCAAGACATCATTACAAGAAGAGAAGGATGGCTGCACGATTTTCTAGCCATTAAAAATAATGTTGCTACTGGCGATGATTTTTTCAATTTTCATACCAACACAAAAAAAGAAGATACCACAAATGGACTAATCATTAATAGAAACAATGAACTGCTTACAAAAAATATAACTCAAGCGGTGATAGAGCCCAAGCGTTTTACTTTAGAACATAGGGATTTAATTACAAATAATTGCACCATCATTGAAGATTTGATTGCATGAGAATTTGGTTGCATAAATTCACAAACTGGGAATATTGGCCAGCATACATTGTCTATATGCCTACTTTTTTTTATTGGGTTTGGTTGATGGTAAAATATAGGTCATTTTCATTTTATAAATATGCTAATACAGGCATTAAAAATGGAGGGTTTTATGGCGATTCTAAATTGGACATTTATAAACTTTTACCACAAAATAGTTATCCTAAAACCCTTTTGATTAATAAAAATGATAAATATAATTTTGAAAAAGTAATTTCCGAAATGCAGTTTAAATTCCCACTAATTTTGAAACCAGACATTGGATTTAGAGGGATAGATGTTGTAAAAGTGTATTCAATTTTGGAGATAGAAAATTATTATCATTTAAAAAAAGTAAACTTTTTAATTCAAGAATTTATTGATTTCCCCAATGAAATAGGCTTGTTTTATTGTAGAATGCCCAACGAGAATAATGGTAAAATATCTGGGCTCACCTTGAAAAATTTCTTAACGGTTGAAGGAAATGGGGACGAAACCATAGCGCAACTTTTAAAGAAAATCCCTCGCTATGAAATTCAAATTTCAAAACTTAGAGGTGAAATTAATCTAAACGAAGTATTGCAAAAAAACGAAAAGCGATGTTTAGTGCCCTTTGGAAATCATAATAGAGGGACAGAATTTTTAGACGGAGGTGTTTATATTTCTCAAAAATTAGAACATACCTTTAATACCATTTTGAAGTCAGTTTCAGGATTTTACTTTGGAAGACTTGATATACGGTACCATACCTTTGAGGAATTAGAACGTGGTGAAAATTTTTCTATAATAGAACTCAACGGAGCAAAAAGCGAACCAACGCATATTTACGACCCCAATAATTCATTTTGGTCTGGACAAAAAGAAATTTTGAGAAACCAGAAAATAATGCAAAGAATTGTGGAATTGAATTTACAGCAGCTAACTGCACCTGCCCAAAAAGCGGGTTTTATTTGTCCAAAGGCAGATTGGTAGTTAATTAAGCATTAGTTTTTCCAATCCAATTTTCTGGTATAACCCCCGCTTTCGATAAACTACAAGCCGTAATGGGCAATTTCAAGAAACGACACAACAGACAGACACGAGAACCACCGAGGGACAAATTTGATAGTTGTTAAATAATATTTTGCAAATAGAAAACTCTTTCATACTTTTGTAATGTATTTCGAACCCATTAAGGGTACCAACCGAGTGAAGACACCACGGTGGTAAAACAATACGGGCCTGTTTGGTCAAAATAAACGAAAGTTTACCCAGACACCTATTTTATTTTCTCGAGATACAAA
>NZ_JBIILQ010000293.1:0-2972 GCF_044232565.1 Daejeonella sp. | reverse complement strand
ATTTAAATTATCTCTATGTTTAACTGCAGTTTTAATCTTTTCTCTCCACCAGCTTTCATCAATTTCAGTTTCCTGATTCCATTCAAGAAGGCGGACCGCCACTCTTGATTTATCATTAAAAAAGCCATAGGCAAGAAATGCATTATTACTGTCATTGACCATTATAATGTCCCCATTTTCAGGGTTTCCTTTTATTTGATCGATTGCTCCAGAAAACACCCATGGGTGCATTTGTCTGACCGCTTTTTCTTTGCCCTTTTTTAATTTTACTGAATGCATGTCGCAAATTTACAATTTATGTTTCAATCGTGAGTGTACATCCATCTAGCTTGATTATAATTCACAATTCCTGCTAACTTTGAACATGGAAGATATAAAATGGTCCGATTTTGAGAAAGTAGCCTTAAAAGTTGGCACTGTTCTGGAAGTCCTTGATTTTCCGGAAGCGCGAAAGCCAGCTTTTAAGATAAAAGTAGATTTTGGAGAGTTTGGCCAGAAGTGGAGTAGCGCCCAAATTACAAAGCATTACTCAAAGGGCGACTTAATTGGCAGGCAAATAATTGGAGTGATTAATTTCCCTAAAAAACAAATTGCTAATTTTAACTCTGAGTTTTTACTAACTGGCTTTGCTGATCAACATGGTGATATTATTTTAGCAGCCGTTGAACGTCAGGTTCCAAATGGCTCATCCTTAATTTAATTTTATGAAATATATTAGTTTTACAGATGAATCACTTATAAATCCTGATGATTTGTTCATGAAGGAAGCACTTAAGGAAGCTCAAAAGGCACGTGATCTTGATGAAGTTCCAATCGGTGCAGTAATTGTGCATGGGGGAAGAATTATTGGTAGGGGACATAATTTAACTGAACAATTAACCGATGTAACCGCTCATGCAGAAATGCAGGCTTTTACGGCTGCAGCAAATTATACGGGTGGTAAATATTTAAAGGATTGCACGCTTTATGTTACGATTGAGCCTTGTGTGATGTGTGCTGGGGCTTCCTACTGGACTCAAATAAGTAGGATAGTATATGGTGCTAAGGATGTTAAAAGGGGCTACTCGCATATTTCTGAGCTGATTATCCATCCAAAAACAGAAGTTTTAGGTGGCATACTTTCTGAAGAAGCTGCTAGTCTCATGAAGGATTTCTTCGCGTTAAAGCGGGATAAATCTTGACACCAAATTGAAAAATTTATAACAATTCAATCTTATATTTGTTAAAGAAATTAATATTAACCCTAAATACAAAAAGATGGCTTTTGAACTACCCGCGTTAGCGTACGCAACAGATGCACTAGAACCGCATATCGATAAAATGACTATGGAAATTCACCATGGCAAACATCACCAAGCTTATGTAGATAACCTAAATAAGGCTCTTGCAGGTACCGATGGCGAAAATAAGAGCATTGAAGATATTATTAAAAATATTTCAAAATATCCAATGGCTGTTAGAAATAACGGTGGTGGTCATTTCAACCATACGCTTTATTGGTCTGTAATGTCGCCAAATGGTGGTGGTACTCCAAGTGGCGAGTTAGCAAAAGCTATTGATGCGGCTTTTGGTTCATTTGATGAATTTAAGAAGAAGTTCGCCGAAGCTGGCATGACCCGTTTTGGATCAGGATGGTCTTGGCTTTCAGTTGCTGCTGATGGCAAATTACAAGTTAGCTCAACTCCTAATCAAGATAATCCAATGATGGATATCGCTGAAGTAAAGGGAACTCCAATCTTAGGAATGGATGTTTGGGAGCATGCTTACTACTTAAAGTATCAAAATAGACGTGCTGAATATGTTGGTGCATTTATGAATGTAGTAAATTGGGGTGCCGTTTCTGAAAGATTTGCTCAGGCAAAATAACATTATAGACAAAATCTATAAAAGAGTGATGCGCTATTTGTGCATCACTCTTTTTATTTAAAATACAATATTCTAGATTTTTATTAAGCGGATATTTCTAAGATTTCCTTTTTATTTTTATTCCTCATTCGCTTCGGAATTGCCTCTAAAATTTCTTTCTCTAAAGCCATAATTAACCTTCGCTTTAGGAAATTACGGTGGGTAACTATACTAATTTCTCGTGTAGGCTGTGGCGATTTAAAATAACGAATGCGATCGAGCTGCTTCACTGAAAAATCACTTATTGAAAGCTCAGGCAAGAGGGTAATTCCTTTATTCATCTCCACCATTCGCTTGAGTGTTTCAACGCTATCGGTATTGTATTCGAATGCTCGGGATTCATTCGTTTTTTTTCGCTTACAGATATTCAAAATCTGATTTCGCATGCAATGCCCCTCATTTAATAACCATAAATCATCTAGATTGATATCGGATGCTTGTAGGTTTTTTTTGTGTGTTAGGGGACTAGATTTTGAGAGGTAGGCAACAAATGATTCATAAAAGAGGGGGCTTTCCTGTAAGCTTTTATCTTCAAGTGGAGTTGAAAGGATACCACAGTCTAAAAGTCCATTTTTGAGCTCACTTACAATCTTATCAGTCATATATTCCCAAATTACTAGCTGCACCTCCGGATATTTTTTCATGAATGCAGAGATGATTTGAGGCATTAAATAAGGTGCCATGGTTGGGATAATACCAATTCTAAGTTCCCCAGAAACCACGTTTCTTTGATTGTTAATCAATTCCTTTAGCTTATAGCTTTCCTTTAAAATAGTGCGTGCTTGTTCTACTACCTCAATTCCAATATCCGTTGGAGTAATGGGCTGTTTGCTTCTGTCAAAAAGCTTAGTTCCAAGCTCTTCCTCCAATTTCTGGACTTGCATACTCATGGTTGGCTGAGTTACAAAACATTTATCCGCAGCTATTCCAAAACTACGGTAGGTATCAAGGGCAACAATGTATTCGAGCTGGACTAATGTCATGATATAGATTTTAACTATGTAAATATAATAAATATTGATTATGTCTATAATGAATATTTTAAATAAGGTAATTTTAAATTAGAT
>NZ_JBIILQ010000292.1:0-3004 GCF_044232565.1 Daejeonella sp. | reverse complement strand
AGGTTATGATGATTTTGCACGTAACTTACGCTGGACATTAATTGAAAATAAAATCATCAAGGATAATAAATTGGAGATCAAATATGAGGAGGTTTTTGCAGCAGCTAAAAACCGCTTAGATTCACAATTTAGAATGTATAGTCCGCAGCCACTCTCTGAAGAACAACTCGGACAATATACGGCGCAGTTTTTGCAGAATAAAGAAAATGCGAACCGTATCTTTGAAGAAGTAAAAGGGCAGCATGTATTTGAATATTTAAAAGGTGTTGTTACCTTAGATAAGAAAGATATTCAGTACAATAAATTCTTGGAATTGAAATAAGAGATAATTGTTTTAGGTCTTATTCATTCCATTAATTTTGATTATTCTTTGCAGTAATAAAATAAGTGTTAACCTATTAATTAGAACATCTCAAAATGAACATTGATAAGAACGAATTCAGAAAATATGCGATTAAGCATCATCGCATTGGAAGTCAGCATGTAGATAGTTTTATTGGCAGGGTTCAAAATGCGTCTATTCCTACTTCAATGACTCCTTACATCATCGAAGAGCGCCAGTTAAATGTAGCGCAGATGGATGTTTTCTCTCGATTGATGATGGATAGAATCATCTTCTTAGGAGATGCAGTTCATGAAGGTATTGCAAATATCATTCAGGCTCAGTTATTATTTCTTCAATCTACTGATGCAAAGAGGGATATTCAAATCTATATTAATTCTCCAGGTGGTTCTGTTTACGCAGGTTTAGGTATTTACGATACCATGCAATACATTACTCCAGATGTAGCAACAATTTGTACAGGTATGGCCGCTTCAATGGCTGCTGTATTGCTTTGTGCTGGTACTAAAGGAAAAAGAGCGGCTTTGCCTCATTCAAGAGTGATGATTCACCAGCCTTCTGGTGGTGCTCAGGGTGTAGCTTCCGACATGGAAATCAACCTTCGTGAGATGCTTAAGCTTAAAAAAGAACTTTACGATATTATTGCCAAGCATTCAGGACAAACCTATGAGTGGGTGGAGCGTGCTTCTGATCGCGATTATTGGATGATAGCTGGTGAAGCTAAGGATCATGGAATGATTGATGAGGTTTTAGTTGGAACTCGAGATAAATAAAAATGAGTAAGGGAAATAAAGATGTTAAATGTTCATTCTGCGGTTCTGTAAAGCAGGATACACTCATGCTGATTGCTGGCTTGGATGCGCACATTTGCGATAAATGTGTTACCCAAGCTAACCAAATCCTTGCTGAAGAACTGAATGTCCGTAAAACTAAGTCTACTCAAACTGTAGAAACTCTCTTAAAGCCTATCGAAATAAAAACGCATCTTGATCAGTATGTTATTGGGCAAGATCATGCGAAGAAAATACTTTCGGTAGCTGTTTACAACCATTACAAGCGTCTTAATCAAAAAGTTGGCAAAGATGAGGTTGAGATAGAGAAGTCGAACATTATTATGCTTGGCGAGACAGGAACGGGCAAAACTCTACTTGCCAAGACCATCGCTAAAGTATTGAACGTTCCATTTTGTATTTGTGATGCTACCGTTTTAACTGAAGCCGGTTACGTAGGGGAGGATGTAGAGAGTATTTTAACTCGCTTACTCCAGGCAGCTGATTATGATGTAAACTCTGCAGAACGTGGTATCGTTTACATCGATGAGGTGGACAAAATCGCACGTAAAAGCGATAATCCTTCCATTACTCGTGATGTTTCGGGTGAAGGTGTGCAGCAAGCCTTATTGAAGATTTTAGAAGGTACCATCGTAAATGTTCCACCGCAGGGTGGGCGCAAGCATCCTGATCAGAAAATGATTCCGGTTAACACCGATAATATTCTATTTATTTGTGGTGGTGCTTTTGATGGGATTGAAAAGAAAATCGCCAATAGACTACGTACTCAAACAGTTGGTTACAAAGTAGAGAAGGACGATTTTGAAATTGACCTTAAAAATCTTTATAAATACATCACACCACAGGATCTAAAATCGTTCGGTTTAATTCCTGAATTGATTGGTAGGCTTCCTGTAATTACTCACCTCAATCCACTGGATAGAGACACTTTATTGAACATCTTAACAGAACCAAAAAATTCATTGATTAAGCAGTATAAAAAGCTGTTTGAATATGAAAATGTAAATCTTGAATTTGAAAAAGATGTGATGGAATTTATTGTGGATAAGGCAATGGAGTTTAAGCTTGGGGCTCGCGGACTAAGGTCTATTTGTGAATCCATCATGATTGATGCGATGTATGAAACACCATCCGGGAAAACGTCCAAAGATTTATTAATCACCTTGGAATATGCCAAGGATAAATTTGAACATTCAGACCTTAAAAAATTAAAAGTTGCATAAAAAAGCCCCGATTCAATCGGGGTTTTTTGTATATTAAAAAATAAAATATGAGAAAAAAAGTAGAAAATATAGTTGAAGCCCCAGTGGTGTCAAAAAAGCCGAATGATGTAGAAACTCCTGTAAAGTCGGGTTTAAAAAATAAGACTGATATTGTTAATAATTGGCTGCCTCGTTATACCGGCCGCCCATTAATAGAATTTAGCAGATTCATTCTATTAACCAATTTTTCTAAATATCTTCATCTCTTTTCGGAATGGAATGATAATGCTCCAATCATAGGATTAGATAAACCGATGCAAAGTGTTTCGGCAAATGGAATTACCCTAATCAACTTCGGTATGGGTAGTCCGATGGCTGCAACCATGATGGATCTGCTGACAGCCATACAACCTCAAGCAGTTCTGTTTTTGGGTAAGTGTGGCGGACTAAAAAAGAAGAATAAAATTGGGGATTTGATACTTCCAATTGCAGCAATTCGTGGCGAGGGAACTTCCAATGATTATCTCCCTGCAGAAGTCCCGGCACTACCAGCCTTCGCTTTACAAAAAGCTATTTCAACAACCATTCGTGATCATTCACGTGATTACTGGACTGGTACCGTATACACCACTAACCGTAGAGTTTGGGAGCATGATAAGAGTTTTAAA
>NZ_JBIILQ010000311.1:0-3004 GCF_044232565.1 Daejeonella sp. | reverse complement strand
CCGCCACCGGGCGCACCGGCGTTCTGGATTTCGTCAGCCATCGATTAAAACTCCAATCCGCCTTCGCGGGCACCATCGGCCAGCGACTTGACGCGGCCGTGGAAGATGAAACCGCCACGATCGAACACAACCTGCAACACGCCGGCTGCCTTGGCGCGTTCGGCAAGACGCTTGCCGACCGCTGCTGCCGCATCCATGGTCGCACCCGTGACGTCGCGAACATCTTTTTCCAGCGTCGACGCCGAAGCCACCGTCACGCCACGGGCATCGTCGATGACCTGGGCGTAAATGTGCTGCGAGGTGCGATGGATCGACAAGCGCGGACGAGCGCCGCCCTTGGCACGCAGCGCGGTGCGGACGCGCCGACGGCGCTGATCGAAAAGCGAAAGCTTGGCCATTACTTCTTCTTCCCTTCCTTGCGGAAGATTTTCTCGCCGCGATACTTGATACCCTTGCCCTTGTAGGGTTCGGGCTTGCGCCAGCGCCGGATTTCGGCGGCAACCTGGCCCACGCGCTGCTTATCGCTGCCCGAGATTTCAACCGTCGTCTGGTCCGGCGTCTTAATGGTGATGCCGTCCGGAATGGCGAAATCGACATCATGGCTGTAGCCAAGCTGCAGCTTCAGATTGGCACCCTGCACCGAAGCGCGATAACCAACGCCGGTGATTTCAAGGACCTTGATGAAGCCGTCCGAAACACCGATGACCAAGTTCGACACCAGGGTACGCTGCATGCCCCAAAAGGCACGAGCCCGCTTGGTTTCATTGGCCGGGGTGACCGCAATCTGGCCTTCGCTGATATCATAGCTGATGTCGTCGGACATCGGCATCGACATGACGCCCTTCGGACCCTTGACCGAAAGTACCCGGTCATCAACCGAAGCGGTGACTCCGGCCGGTACCGGCACGGGCTTTTTCCCAATACGCGACATGGCTTAAAACACCTGGCAGAGGACTTCGCCGCCAGCATTCTGTTCGCGCGCTTCCGCGTCGGACAGAACACCCTTTGGCGTCGAAACAATGACGATACCGAGGCCGTTGCGGACCCGCGGCAGTTCAGTGGCGCCCGAATAGACGCGGCGACCCGGCTTCGAAACACGCGCGATATGCTGGATCGCAGGCTTGCCTTCGAAATACTTCAGATCGATGCGCAGCGCCGCGGTTGCGGTGCCGGCATTGGCTTCGGAATAGCCACGGATATAGCCTTCGCGCTGCAACACGTCGAGGACGCGGGCACGCAGCTTGGAGGCCGGGGTGAGAATTGAATCCTTCTTGGCCTGCTGGCCATTGCGGATCCGGGTGAGCATATCACCAAGGGGGTCGGTCATCGACATCTTGCGGTCCTACCAGCTCGACTTCGTCACGCCGGGAATCAGGCCCTTGTTGGCCAGTTCGCGGAGCATGATGCGCGAAAGCTTGAACTTGCGGTAATAGGCACGGCTGCGGCCGGTAAGCTCGCAACGGTTGCGCACCCGCGTCGGATTGGCGTTGCGCGGCAGTTCCGCCATCTTCAGGCGGGCCATCAGGCGCTCGTTGTCGTCACGGTTTTCGTCGTTGGCGATTGCCTTGAGGACGGCGAACTTGCCGGCATATTTGACGACCAGCGCCTTGCGACGCTCGTTCTTGTTGATCGATGAGAGCTTGGCCATGTCAGGCAGCCTTCTTGTCAGCAGCGGGCTGGATGAACGGGAAGCCGAATGCCTTGAGCAACGCACGGGCTTCGTCGTCGGTCTTCGCCGATGTGGTGATGATCACGTCCATGCCCCGGACGCTGTCGATCTTGTCGTAATTGATCTCGGGGAAGATGATCTGTTCCTTCAGGCCCATGGCATAATTGCCACGACCGTCGAACGACTTGGGGTTGAGCCCACGGAAATCGCGGACACGCGGCAGCGCCACGGTGATCAACCGGTCAAGAAATTCATACATGCGTTCGCGACGCAGCGTGACCTTGCAGCCAATCGGCATGCCTTCCCGCAGCTTGAAGGTGGCGACCGACTTCTTGGCCTTGGTGATGACGGGCTTCTGCCCTGCAATCAACGCCATTTCCTCGGCAGCCTTATCGACCTTCTTCTTGTCCTGGGTGGCTTCGCCAACGCCCATGTTCAAGACGATCTTTTCGATCCGCGGAACCTGCATGAGGTTCTTGTAGCCGAACTGCTCGATCATCTGGGCGCGGACCGTGTCCACGTACAGTTGCTGCATCCGGGTCAGGTTTTCTAGGTCAGCCATCGATCTGCTCTCCAGACCGCTTGGCGACACGCACCTTGCGACCATCTTCAAGGACCTTGAAACCAACGCGAGTCGGCTTGCCGGTCTTCGGGTCCTCGATTGCAACCTTCGAAACGTGCATCGGCGCTTCAATGCGCTCCAGCCCGCCCTGGGGATCCTGCTGCGAGGGTTTCTTGTGACGCGTCATCATATTGATGCCGCCAACGACAACCTTGCCTTCCTTCGGGCTAACCCTGGTGACTTCACCGTGCTTGCCCTTGTCCTTACCGGACAGGATGACGACCTTGTCGCCCTTCTTGATCTTGGCGGCGCTCATTACAGCACCTCCGGCGCGAGGCTGATGATCTTCATGTGCCCCGTCGCGCGCAGCTCGCGCACCACTGGACCAAAGATACGAGTGCCGATCGGCTCCTCGTTCTTGTTGATCAAAACGGCCGCATTGCCATCGAAACGGATGACCGAGCCATCGGCCCGGCGGATGTCCTTGGCGGTGCGCACGACAACGGCGCGGTGCACGTCACCCTTCTTCACCTTGCCCTTGGGTGCTGCTTCCTTGATCGAAACGACGATGACATCGCCGACGCCGGCAAAGCGACGCTTCGATCCGCCCAGCACCTTGATGCACATCACCCGCTTGGCGCCGCTGTTGTCCGCCACATCGAGGTTCGTCTGCATCTGGATCATGTGTTCGATCCTTCTTCAAAATTGCGAGTGGTCATCAGCCGACCTTCTCCAGAACTTTCCATGTCTTAAGCTTGGACAGCGGCGCGCAT
>NZ_JBIILQ010000291.1:0-3028 GCF_044232565.1 Daejeonella sp. | reverse complement strand
CAAAATTTGATTGGCAATAACTACTTCATAGATACGATGTTCATCTTGAAACTCATCCTCATCCACCAGTAAAAACTCACGCAGAAAATCGCTCAGTTCAGGCTCAATTGCCTCATCTTGGCATTCTTGTAAATAGAGTAAAACATTGAGAAGTTCCGTTCCTCGATCAATGGTTTGCTCTTCAATTTGTTCCCATTCAGGGGATTCGAGATAGTCTTCCTCCAGCTTACGAACATCTTCATTGAAAAAATTGATCAATAGAAGGTCGAAAAATAATTCCCTTAATGGCTCAAACAAGGGTTGATCATCAAAAGCGGCATCCATTGCGGCAACCTTTTCGAGATAAACTTTATCTGCGCTAAAAACAGAAACAAGCACCTGCGAAAAGGCCTCCTGATCTTGATTATTAACCGAGGCAAACTGCGCTAAAGCAGTGAGCATGCCTTCCTTTATACTAGTATTCATGTGATCTTTTATAAGATGATGTATTGTTCATTATTATGGACAAGAGTTACTTTGCCTGTTAATTCCTGACCCATGAAAGGCGAGTTATTTGACTTTGATTTATTTGACTTTTCATTCAAGGTCCATTTTTCTATTGGATTAAAAAGTATAAAGTTAGCAGAAATTCCTAAATCAAATATAGGTATTGTAATCCCCAATAATTTTCTTGGGGAGATAGCTAATTTTTCTACAATCATTTCGGGACTCAAACCTGACTTTAATGCTAGCGGCAAAACAGTTTGAAGTCCGATAATACCATAACTAGCAATTTCAAACTCAACATCCTTAAACTCAATTTCATGTGGAGTATGTTGTGAAACGATGGCATCAATTGTACCATCTTTTAGACCCGCAATCAATGCTTTTTGATCTGTTTTAGTCCGAAGGGGTGGCTTAACCTTATACTGACTATCAAACCCTTCTAAATTATCTTCAGTCAAAACCAAGTGATGTGCAGCAACATCGCAAGTAACTTTTACTCCCGCTTTTTTAGCCTTTCGTATTAAATCTACGCTTCTATGTGAACTGATCGTACTAAAATGTATTCTTGCCTCATTGTATTCGGCCAAGTAAAGGTCGCGCGCAACCATCAATTCCTCGGCAAGAGATGGATTACCCTTCATTCCAAGAAAAGTACTCATCACCCCTTCATTCATCTTTCCTTTGGCAGCAATATCTTGATCCTCTGCATAGGAAAAAATCAAGCCATTGAATGATTTGGTGTACAGCAATGCTCGGCTCATCAGCCCGGCATTTGAAACGGGCTTATTCCCGTCCGAAAAGGCAATGGCTCCAGAATTTTGCATGTCGAACATTTCTGCCAACTCCTTTCCTTCACGATGATGGCTAATGCACCCAATTGGGAAAATATCAACCAAATTATTTGGAGATTTACTCAAAAGATAAGAAACCTCTGCCTTCGAATGAATTGGAGGCTGTGTGTTGGGCATCAAAGCAACCGCCGTGAATCCACCGGCAGCGGCAGTAGCACAACCTGTTCCCATATCTTCTTTAGTTTCCAATCCAGGTTCTCCAAAATTGGCGTTGATATCTAGAAACCCTGGTGATAAAAACTGCCCCTTTGCATCAATAATCGTTAAATTCTTATCTGAGGCATCAATTTTCTTTCCAATTTCAGAAATCTTACCATTGGTAATCAATACATCTACTGTTTGTCCGTTAAAGGGACTTTCAGAGTGTAAAACTGTGACCGATTGAATTAATAAGTTCTTCAATTTATTTGTGTTTTAATTTGTGTTTTATTGTAAAAACGGATCAACAATGTTTCTGCAGCAAAAAATATAAGAGCTAATATCAAACAAACTTTCCATAATGAGGTGCCCTGATTAACAGACTTTATCCTATTTTCTATCGATCCTCCTTCTGTCTCAATCATTTCTGGTTTCCTAGCATCAAAATTAGCATTTATCTCCTGATTGCTTGCATAGCTCAAATCAGATTCAGAACCCCCATTATTTAAAGATAATATGGCAAGCAAGCTATCACCTTTAAACAATTGGTAACTACCGCTTTGTCTTATTTGATCCGCAATAAGAATTTGTGATAAATGATCATTTTGTCGCAAATCAGGTATTGTTTCAAACCCTTGCTTCTTCAATTTAAGAGTCTGATTTGGGTTTAAAATTATTTTAGGCAAATCTATCACTTGCTCAGCATTTAAATCATAAAAAAGCTGCTGATTTCTAATGGAGAGCAATGCAGCCTGATACATTATCGGTAAAAAAATGGCATGCTTAGCAAAATTCGTTGATTCATCGTTTAGGGCTACGGCCGACAAATAGATTTTACCCATACCGAATCTGTATTCACTTAAAAAAAGTTGATTTCCAGGAAGTTCAAGAATGTTTTTACGATTCGTTTTACTTAAGGAAGAATAGCGCACATATTTTTTGACGGATGGTAAATCCATTTTTTGATTAGCTTTTTCAAAAACTCCAGCAAAAAGTGGATGCTGCAAATTAATAATTGAAACTCGCTTATCCTGACTGACTATCTGTTCGGGAAGATCAGTATTGAGTCCCTGTAGGAATTTTTTCAATCCACTTTGATCACCATCCAATTCAGGAAATACCATCAAACTTCCTCCCCGTTTGCAATAAGCCTGGAGTTGTTGCGAGAGCCCCGCACTCAATTCAGGAAGCTCATTCAAAATAATTAAGGGATAAGTATCTAGCGCAGCATAATTTATAGTTCCTGAAGAAGTGTTTGTTAGCTTAAAAAAGGTGTCTGACTGAAAAAGAGCATTCAAATAATTATTTTCCGTTGTGCCATTTATTATCAACACAGGCATAGACTCCTCAACCTTAAAACTGAAGTAAAATTTATCGTCAAAAATTAAGGGATAATCAGTAATCTCCACAAAAGCCTCTTTCCAACCTGAATTTAAACCGCTGAAAGTCAGGGTATCAATTGCAGTAGACCTTGCTTTTATTGAAAGGCTTCCCAAAGCTTTTTGATCTTTATCGATGAACAATTTAATTGGAATATTTATTGCTTCTTCCTC
>NZ_JBIILQ010000085.1:0-10066 GCF_044232565.1 Daejeonella sp. | reverse complement strand
TGTACTCAGCTAGAGCTGAAATTGGCGGTTTTAAGCCTGGCTTCTATTGGAGTTCTACGACGTCTGAATATATCCCCCCCCATAACGGCAGTTTCGCGGAGATGTAGTATTTCGGCAATGGTATCAAACCGGCAACTATAAGTACTACGTCGGCTATTACGTTCGCGCCATTAGGGCTTTTTAGCCATAGGTGCTTGGGGTTATCACATTAATAATCCCGCTTTTGGGGTATATATGATAAAATATATAATTGGTATGTTGCAAATGATACATGAGGATGTACGTCGTTCATACTAATTGAAATTTCCTTAAGTAGTCTTTTCAATAGCGGTATTTAATTTAAAACAAACCCACAATTCGATTAAAAACCCCTCTCGTGCTACCCGATTTGCTACCGCTCCCGTAAAATAAAAGAATCCACCCTTTTGAGGTGGATTATCGTGGTCCCATTAGTCAAGACTCGTTTCGTATTTTTATGAATCCAAGTGGTTCGTAAACCTAACTAGATTAATTGAAACTAATTTTTTATTTCAAATAATCTAAAGACAAAACCATTAATTTTTCTGCTCCAGCCTTTGATTTTAAGATAGTAAAATCACGCGAAGTGTTATCCCCAACTTCATAAACCAATGCTTCAGCATTAAATTCTTTATTAAAAAATGCCTTAGAAATTACACCGGAAGCTGGATTGCTGCCTCTTGCGTTTACTTTATAATCAGGAATTGCCTGCTCTAGCGCCTCAAACCAACGTTTAATTAGACCGTCCATATTGGTTGGCTTTTCGGTTATATTCGTATAAAAAATATCATCCCAGGTTGAATGAAAGTCAATGCCAAAATAGAGTTTATTTTGTGTACCATCGAGTTTTTTTCTTAGAAAATCACGCACAATTTGAGTTTCGGGTTGGTTGAAGTCCGCCCAATCGCGATTTAGATCGATACCCCCCGTATTATGTCGCCAATGTCCATAATCAACACCATCAGGGTTCATCATGGGTATAACATAAACTGTATATTCTTTTCTAAATTTCTTAGCAGTTTCAGAATCCATACATAGCGATTCTACAAAAGCCTGCAACGCAAATTGCCCCGTAACTTCAGGCGGATGCAATCGCCCGATAACAATCATAATCTTGGAATCAGACTTGTCTTCGCCAATACGTAAGCATTCAAGTGATCTATTTTGGGGCGATTTACCGATGATTTCGCTTGATACAAATTTATTTTTTAGAATTTCTTTTGACCAATCTTTTACAATCGTCGAAGTCATCAATTCTTGTGCAGCTATCCAAGTAGTTTTAGTATCAACTTTAATTCGAACAAAAGCAGACTCAGAAAGAGCATTTTCTTGGAAGCTTCGATTTTTAGCTTCGGGGTCTTTCACTAGTATACAATCGGTTGAATCAACTACTTGCCAGGTTTTGCCATCACGACTGATTTTTGGAAAATAGCGATGTTTGGCATTTAAATAAGTTAGGTGTACCCAAATTGTCTGTGGGGTCTTACTTGTTACCTTAAAAGCATACCAAGGACTCGGGTTGATTGGATAATTTTCGGCAGCAATTATAGCCGTATAAAGTGTATCATTGTTTTGTGTGATTCCGTTGAGTCTTGCTCCGTCAAAATCATTATCAAAAGTAATGTTCCCTAAAGTTTGTCGCCCTCGCCACTGCGGAATAATGGCATGATTACGCGTATCTACTTTTTCTGTACTCGTGGTTGCTTGTCCTTCAAATTTGGGTTTAGTAGTCTGAGAAAACCCCGAAAAAGAAATGAAAAACAGAAGAATTGAAAATATTTTATTCATTGTGGATCAAAGAATTTAATAAAATGAGATGAGGTATTCCTGTCAAATATATCCATTTTGTACTGAATGTCTAATTTGATGGACGTTTTTTGGATGAAGTTCATGTCAAAAGCCATCCATATGTGTTTTCATCAAAATCGGGAATTATATTTACCAAATTATAGCCTTTAATTAATTTTATTAAATCAAAAATAAGTTTTACATTTATTTTTAACTATTTATTACACACAACAATCAAACCTAAGAATTTATGAATTTAAGACTACTAATTTTACTTCTTTTATTGTTTAGTGCATTCACTGGTTTTGCACAAAAGGTAATTAAAGGGCAAGTAAAAGATGGCAAAAGCCAAGAGACTCTGCCCGGCGTTTCTATATTAGTTCGGGGGACTAACATAGGCACATCTACTGATTCAAATGGTAATTTTTCTATTTCTGTTCCAGACAATGCTAAAGAACTTAACTTTATTTTTGTTGGATACAACCCAAAGATTATTACAATCGGAACCCAATCATTAATCAATGTATTATTAGAGGAAGATGCTGTTAATCTACAAGAAGTTGTTGTTAACGCCTTGGGATTTAAGACTAAAAGAGATAGGACTGGCTCTACTTCTTCAACTATCTCTGCAGATGCCATTCGGTCAAGTGGAGAAGCAAATATTTTGAATAGCCTTGCAGGTAAAGCTTCGGGTGTTAAAATTGCTCGAGCTAATGGAGACCCAGGTGCTGGTACTAATATTCAGATTAGAGGTGCAAATACCATTGGTGGCTCTTCGCAGCCTTTGGTTATCGTAGATGGCGTTCCGTTATCAAATGACAACTTATATGGCTCTGGAAGTTCAAGATCTGGTGGTGTTTCCCAACAGTCACGTTTGAATGATTTGAACCCAGAAGACATAGAATCTAGTCAGATATTGAAGGGTGCTTCAGCGGCCGCTTTATGGGGCTCAAGAGCAGCAAATGGCGTATTGGTGATTACTACCAAGCAAGGTAAATTAAACCAAAAAATGAAAGTTAGCTATTCGACTACCTATTCATTGGATGAAATAAACAGAAAACATCCAATGCAGACTACTTTTGGTCAAGGTTCAGGTGGAAAGTTTAGTGCAACTGCCACAAACTCATGGGGAGATAAAATATCTTCAAGGTCAGGTGGACCAGATGTATTTAATACTACCGGCGAATATTTCTTAGGTAATGATGGCCAAAAGATTTATCCGATCACCGCTAAAAACTCTAAAGACATCTTTGTTGATCAAAACTTTGACCAAGTTTTTCAAAAAGGTTCATTCTTAGACCATAATCTTACTATTTCCGGTGGTAGTGGTAAAACAACCAACTTTTTTAGTTTAGGTTATTTAGGTCAAGATGGAATCATCAAAAACAGTGATTATGATCGTTTTACGATGCGATTTAATAATAAGACCTACTTTAGTAATTACGTAAATCTAACTACTAAAGCAAACTACATTCGAACAAACAGTAACCGAATTCAACAAAACTCAAATACAGCGGGTCTATATTTGGGGTTTCTTCGTCAACCAGCAGATTTTGATCAAACTGCTTATGTAGGGACTTATTTTTCAAGTACTGGGGTTCCGACTGAAGGCAGACAAAGGAGTTATAGAAGGTATTTAGGAAACAACATAAATCCATTTTATAATAATCCATTGTGGACTATCAACGAGCAAGAAGCAACTACAGTTGTTAATCGTTTTAATGCAAATACTAACCTTAATATTAACCCAATCAGTTGGCTAAATATCGACTTACGTGGTGGTATTGATACCTATGCTGACAAACGTATTTACTTCGCTCCAGTTGGTTCAGCAAGTTATAATAACGGTAGATTAGACGATGAAAAATTTATTAATTCTGAAATTAATTTAGATGCTATTGTACGAGCAGACTTTCCAGATTTAGTGGCGGATAAAATTGGATTCAATGCAACGCTTGGCTATAACATTAATGATCGAAATAGGAATACATTATATGCAGCTTCGCAAAATTTTTTAGTTAATAGTAAGCTTCAATCGTTCACTAATAGCGTTGCTCCTTTTGAGGTTTCAAATAGCACAAACCACATTAGGTCGAATAGATTGTACTCAATTTTTGCATTTGATTTTTACAAACAAGTATTTCTGAGTGTTTCAGGTACTCAAGAAGCAGCTTCAACCATAAAGAGTACCTATTTTTACCCTTCGATGGATTTAGCTTGGCAGTTTTCGCAATTGCCCAATATGACGAATAAAATACTTTCTTTTGGTAAAGTAAGAATGTCTTATGGGCAAGTTGGGGTTCAACCAACGGCTTATAAGTTTGGTACAACCTATGAAAACTTTGCTTATTCGACCTATGATGACGCCCTTGATATCAACGAGTTTGGAGGAGGTTTCAGACTTAACGATGACCAAGGTAATAATGTACTTAGACCAGAAATTAAAACAGAAATGGAGTTGGGTACAGATTTGCGTTTCTTTAAAGACCGTTTAACCTTAGGCTTAACTTACTATAAAAATGAAATAAAAGACATCCTTCTTGCGGTTAACTTATCTCCTTCGTCTGGGTTTTTATCTAAATATACCAATGCAGGCAGAATGGAAAACAGAGGAGTTGAGATTGATCTAGGGTATAAGATCTTGGCACAAGCTAATTATGGTTTAGAATTGTACGGAAACTGGAACAATAACAAAAATAAAGTCTTAGACTTGGCAGGGGTACAAAGAGTAGCCTTAACAGACCAATCCATCACTTCTAATGCAATCGTTGGTCAGCCTTTAGGAATCCTTTTCTCAAGTAAAGCAGCTAGAAAAGCAGACGGCACGTTAGATTTAGACTTAAATGGATTTCCTAAACTTGCTCCTCAACAAGGAATCATAGGTAATCCAAATCCGGATTGGAGAGGTGGATTTGGACTTAAAGGATACTACAAGAAATTTAATTTTAATGTTTTGTTTGAGACATTCCAAGGTGGAGATTTTGCCGAAAGATCTCGCTTTGTATTAAACTCTTTTGGAACTTATGGTGATACTGGCAATGAAGTTACATTGACAAAAGATACCAAGAACTCTGCCGGAAAAGTTTTCCCAGCCGGAACTGTTATAAGAGGAAACCTCTATGATTACGGTGGTGGTGAGGTTTTATTAGATGAAAACTGGTATAACACGCTAGGTGGTGGTTTAGGTGGTTCAGCCATTAATGAATTCTCTATCACTGATGGTAGCTGGACTCGTCTACGTGAGGTATCCATGGGCTATAACTTTGGAGGTGCGAAGTTTAGAAAAGCAACCAAATTTGACTCAGTAGATTTATCTGTTTCTGGAAGAAATCTTTTTATTTGGACTAAAGTAAAAGGAATTGACCCAGAGGTAAATCAATCCGGTGTTGATAATGGATTTGGTATAGAGTACTTCACGAATCCAAGTACACGTTCATGGGTTTTTTCTGCTAAGTTTAATTTTTAAATTCTTAATTTGATATAATGAAAAATATAAAATATGTAGCTCTTTCGCTATTGTTAATATTTAGTGTAGGGTGTGAAAAAGTAGTTGAAGGAATCAACGAAAATCCAAATGAAATTTCCTCAGATTCCTTTGAAGCGGGTGCTTTATTATTAAAGGGAATTGAACTCGCCAATATTTCAGTTCAGGCTGGCCATGCAGCTCGTATAGGTGGTATGTGGACTGGTCAAACTAGGGGATTAATTCTATTGTATAAAAGTTTAGCAGAATATAATATCTCTGCTGAGGAAAGCAACGGAATTTGGCAGAATGCCTTTCAGGGAGTTGTTAAACAATCCCGACTTTTGAGACAACAAACCGCAACTAGCCCGAAAGCAAAACAGTACTCAGGAATTACAAAGGTTCTTGAAGCAAATGCCTTAGGTACAATTGCAAGCTTGTTTGGAGATATTCCTTATACAGAAATAGCTAAAGAAGAAATTGCTGACCCTAAATTTGAAAGTCAAAAATTTGTTTTTGCTCAATTGCAAATTATGTTAGATGAGGCGATCGCTGATCTTAATGCGGCTCCCAATACTGCAATTCCTGAAGATTTAATGTTTGCTGGAAATACCCAAAAATGGATTAAAGTAGCTCGTACGTTAAAAGCTCGTTTGTACATTTACACGCGTGAATACGAAAAAGCATATCAAGAAGCTTCATTAGGTGTGTTAGCGCCAACAGACGCATTAGTCTTTACTCCGCCAGCTCTTGGAAATGGAAGTCAAAATCTTAATTTTAAAATGATTAATCAGCGAGGTGGATATTGGGGTTTTACGGGTTCGTATCTTGATGTTTTATTGGGAACAAAACGAAACAACAAAAAAACTCAAGAAAATGCGCGTTTGACTTATTTCCGATTTGATGGGGCTTCAGCTACCAATAATAAGGGTATTGCCGCCATAAATACACCTATGACATTGGTTGGTTATGAGGAAAACTTATTAATCTTGGCTGAAACCGCGGTTAGGGCTGGAAAAACAGCTGACGGAATTGTTCAATTGAACAAACTAAGAGCTTATTTAGCCGGTGGCAAAGCGTTTGTAAAATTGAACGCAGCAGATCCCTTAAAATATGATGCGTATGAATTAGCGGACTTTGAAAAAAATGGAATAGAGAACTTGGATGGAATTGCTACCGAAAGAGCTTTACTTCGTGAAATTATTGAAGAAAGGTATGTTTCTGGCTTCACAGGTTTATTGGCTTTTGATGACTTGAGAAGATTAGGTTCTAAAGAAAAAGATATTGCTGTTTTACCTCCGTTTAATTCTGCCACTATAAAACAATATCCTCAAAGGTTCATCGTGGCACAATCAGAGCTTAGTGCAAATCAAAATGCGCCTGTAGATCCTGGAATTTTTATCGTTACAGAAGTAAATAAATAGTAAATCGTTTATAAAATTTACAGTTTCAAGAAAAATAAATTATCAAAACCCTCCAAGTTAAAACGCTTGGAGGGTTTTGTTTAAAAACGCCAAAACAATGAAATCAATTTTTCTATTGCTACTTATCAGTTTATTTATTCCAACGTTCGGACATGCTCAAGATGAAAAGCCACAAGCGATCGAAAGAGCATGCCCTAATGTCTTTTCTTTTACTAAGAACAATAAAACCTATTCATTTCGATATGCCAGTAATCATCCGATTGCTGTGCAGAATAAAAAAATTAAGCAAATGGTAATTTACATTCACGGTGCAAGAAGAAATGGACTTGACTACTATGAATGGGGAGAAAAAGCAGTAATTGCAGCTAACAAAAATGATGAAACGTTATTTATTTCTCCACAATTTAATTCAGAGAAAGATTTAGAAGATCACAAGCATGATTCTACTCATTTGTTTTGGATAAAGAATAATTGGAGGATAGGCGATGAATCGGTATCGAGTGAAAAACGTAAGATGGCAGAATCATTCAGCAGTTTCAGTTTAATTGATTCTTTAATTGCTAGAGCTTGTAATAAAAAGTATTTTCCAAGTCTAAAAAAAATTACCATAGTTGGTCATTCAGCGGGTGGTCAGTTTGTTTCACGCTATGTAGGCATGACACCTATGCCAATTATTGCTTCTAAGTATAAATTTAACTTTATCGTCATGAATCCATCATCTTATATGTATTTAGATGATCGCAGACCTGTTAAAACTGAATCGGGCTTAACTTTTATAAAACCAGACACAAGTGGTTGTTCTAGTTTCAATGATTACCCAAGGGGTATGGAAAATCTAAATCCTTATGCTTCGAAAGTTGGCGTTGAAACCATCAAGCAACAATTTTTAAATCGTGACATTAGTTTTATACTTGGTGAGAAAGATGTCAATATGAGCGATAGTAGTTTAGACAAGTCGTGCGAAGGAAATATGCAAGGTCGTTTTCGTTTAGAGAGGGGGCAATTTTTTTACGAATACCTTCAACTTTATTCCAATAAAAAGAAAATTCATCAAATTGAAGTTGTACCAGATGTAGCACATGATGGCGATAAAATGGTCAATTCTAAGGCGGCGCGTTGGAATATATTTGGAATTTAAATTTGGCGATTCAGACACTTAATTTCAAACGAAACACCCCATTAGATGAATTATTTACAAATCGAAAATGATTCCATTATTGCGGGATTATTTTTAATCATATTAGCTGGGCTTTTTTTTAGCGCTGATTCCAAGAATGTTATTTGGAAAAAATTATATGGTATAATTCCACCCTTATTGTTTTGTTATTTGATACCAGGTTTTCTCAATAGTTATCATATTATCAATGGAGAAACTTCTGGCTTATATCGTTTTGCCACGAATTACTTACTTCCTGCATCCTTGATTTTATTATTATCGACTGCAAATCTGAAAGCTATTTTTGGATTAGGAAATAAAGCGCTAATCATTTTTTTTACAGGTTCTGTCGGAATAATAATCGGTGGCCCCATTTCATTATATGTAGTATCGTTTTTTTCAGACAGCTTTAAAATCGTAGCCCATGATGTAGGATATTGGAAAGGCTTGGTTACCATTACAGGTTCATGGATCGGTGGAAGTAGTAGCCAATTGGCATTGAAAGAGATTTATGGATGCTCAGAGGAGCTTTTTGTCATAATATTGGTTATTGACGCCTTGGTGGCTAATATATGGACTGCTCTTTTATTTTATGGAGCGGGTATTTCCCATAAAATTGATGCTTGGCTCGGTGCTGATCCAACTTTGATCGAGGATGTTAAAAAAAGTATATTGAAATTTAAAGAAACGAAAGATAAACCTGCTGACTTAAAAGACCTGTCATTTATTTTAGGAATAGGCTTTGGTGGCGCGGCTATAGCGCATGGATGTAGTGGTTTTGTTTCAAAATTATTTATACCACATCGAGACTGGCTCATTTCGCATGGTTTAGAACCTTTTGCATCCCAATTCTTATGGTTAATCCTATTATCGACAACGATTGGCATACTTTTATCTTTTACCCGTGTTAGAAAAATGGAAAAGTTAGGAAGCACAGATTTTGCAACTTTATTTATTTATTTTTTAATTATGACGATTGGAATGCGTTTGGATTTATTCAATATAGGTGCGAACATAGGATTACTGGCGGTGGCTGGTATTTGGATGCTAATACACATTATATCCATGATTGTTGCTGCCAAAATTATAAAAGCACCATTCTTTTTTGTGGCAGTGGGTAGCCAAGCAAATATTGGTGGTGTAGCCACTGCACCGGCTGTAGCAGCTGCTTTTCATCCCTCCTTAGCTCCAGTGGGAGTTTTGTTGGCTGTTTTAAGCCATGTTATAGGTACTTATGCAGGCATTATTTCAGCTTGGTTGATGCGATTTGTCGAATAATTTTAGAAATGAATGCAATTCGTCTCTAATCTGCTTTTTGCGTTAAGAGAGCGATACACATTTTAATTCCTTCTTCGTAGTTTTTAATTTTAATGTTTTCATTCGGTGCATGTATGTTATTGTAAGGATTAGGTATTCTCAGTGAAACTGCTGGTACATTTAGGGTTTCTATGAATGAAGCCATAGGTTGTGAACCTCCTGTGGCACGTACTTTTAAAAATTTACCCACAGCTCTTTCCATTGCCTTTGATAACCATATGCCTATTTCAGAATCCATTGGCGTTCTAAAAGGTAGTGATCCTTCTTTTTGTTTCAGAGTGGCCAAAGTTTTGAATCGGGCTCTTTGCTGGTCTGTGGGTAAGCTATCAATTAAAGTTACGCCGTGTTGTGTCAAGTAGTTTTTGATTAAACTTATTTGCCTCGATCCAGGTGTTTCTGGGACCAATCGTAAATCTAACTCAGCAATAGCCATATTTGGAATAGTAGTGGTTACTTGTTTTCCAATATTTGATGCTTGCAAACCACGGATATTTAAGCTTGGGTACTGCATGGCTTCCTGATAAGTTTCCCCCACTTTTTCCGCTTCTGCTATTCCAATTTCAGCATTTAATTCCGCCATATTTTCTGGTATTTCTGCAAATGATTTTTTATCAGCCTCTGTAATATTAACCCCATCATAAAACCCTGGAATCGTTACCCTACCATCATCGTCTTTCATACCCGCTAAAAGTTTTGCTAATTTTAACGCCGGATTTGGGGCATAGTTGCCATATTGCCCGCTATGAAGATTTTCTTTGGCACCGTATATAGTAAGTGTTAGCGTTGCAATACCTCTGGCTCCAAACATGATCGTGGGAATATCTGATATATGTCTTGTCCCATCCATGATAACCAAACGGTCAGCTGCCAAAAGTGCTCGATTCTTTTTTACTAAATCTG
>NZ_JBIILQ010000003.1:0-36040 GCF_044232565.1 Daejeonella sp. | reverse complement strand
TTTGAAGCTAAGTATTTTCCCCGTTTACATAGCATTGGGAGTTCTTTTGCCATTATTGTTTGCTATTTTAGCTTTATCTATAAGATATACGGGAATAGTAAGAACCGATATAGCGCAAAGATTATCGCTATTTATTCCCGTATTATCAGCTTTCTTCTTGTTTGGAGAAGAGTTTTCGTTTCTGAAAATTATCGGTATTGCCATTGCTTTCCTAGCTATTATGTTTTCAATTCCATGGCAAAAGGATCAAAGTGAAAAAACTGGAATTTGGATTTATCCTATTTTGGTTTTTATTGGTATGGGAATTATTGACACTTTATTTAAGCAAATTGCTAAAACAACGGGTATTCCTTTTACCTCATCCCTATTAATAATATTCATCATTGCATTTTTACTCTCAATTTTTTATCTCCTATACCTTTATTTCTTTAAAAAATTAAAGTTTACTTTAATCAATCTGATATGTGGCTGGATTTTGGGTATAGCAAATTTTGGCAACATTCTTTTTTACTTAAAAGCACACCAAGATTTGGCAAATCAACCTTCTATTGTGTTTTCAAGTATGAATATTGGAGTCATAATTTTGGGGTCAGCTGTTGGCGTATTCATTTTTCGTGAGAAACTTAGTCGCTTAAATTATATTGGAATACTTCTCGCTGTTTTTTCCATTCTTGTTTTATACTTTGCCAAATAAAAATCATGCTTTTCGATGATACCTATAAAACGATTGCAAAAGTATCCGAGGGAGTTTTTAGAGACAAAGGAAGTCGCTTTATTGCTTACCTATATCCAATAAAATCAGATGAAGAGATAAAGAATATTATTGCTGAGCTTAAAGCTTTGCATCCAAAGGCTAGGCATCACTGCTGGGCAATAAGAATTGGCCCTGATCGTACAGTATTTAGGATTAATGACGACGGCGAACCTTCTGGGACTGCCGGAAGGCCTATTTTGAATACGCTTTTATCTTTGGATTTAACAAATGTGTTAGCAGTTGTTGTTCGCTACTTTGGTGGCACCTTATTAGGCGTACCCGGATTAATTAATGCGTATAAATGTGCTACACTGGAAGCAATTAATCAAGCGATTATTATTGAAAAAACCATTGATTTAACCTTTACAATTGAATTTGGGCATCCAGTAATGAATGAGGTGATGAAGGTTATTAAAGACGAAAATTTAAAGATTTTCAATCAGAGTTTTGACCTAAATTGTTGCTTCGATATTGAAATAAGAAAATCTCAGGTTAATAAAGTACTTGAAAGATTAGAAAAAATTGAAGGGCTAAAGTGGAAAGGATAAATTAGTATTATTAGCCCCAAAAACCACTAAAATAAGCTGTAAATTTGTTATTATAAGAGCTAATATCCCATGAAAACCATTTCTAATGCCGATTTAATCATAAACCAAGATGGTAGTATTTATCATCTAAATTTATTACCTGAAGATGTTGCTGATACGGTTATAACTGTGGGAGATCCTGATCGAGTAGCTGAAGTAAGCAGGTATTTTGATCGATTAGAGCTAAAAAAGGGTAAGCGCGAATTTATTACGCATACTGGATATATAGGTTCAAAGCGCATTACGGTACTTTCTACTGGAATCGGAACCGATAATATTGATATTGTACTCAATGAACTTGATGCACTTGTTAATATAGATTTTAAGACCAGGAGCGTAAAGAGTCAGCTAAAAAGTTTAGAAATTATACGAATAGGAACATCTGGAGCAGTACAAAGTGATATTCCGATGGACAGTATTTTAGTTTCCGAATATGGTTTAGGATTGGATGCCTTAATGCAGTACTATATTCATGAGATTAATGAAGAAGAGTTATTATTAGATTCCATTAAGGCGCATTTTCATCATTTAAAGGGTATTTCTCCTTATATCACAGCAGCAAATTCTCATTTATTAGAAAAGATTGGAAAAGATCTCCCTAAGGGTATAACAGTTACAGCACCAGGATTTTATTCCCCCCAAGGTAGAGAAGTACGCGCGAAGAGTGCTTTTCCCGGCTTAGTTGAATTGTTCAGTAGTTTTTCTTCTGGGGATCAAAGAATTACCAATTTGGAAATGGAAACCGCAGGAATATATGCACTAGCTAAATCTTTGGGACATAAAGCAATCTCAGTAAATGCAATTTTGGCAAGTAGGGTTAAATTTGAATTCTCAAGCAATCCTTCGAAAATAATCGACGAAGCGATACAGCTCGTTTTAAGTAGAATATGAGTTTTTAGAGATCTCTTATTAGTTCATGAAATTTCTTAATAGCTTTTAATTTTCCTTCATTGAGATCAAAATCGACTTTTTTCATCAGGTAATCGTTTAAGTCAAAATTATCTACTGCTTGTAATTCTTTTAAAACCTGATCTCTTTGCTTGAGCCCGAATTCTAATGCAGCATTAAAATCTATTTTAAAACTTTCATCAATTGTTTTATTGGAGGCCCAAACAGCAAATGCAAATGGTAAAGCGGTATATTTAAACCATTCCTCGGCTAAGTCATAGTGATATAAAAATTGATCTTTCTTTCCAAAAGTTCTATCACCAATTTGAACAAACGCATCCGCATTTTCATGACTTACAATTTCCGGATTACATTTCCAGTAATTTTTAATTAAAACCTTTGCTAAATAATTTGAGGTACGAGATTGAGAATCCAGTTTTAGGGTTTCAAGCTCAGCAATCGGTTTATTACTGAAAATAAATACAGAATCTACAGCCCCATTTGCCCCAATACAATATTCAGAAATGATTTCATAATTCGGTATTTGAAGTAAGGCCGCCACGGGGACAAGTCCGATATCTACTTGATTATTAATAAGTTTTAAAGCGCATTCTGAAGGGATATCTAAACTTAAATCAATTTTATTTATGATATCTGTATGCATTAAACCAAAAACGAATGGTTTGGAATTGGTATAAGAAACGGCTGAAACTTTTATCTTCTTCAAAATTAATCGACTAATTATTCTAAATGCTTTGTGCTATTAAACTCAAGGATGTGAAAGTCTTTTCCATCAAAATCTAGCCTATAAAGGCATGTATTGGAATGCGGAAAAGAATCCATTTCAGTAAGTGGTTTGTGGGTTAAAAGACATAAAAATAAGCGCATTGCACGACCATGCATGCATATTAGAATATTTTCATCATCATTTTCTTCGATTAGCTTTTCAAGAACAATTAATTGGCGTTCTTTTACTTCTAGGGGACTTTCGCCGCGTTCAAACTTATGATGTAATTTTCCGGCTTTCCAATTTTCGGTAATTTGATGAAAGTCAGATCTTAATTTTTCTGTACTTTCTTGACCCTCATGAACACCCCATCCTAATTCATCTAACCCTGGAAATTGGACCCATGGTATATGATTATCAATAAATTTTTGAACAGTTTGATGCGTTCTTTTTAAAGTAGATGTATATATTTTGTCAAAAGGCACATCCTTGTAAAACCTATAAAAATTATTGGCTTGTGCTCTCCCCTTTTCATTTAAATCTGTATCCATTCCTCGTCCCTGAACAATACCAAGCTTATTCAAATCCGTTTCACCATGGCGAATGATATAAATAATTTTCCTCAATTTATTACAGGTAATGGATAATAGTTAGGTTTTTGATCCTTTGGAAATTCGAAATCTTTATAATCTGTAATCACATTATACAAAGTGTCTCGTTCTACTGGATCCCTTCCGATCTGTTTTATAAGCTCAACTAATTCCTGAGTGTTCATTGCGGGATGCTGCTCTTCAGCTCCTGCCATTGAATAGATTTTTGTGGTATCGTCTAGCGTTCCATCAATATCATCCACTCCAAAGTTTAAAGATAATTGTGCCGTATTGCGACTAATCATGGCCCAATAAGCTTTAATATGTTCAAAATTATCGAGATAAATGCGAGATATAGCGTAATTACGAAGATCTTCAATTACTGAAACTTCCGGTAAATGCGACATTTGATTGTCCTGATTTCTGAATTTCAAGGGAATAAATGTCTGAAAACCACCAGTTTTATCCTGCAAAGCACGAAGCTGTTCTAAATGATCAACACGATGTTCGAATTTCTCAATGTGACCATATAACATGGTTGCATTTGATCGCATACCTAATTTATGCCACTCTTCATGTATTTGTAGCCATTGATCGCCGCTGCACTTGTCTTTTGCAATAATTTCTCTAATTTCTGGCGCAAAAATTTCAGCACCACCTCCAGGAATCGAATCTAAACCAGCCTCCTTCATTAACTTCATACCCGTTGCATAATCAACCTTGGCCATTTTGAAAATATAATGATACTCAACAGGTGTAAGGGCTTTAACGTGAAGTTCAGGTCTATGTTTATGAATTGCAGTAAATAAGTCTGAATAAAATTTTAAATCGTATTGAGGTAGCACTCCACCTACGATATGAACTTCTGTAACTGCTTGATCATCGTATTTTTTAACAATGTCTAGCATCTGATCTAGCGTGTATTCCCAACCATCTGCTCTTTCCTTAATTAACACCGAATAAGAACAGAATTTACAATCGTAGACACATAAATTAGTAGGCTCTATATGAAAATTACGATTAAAATAGGTTCTGTCACCATGGCGTTGTTCACGGATAAAATTGGCTAGTACACCTAAATAACTTAATTCAGCCTTTTCATAAAGGAATACACCTTCATCAAAGGTTATACGTTGCTTAGATTTCACCTTGTGAGCGATAAGTTTTAGCTCACTAGAAAGGCTTGAATCACTTATTAGTAGTTCTAATTTTGTATCAGCGTTCATTTTAGTATTTGTACAAAAGTACAATATTGTACATGATTCATTATCATTTCCTTGTAAAAGCAGAAATAAATAAGATGTTTATGATTATTTTCCATTAAATTTTTAAGAAAGTGTACAAAAAGGGTGTCCTTTTTTAATCTTTAATTATATTGGACCTAAATTTTTAAATAATAAATTGATTAATCATGAAAATCGAAACCATCGCCATACATGCAGGTAATTTTATAGATGAGCACACTAAAGCTGTAATTCAGCCCATAAGCTTATCAACTACCTTTGAGCGAGGTGAAGACGGAGAATATCCAGGTGGTTATGTTTATTCGAGAGCAGATAATCCTAATAGAAAATCGCTTGAAAATGTGATTGCCCAATTAGAGGGAGCAGAATCAGCGGCAGCTTTTTCCTCAGGAAATGCAGCTGGTGGAGCTGTTTTTCAGGCTTTGGGTCCAGGAGTACATATTATAGCTCCAGACGATATGTATCACGGACTTAGAAATCTATTGTTACAAGTTTTTCAAGGAATAATTGAAGTTGATTTTATTGATTTATCTAATCTAGAAGCCGTAAAAAATGGAATCAAGAGTAATACTAAGTTAATTTGGATTGAAACACCTTCAAATCCTCTGCTAAAAGTATGTGATATTCAAGCAATCGCTAAAATTGCTAAGGAAAATGGAATAATGTCGGTATGTGACAATACCTTTAGCACCCCAATGCTGCAAAGGCCATTGGAACTTGGTTGCGACCTTGTAATGCATTCAACCACAAAATATTTAGGAGGTCATAGTGATGTAATTGGTGGTGCTTTAGCAAGCCATGAAGACAATGATTTCTGGAAAAAAATAAAGAATATACAAGTCCTCTCAGGTGCTGTTCCTGCTCCATTCGATTGTTATATGACGGTTCGTGGAATTAAAACCTTGCCTTACAGAATGCGCGCTCACACTGAGAATGCAAATCAAATTGCAATTTTTTTAAGTTCTCATAAGCTTGTTGAAAAGGTATATTATCCGGGATTAATGAATCATCCAGGCCATGATATTGCAAAGAAACAAATGAGTTCTTTTGGGGGAATGTTATCTTTTATAGTAAAAGGCGGCGCAAATGAGGCAAGAAAATTAGTTAATGCGGTTAAGATTTTTACTCAAGCTACTAGTTTGGGTGGTGTTGAAAGTCTAATAGAACATAGAGCATCTGTTGAAGGTCCAGGTACTAAGACTCCACAAAATTTAATTCGGGTTTCCGTTGGTTTAGAAAATCCAATTGACTTAATTGAGGATCTTAACCAGGCATTAGTCCGAATGGCTCAACTTTAATTAGCTGATATCCAGTATTTTATAATTTAAATAAAATTAAATTTGGTTTCAAGCTTGTTTTGAGTATATATTTGAAATATTATTTGGTGGAAACATCAATCTGTCTTCAATAAATTCATTTATTGATTTATACAGAAGTGGCGAGAGATCAGGCTCTATGACCCACTGACAACCCCCCGATCGGTTTCGGGGAAGGTGCCAATTCCTGTCCCGCAAGGGAAAATATAAAAACATTTTAAAATGAAAAAAGAAACATCCCAGTTCTCTTTATTTCCGCAGCAGGAAATATTAATCAAATTCCAACTTATTTTAAGTTCAACTCGTAATATGGTTAATTCCATGTGCATGCGATGTATGAATTGTTGTTAAGGAAATTTCAAGAACACCTCTTCAATTTTCTTATTCAATGTCTTAAATGAGCTTTGCTCAAATCCTATTATTTTAATTATTTAAAAAATATCACATCATTATGTCGACACAAAATTTAAAATTTGAAACATTACAATTACACGCTGGACAGGAAGTTGACCCAATAACTGGTTCAAGAGCAGTACCTATTTATCAAACAACTTCTTACGTGTTCAAGAGTTCGGAGCATGGTGCAAACCTATTTGCTTTGAAAGAATTCGGTAATATTTATACGCGTTTGATGAATCCAACAACGGATGTATTCGAGAAACGTATTGCAGCTCTTGAGGGCGGTGTTGCTGCTTTAGCAGTATCATCTGGTCAGGCTGCTCAGTTTATTGCTTTAAATAATATTTTACAGGCAGGAGACAACTTTGTAAGCTCATCTTATATTTACGGAGGTTCATACAATCAATTTAAGGTCGCATTTAAGCGATTAGGTATTGAGGCTCGCTTTGCAAAGGGTGATGATGCTCAAAGTATTGCATCCTTAATCAATGAGAAAACTAAAGCGATTTATATTGAAACTATAGGTAACCCAAGCTTTAGCATTCCCGATTTTGAGAAGATTGCTGATGTTGCTAAAAAGCATGATTTACCGCTCATTGTTGATAATACATTTGGTGCTGCAGGTTATTTATTTAGACCATTAGAACATGGCGCTAACGTTGTTGTTCAATCTGCCACAAAATGGATTGGCGGTCATGGCACTAGTATTGGTGGTGTTATTGTTGATGGTGGCAATTATAATTGGGGAAATGGTAAATTCTCTCAATTTACTGAGCCATCTGAGGGATATCATGGTTTAGTTTTTAATGAGGTATTTGGAATTGGCGGACCATTTGGAAATATTCAATTTATTATTCGTGCGCGTGTTGAGGGTTTACGTGATTTTGGGCCTTCTCAATCGCCATTCAACTCATTTTTATTATTGCAAGGTATAGAAACGCTGTCGCTTAGAGTTCAGCGACATGTTGATAATGCTCTTGAATTAGCTAAATGGCTCGAAAGTCACCCGCAGGTTGATAAAGTGCTCTATCCGGGATTACCCAATAGTCCGAATCATGCATTAGCCAAAAAATATCTCAAAAACGGTTTTGGTGCTGTTTTATCCTTTGAAGTTAAAGGTGGAAAGGAAGCAGCCATAAAATTAGTCGATAATTTGAAGTTAATTAGTCATTTAGCAAATGTAGGCGATACCAAAACTTTAATCATTCAGCCAAGTGCTACCACGCATCAGCAGCTAAGTGAGTTGGAGCAAATTGCTGCTGGAGTACAACCTTCGTCTTTGCGAGTATCTGTTGGAATAGAACATATTGATGATATTAAGGCTGATTTGGAACAGGCTTTTGCTTTAATTAAATAATTAATCTTGTTTTACATTCCTGGAATTTTTTTTTCAGGAATGTTATTTTATTATGAGTACAGAAAATATTTATAAGAATAAGAATTCTTTTAGCCTAGAGAGTGGTAAAAAGATCAAAGATTTAGAAATTAGGTATCATACTTATGGAATTTTAAATTCTAAAAAAGATAATGTGGTATGGGTTTGTCACGCCTTAACAGGAAATTCCGATGTTTTTGATTGGTGGAGGGGTCTTTTTGGCGAGAATAGATTATTTAATCCTCAAGATCATTTTATTGTTTGCGCTAACATTCTGGGTTCACCTTACGGTACAAGCAATCCCCTAAGTATTGATTCCACCACAGGCCTGCCCTATTTTCTTTCATTCCCTGAATTTACGGTACGCGATATGGTAGCAGCTCATCAATTACTTGCAGATCATTTGACTTTGAATAATATAGAATTACTTATTGGTGGATCTATTGGTGGACAACAGGCAATGGAATGGGCAATTTTGGAGCCTAAAAGAATAAATAAGCTTGTTCTGATCGCAACAAATGCACATCACTCACCTTGGGGTATCGCTTTTAATGAAAGCCAGCGATTAGCCATCACTTCAGACCGTACATTTTTCTCCCAGTCGCCAGATGGAGGAAGCAAAGGATTGAAAGTAGCAAGAAGCATCGCTTTACTTTCTTATCGCACTTATGGGACTTATGCATCTACTCAATTGGAGGTAGATAGCGATAAGACAAACGATTTTAAGGCTGCTAACTATCAAAATTATCAGGGTGATAAATTAGTTAAACGCTTTAATGCATACAGTTATTGGTACTTAACAAAAGCAATGGATAGCCACCATGTAGGAAGGAAAAGAAGTTCAATCGATGAGGCCTTAAAACAAATTCAAGCTAGAACATTGGTAATTGGAATTACAAAAGATATACTATTTCCAATTGAAGAGCAACGGTTTTTAGCTGAAAAAATCCAAAACGCCCATTTTTTCAAACTAGATTCATTTTATGGGCACGATGGATTTTTAATTGATACAGATTTACTTACAAAAGAAATAGGAGATTTTATTAAAAGCGTAGAATCTGAAAACAATTAGTTTAACTACATAAAATAGCATAACATGAGTAAAAAATTAACTATTGGATTATTTGGTTTTGGAGTAGTTGGCCAAGGATTGTACGATATCATCAGCACCAAAGATTTAAATATTGAGATTAAAAAGATTGTGATTAAAAATCCTAACAAGGACCGTAGTCTTGCAGGTAGTTTATTTACAACTGATGCACATGAAATTTTAAATGATCCTAATATCAACACCATTATAGAATTAATTAATGATGCGGATGCAGCCTATGAAATAGTTACAAGAGCATTAAAGAGTGGTAAAAATGTAGTGTCAGCCAATAAAAAAATGATTGCAGAGCATTTGGATGAATTGGTTAAGATTCAGAACGAGCATGGTACTTCCCTACTTTATGAAGGTTCTGTATGTGGTAGTATTCCTATTATTAGAAATTTGGAGGAGTATTATGACAATGAACTTCTTCATTCAATAAGTGGGATATTTAATGGTTCTTCAAATTTTATACTTTCAAAAATAACTAATGAAGGCTTAGACTATTCTGTGGCCTTAAAACAAGCTCAAGATCTTGGATTTGCTGAAAAGGATCCAACCTTAGATGTGGGTGGTTATGATCCTAAATATAAGCTAGTAATTGCTGCAGCGCATGCTTACGGCGTGTTTGTAAGTCCGGAAGATGTACTGAATATCGGTATTCAGAATTTTTCAATTGCAGACCTACAATTTGCTCAAGAACATCATTTAAAAGTTAAATTAGTCCCAACCGCAATAAAACTAAATAATAAGGAACTTGCTCTTTATGTTCTTCCAAAGTTAGTACCGAAGAGTGATTTTTTATATAATGTTGAAAATGAGTACAATGCAGTTTCCGTTAAGGCTGCTTTTGCAGATCAGCAGTTGTTTTATGGTAAAGGTGCTGGAGGGCATCCTACTGGATCAGCTGTACTATCGGATGTTGCTGCCCTAAGATATGATTATCGTTATGAGTATAAAAAGCTAAATCATGTACATAAATTAATACTTCAAAATGATTATGTTATTCCTCTGTATATCAGATATATAAATGAAGAATTAATTAATAATATTCATTTTGAATTTATAAGTGAGCAACATAAAAGCAATGAATTAAATTATGTTCTTGGAGGAGTTAAAATCAGTGAATTGATTTTAAATAAGGAAGCCATTTTAAGGGATGGAGCTTTTTTAGCTGAGGCTAGCGCTCTAATCGATAAGTAAATTTTTTGATTAGGCTTTATTGAGGTTAATTAATATTTCAGTGAATATTAACTAACCTTTCTTTTTTAAATGAGGTAAAATGGCTTTTTGCCAAATTTCATATCCAGACCTATTCATGTGGAGTTTATCCCCTAAAAATATATCAGGCATTGGCGAACCATCATTTAATAACATTTTATTATACACATCTACGTATCCTGTTCTGGATTTCTTTTTTAAGAAAGTTTGAATCATAGCGTTTGCTCTAACCATTTCGGGCATGTATTTAGCGCGACTGGGACTAGGTTTAATGGAAACGAATAGAATGTTAGCCTTTGGTATTTCCTTTCTTATCATTGAAAATAATTGGCTAAAGCGATTAAATACAGTGTCGGCATTAGTACTTTGTGAAGTTACAAAATCATTTTCACCACAATAAACCACAACTTGTGCTGGCTGATAAGGGTAAATTATTTCTGGGGCATATCGAATAACATCGGTAAGGCTAGATCCTCCAAAACCACGATTGATAATTTTAAAACCAGGAAAATCAGCCTGAACATTTTTCCAATTTGTAAAAGAAGAACTACCAACAAATAAAATGGAGCCCTTTTCTGGAAAGTTTGTCTGGTCTAATTTTTTAAATGCCTCTATTTCTTTAAAAAATGGAGGATTGTTTTGAGCAACTAAACTATTAGCTACAAGATGACTTAATAGTAGTGTTATTAACAAACCCCTTAGTTTTTTCATTGGAGAAACCTAAATAAAATAAAAATTTAAAAAATTAAATATCGCGGTTAATATCCCAGTTTTCAAGGTAGTCGGCCACTCTTCTCACAAATGAACCACCTAATGATCCATCAACAACACGATGATCATATGAAAGAGAAAGGAACATCATATGTCTGATTGCAATTACATCACCATGTTCAGTTTCAATTACTGCTGGTTTCTTTTTTATTGCTCCAACAGCTAAAACTGCAACTTGAGGTTGATTAATTATAGGGGTACCCATAACATTTCCAAAAGTTCCAACATTAGTAAGCGTAAAAGTACCTCCTTGAGTTTCATCGGGCTTAAGTTTGGATTGGCGTGCACGATTGGCAAGGTCATTCACTGCTTTTGTAATTCCAAATAAATTCAATTGATCTGCATTTTTAATTACCGGTACAATAAGATTGCCACTTGGAAGAGCAGCAGCCATTCCGATATTAATATCACGTTTTTTAATAATTTGCGTTCCATTTACAGAAATATTAATCATTGGCAAATCTTTGATAGCCTTTGCTACTGCTTCAATAAAAATTGGAGTGAAGGTAATTTTCTCTCCTTCTCTTTTTTCGAAGCTACTTTTTACACGTTCTCTCCATTTAACGAGATTAGTGACATCGGCCTCTACAAAAGATGTTACATGGGCAGAAGTATGCTTAGACATTACCATATGATCGGAAATTAGCTTACGCATACGATCCATTTCAATAATCTCATCGCCTCCTGATACTGAAGTAATAGGTTTAGGTGAAGGCATTTCATTAGAAGCAGTGGCATTTATCTGTTGTGATACCACTAAATTTGCAGTTGTTCTATTTTTTTGAATAAAATCAAGCACGTCTTGCTTTGTTACACGACCCTCAGAACCTGTCCCACTAATTAAATTTAATTCCTGCATACTTATTCCCTCTTCAGCTGCCATACTTTTAACCAAGGGCGAATAAAATCGCTCGGAGCTACTAAAATCAAGTGTTTTAGTGTCTTTATTTGACTTTTGTTCTGCAATCTCAGGAACGAATGGTGCTTGTACTAATTCCTCAAGCTGTACAGGTATAGTGTCTTTTATGGATTCCTGGGGTATAATATTTGTAACTTCAACGCTTGCATCCGTTTCAATTAAGGCAATCACCGCTCCAACTTGAACAATTTCATCTTCTTTAAAAAGAACTTTAACTAGCTTGCCCGATACAGGTGAAGGAACTTCTGAATCAACCTTATCTGTTGCAATTTCTAATACAGATTCATCAATTTCGATTGAGTCGCCTACTTGCTTAACCCATTTTATGATGGTAGCTTCAGCAACACTTTCACCCATTTTAGGAAGTACTAATTCGTATAAAGACATAATAGATTTTAATTACGATTGGTTTTCTTATGCAAAATTAGAAATTTTAATTAAGCCTGCTCTTCTTTAAGCAATTTAAAAAGCAATGTTAAAGCACTAACTGAAGCTCTCTCAATATTTTGTGCTCTTTTATTGCCAAAAGTGTATTTTTTAGTTAAAATTTTATTTTTTCCGGATATAGCAATCCAAACTGTGCCAACAGGTTTTTCGTTGCTACCACCATCTGGACCAGCAATGCCACTAACCGAGATGGAATAATCAGATTTATATTTATTTTGAGCACCAATGGCCATTTCTTTAACTGTTTCTTCACTTACTGCTCCAAAATCAAGGAGTGTTTGTTCAGAAACTCCAAGCATGCTAACCTTAAGTTGATTAGAGTAAGAAACGGCCCCACCTAAGAAAACCTTACTACTTCCTGAATGTTGGGTGATTAAATGAGAAATATACCCTCCAGTACAACTTTCGGCAGTAGATAAAGTTAATTTCTTAGATTGCATAAAATCAAGAATAGCTTTTTCAAGAGCTGTATCACTTTCAATAATTACATATTCGCTAATTATATCTACAATCTTCTTAGAAAAAGCTAGGATTTCACTATTCAAAGAATTAGCATCTGGTCCGCTGCCACTTAATCTTAACCTAACCATTCCCAATCTAGGCAAATAGGCTAATTTTATTTGTTCAGGAAGAGAATCTTCAATGTCAGATATTTTCTCAGCCAAAATTGATTCGCCAATACCAGCTGTCAATATGGTATGATGATAAATATTGGGAAGTTTAAATTTTTCCTTGATTTTAGGAATTACTAGATCCTCCATCATGTACATCATTTCAAAAGGCACACCGGGCATAGATACATAGATTTTTTGTTTCTCTTCTACCCACATTCCTGGAGCGGTTCCATTTTTATTGAGAAGAATAGTACAATTTTCAAGTACTTCAGCTTGTTTTTTATTAATTTCAGAAACTTCAACTTTGTAGCGGGCAAAAATTTGTTTAACATTCTCAAGGGCATCAAGATCCGTTCTTAAGTCAGTTTTAAAGTATTCAGCCAAAGTTTTTTTAGTAATATCATCTTTCGTCGGACCTAAACCGCCGGTAATTAAAATTATATCTGCTCTTTGGGAAGCTTGATGTAACGTATTTAATATATCCATTCGATCATCAGAAATGGATGTGATTTGTTTAACCTTGATGCCAGCTAAATTCAATTTTTGAGCCATCCATGCAGAGTTGGTATCCACAATCTGTCCAATAAGAATTTCGTCACCAATGGTAATAATTTCAGCTATCATATTAAAAGTTATTGTAGGCATCACGGCGTTTACTAAGCTTTAGGTCCTGAAGGATGGAAGCCTTAACTTTTAAATCAACGCTATAAAATTTATAGGTACCAATTGGTGACCATCTAAATGATAGATCCCAGCAATGAAGGTCGCGGTATATTGAAAATTGAGTTAAACTTAACTTATTGGCCTGGAAATCATATCCTGATGTGTATTGAACTTTCCATTTTGGCGTAACGTTAAAGTCGCCAAAGAGGTTTAATGTGTTTGATATGCTAGATTGAAGTCCGGTTTTTGAATAATTAAAACTATACGCTGCACTCACATTCCATGGCACATTAAAGTCTACAAAAGCATTTGGATCACGGCTAATGGCATTTAATTCATCTTGTTGCGCTTTGGGTAAATTTTGTTTGCCTTTATCGAGTTGATTTAGATTTTCACCCCTTTTTTTAGCGGCTTTTGAATTCAAGCTAAAATCTGTGGACAGACCAAAGTTCGTTAAACGAGCAATTTTGCCAGATTCTATGGTGTATTTATCAATACGGTTACCTAAATTATCTAATTTATAGGGATCTAAAGTGCCATAGAAATTAATTCCGATTTTTTCTTTGAAGAAGGAGGTTCTTCCGGAAAAACCAATGGTAGATAACTTAAAACTCTCAGCGGCAAAATTATAATTTCCCGAAAAAGTAAGACTTTGTAAAATTGGAATATTTATTGAGTTTTTTGTAGAGTCAGCATCTGAACGAACTTTGGCTTCCACATTATTATCAACGCTAAAACCTATGCCTGCTACCCTACCTGAAGAAGGTGAGCCAAATACAGCATTTTCATAAATGGAATAGCGAGTACTTATTTTCGAAGTATCACCTTGAAGATTTTGAAAATACCCAAAACTGCTACGGCCAAAATCAGGACGATAATTAAAGTTCACTGATGGCGTCATAATATGCCTTATAGCCATCAAATTCCCCTTTTTGAAACTAAATTTACCATACAATTTAGTAGAAAGTCCTGTATTTAAGCTATAATCATAAACTCTGCTAAATCCCTGTACAGTATCTGTTACTTGTTTAAAACCAGATGCTACTGGATCTAAACGCTTACGTATGGTTTGTAGGTACCATTTTTCGCTATACTGCATTCCAGAGTTAAATTGAAAATATTTAAGAATATTTAGAGAGAGGTTAACAGGAATATCATGTTGAATACCATTTCTGAAATCTTTCAACGACTCTTTTTTAAAGAGTTTATATTCTTTGGTATTGATGGAATTACTTCCCTGCATACTATACCCTAAACTTAGTCGCTGATACCATTTTTGCTCCCCTGCACGGTCTTTAGAATCAAAAGGGTTTAAGGTAGTCATGTTCAAACTAAAACGTGGTAGATCTAAAAAGACTGTTTGTTGTTCAATATCCTGACTATGAGAGAGGCTTGATGAGAAATTAAAGAGACCATTTGCAAATACTTTACCATAACTAATGCTGGATGAGAGTGTATTTCTTGCAATTTCAGTTGGATTATAAGTCCCAGCCGCACCCGTATTAGAAAAGTATGATCCAGTACCCGCATTTACGGAGGCGCTAAAGGTTGTCCCTGGATTTGCTAATGGACTTTGCGAGTGACTCCAAGTGAGGTTAAAATCTTTATTTGGTTTTTTATAGGATGGTGTACCTTCCACCCCATTTCTTGTGGAAGCAAATCTAAAGTTTAATCCACCATCATATTTATAGTTTTTTCGGTAACGGGCTGCAGTTCCTAATTCATATGAACCCTTTGAATAAAGTGTGCCTCGGGTGGAAAGATCCCAATAATCATTTAACCCTAAATAATAGCCTAGGTCACGCATGAAAAAACCTCTGGTATCTTCTCCAAATGTTGGAAAAAGCAAACCTCCAGAGCGTCGATTAGGCTTTGGGAAGAATCCAAATGGAACTCCTAAGGGCAATGGGATGTCTTCTATGACCAGGAATGCTGGTCCAGTGATAATTTGCTTGTCGGTTGCAATACCTCTAGTAATATGGATACCAAAGTGAGGATGAGGCATATTGCAGGTACTATAGATACCTCTTTTAAAGAATCCTTCGTCGTATTGATTTTTCTTGAATTGAGCAGCTTGTAAATAACCACCTTCAACATCTGTAAAAACACCGAATGATTTACCTTTTTTTGTTTTATAATTAAAAAACAATGAATCTGTTGTTAGAGGTGGTTCTGCACCTTGAGTAAACATAGGCTTACCAGAATAGGCTTTGGTTTTAGGATTTATTAAACCTTTTGCAAACAATGTATTATTTTTTTGGTCAAGTCTGATAAAATCCGCTTCCAGCTCTAATTCTTCATACTTTACTTTAGCCTTTCCATATAAAAAGACTATATTGTTGGTTATATCTGCTTTTATTGAATCTTCGGCTGAGTAAGTTACCTTTGATGTAAATGTACCTGCTTGTTTCGATTTTTTTGCGATGGTATCTATTTTAATAGTATCTGTGGATACTCTTGCAGTGTTTACTGCGTTATCGTCTGGTAAAGTACGCTTTTGAGCATAGACATTGTTATTTTTGCCAAATACAAAAAAAGCAGTTAAAGAAATTAAGATAAAAAAAGCCCTAATAAATTTCAAATTCGATGATGAATACTATTTTTGCAATAATTGTTTATAATATGCCCTCAAAATTAATGAAAAATATACCATTGATTAGATACAAATACGTAATTGTAGCAGTCTTGTTTTTTACTGCTCAATTTTCATATGCTAAAAGTATAGATCTTACACCCTACAAAATTAAGACAATTGTAGTTGATGCCGGCCATGGAGGCACTGATGGTTCCACCAGAGGGGTTTTTTCAAAAGAAAAAGATGTTGCATTGCAAATTGCTTTACGTTTAGGAAAAGCTATTGAAGAAAATTTAAAAGATGTAAAGGTAGTATATACGAGAACAACAGATGTTTTTATTCCACTTTATGAGCGTATTGGAATGGCGAATCGTGTAAAAGCGGATATTTTTATCTCCATACACTGCAATTCGATGCCAATTAAAAAAATTATAAATGGCTATCGAAAAGATAGTAAAGGTAGAAAAGTTCCAATTTATAAAACTGTTCAGAGTACTTCAACTAGAGGCACGGAGACTTTCGTATCAGGTTTCGGAAGGTTAGATGAGCAGGATGTAGTGATGCGAGAAAATGAATCTATACTTTTAGAGAAAGACTATAAAGAGAATTATGAGGGTTATGATCCGAAAGACCCAGAGAGTATTATTCTTTTATCATTAATGAAAAATGCATTTAGAGAACAAAGTATTAAACTGGCATCTTTTATGCAGGATGAGTATAGTCAAAGTGGAAGAATTGATCGTGGAGTGAAGGAACAGAGTTTAGCGGTTTTGGCTAAAGCTGGTATGCCAGCTGTTCTAACAGAAATTGGATTTGTATCTAATCCAGAAGAAGAGGAATATATGAACTCTGAAGCTGGTCAGAATGAAATTGTAACTAATTTATTAAAAGCGATTCAAACCTATAAAAAACAAGCTGAAATTGAATAAACTCGTTAAATTTGTTTGTTATTGATGAATAGCAACTATTAATCAGTTTTAAAAATACGAATAAGAAGATATTGATGAAAATTTCGAATGAAACAAAAGTTGGTGTTCTAGCCTCACTTGCTATTGCAACGCTTATAATTGGTTATAGTTTTTTAAAGGGCAATGATTTATTTTCAAATGAAAATGAATTTTATGCAAAGTATGATCGCGTTGATGGTTTAGCTACATCAAAACCTGTATTAATTAATGGTTATCAAATTGGCAGGGTTTCTAATTTAACCTTATTGCCTTCAGGAAAAATATTAGTTCAATTCAAAATAAATCCCAATTACTCCATTCCTAAAAACACAATTGCACGTATAGAAAGTACTGATTTACTTGGTAGCAAGGCTGTTGTTTTTGAATTAGGTGATGGTAATAATTTTGCTGAAAGTGGAGACACTCTAAACTCGCATGTTCAAACGGATCTTATGGATCAGGTTGAACCTGTTCAAAAAAAGGCAGAACAGATTATAGCTAGAATGGATTCGGTGTTAACATCAGTAAATAATACATTAAATCCTGAATTTCAGAGAAATTTCGATCGTAGTTTTGTCAGCATTGCGCGAACCCTTGAAACATTAGAAAAAACCACTAAAACAGTGGATGGTCTTGTGAGTGACCAGAGTTCTAAAATTTCGAATATCATGACTAATTTTGAGTCAATAACTACCAATTTCAAGAATAATAATACTAAAATTAATGCCATCATGAATAATCTGGATAAGGTTTCTGATGATTTAGCTAAATCTAATTTTACACAAACAATTGCTGAAGCTAATCAGGCGGTGCTTGATCTTCAAGTAATTTTAAATAAGGTTAACTCTGGTAATGGTACACTTAGCCAATTAATTAATGACGAGAAGATGTACATTAATTTAAATAATGCTGCAGAGAATTTGGATAAACTAATGATTGATTTAAAAGCTAATCCTAAGAGGTATGTTTCCTTTTCTGTTTTTGGAGGAAAAAAGAATTAAAATTTAGATTAGTCTAGATTTCGAAGATTTTTCCTTCAATAGCTAATTCAGTATTTAAAAAAACACTCTTAGCTTCATTTAAAAGCGGATCTAAATCCCGGTATCGAGCTGAAAAATGACCAATGAGTAGTTTTTTAGCATTTGCTTTTAATGCAACCTCAGCCGCTTGTAATGCTGTTGTATGGAAAGTCTCCTCTGCCCTAGCTAATAAATCATTCATAAACGTAGCTTCATGATATAATAAATCTACATTCATGATGCTATTTATATATTTCCAGCTACATACAGTATCAGAGCAATAGGCGAATGATTTTGGAGCATCAGCCTCAGTAGTTAATTCTTCAGCTAGATGAATCTTGCCTTTTTTATCTGTAAAACTCTGTCCCTTTTTTATTAAAGGAATCATATCAATCGGAATTGATAGCTCTTCAATTTTAGACTTAATAATTTTTCTCAAACGTTGCTTTTCTGTAAACTTGAACCCCGTGCAAGGAATACGATGATCGAGGGGGAATGATTCTACACTCACATCCCAATTCTCAAAAAGCAATTCAGGAATTAAAGGATTTGTGGCTTTGAAATTAATAGGGTATTTGAGTATTGTTTGAGAAAGTTTAAAATTAAGGTTAATAATTTCAAATAAATCCGCCGGACCGAATATATCCATTGCTTTGGTTCTTCCATTTAAATGTAAGGAAGAAAGTAAACCTACAAGTCCGAGGTAATGATCTCCATGAAGATGACTAATAAAAATTTGATCAATCCTATTTGCTTTAAGTCCAAAATGCAATAATTGATTTTGAGTGGCCTCACCACAGTCAATTAGGATAAACTTCTCATTCACATTTAGAAGCTGGGCAGAAGGATTTCTATTAAATATGGGAGTTGAAGAACTGCTACCTAAAATAGTAAGTTCAAACTTCATTTATTTCAATTCTCTTTTTAATTCCTTTTCAATTTCTTCCATGAAGATTAAATCGATTGCTTCATCTACAGTACCTACAACGGTAAGAATATTGTCTAATTGGGAAATCGATATCAGTCTGGCGATATTCTCATTGATTTTTGTCAGTATAAATGAACCGTCTGATTTTTTACAAATACGATGGCCCACCAATAAACTACTTAAACCTGATGAGTCTGAATATTTCACGTTAGAAAGATCAAGAATGATATTTCTTTGACCTTCTGAGTTAAAAAGTATAAGTTCAGATTTCAACTTTGGTGAAATTAAGCTATTTAGCTTATTTTCATTAAGTTTTATAAGAACATATTTTTCATGCTTATCGACAGTAAACTTCATATTCTTTAAAGGTAATTAAACAATTCTTAATTAATCAAATTAATTAGGAAAGTCTGTTCAAGGCTTCAATTATATTATTTTCAACTCTATCAAGAGTATCTAAATGATCATTTTTTACAAATTTATCTCCTGTAATATGTTCATATAACTCAATGTAACGTTCTGATATTGAATTTACAAATTCAGGAGACATTTCTGGAATTAGTTGATCTTCTCTACCTTGAAATCCATTGTCAATTAACCATTTACGGACAAACTCTTTCGATAATTGTCTTTGTGCTTCATTTTTAGATTGACGCTCTTCATAACCTTCCTTATAAAAATAGCGTGAGGAGTCGGGAGTATGAATTTCATCGATTAAATGAATTTTACCATCGGCCATTCCAAATTCATATTTAGTATCAACTAGAATTAAACCAAGATCGGCAACCATTTCTGTTCCACGTTGAAATAATGCCCTTGTGTACTTTTCAAGTAAAATATAATCTTGCTCATCAACAATATTCTTACTAATTATTTCTTCCCTAGAGATATCCTCGTCGTGTCCGACGGAAGCTTTTGTGGTCGGGGTAATGATAGGAACTGGTAATTTATCATTTTCCTTCAATCCATCAGGGAGTGTAACTCCACAAACTTTGCGTTTACCGATTTGATATTCGCGCCAAGCATGTCCAGCTAGATAGCCTCTAATAACCATTTCGACTTTAAAAGGCTCACAAATTTTTCCAATAGTAACATTTGGATCTGGTACATCAATTACCCAATTTGGAACTATATCGAGCGTTGATTGTAGGAATTTTGCAGCTATTTGATTTAAAACCTGACCCTTGAATGGAATAGGTTCAGGTAAAACAACATCAAAAGCCGAAATTCTGTCTGTAACTACCATCACAAGGAATTTATTTCCAATGGTATAAACATCCCGAACTTTTCCTTTATAAAATTGTGTTTGTCCCGGTAAATTGAAGTGTGTTTCTTTTATTGCGCTCATTTATATAGCCATTAGAATAAGTTTGTAAAAATCCGAAAAATAAAATAAAGCCCGAAATTAATTATTGAATATCCCCATAAGCTTTGAGGATGTTTTTAACTAATTTATGTCTAACAACATCATCACCAGTCAAATAAATGATATCAATTCCTTTTATGTCACCCAAGATTCGAAGAGCATTGTTTAATCCAGATTGCTGTTTTCTTGGTAAATCTATCTGAGTAACATCTCCAGTTACAATGAATTTGGCTGTTGGTCCCATTCTAGTCAGGAACATTTTTAACTGAAGATCGGTTGCATTTTGAGCTTCATCAAGAATAACAAAACAATTATCAAGCGTCCTTCCCCGCATAAATGCCAATGGTGCAATTTCGATGGTTCTATTTTCTAAAAAAAGCTTCAGTTTCTCAGCGGGAATCATATCGTCTAAAGCATCATATAATGGGCGGAGATATGGATCGATTTTTTCCTTTAAATCGCCAGGTAAAAAACCCAGGTTCTCCCCTGCTTCAACAGCAGGTCTGGTTAATATAATACGTTTAATCTCTTTGTTCTTTAATGCTCTAACAGCCAAAGCTACGGCTGTATAGGTTTTTCCAGTTCCTGCTGGTCCGACAGCGAAAATAATATCGTTTTTAGTGATACTATCTACCATTTTGCGCTGGTTTGAAGTTCTTGCCTTAATTACCAATCCATTGGGACCAAATACAATAGGCTCAGCCCCACCTCTATTTGTGAGGTTCTCTATCTCTGAATTTAGGACAATATTATTTCCAAGAATTTGTTCTAGATCATTTGTATTTAAAGATTGATACTGATCAATATGTTTAATAATTTCTTCAAATTTCAATTTAAAAATATTGATTTCAGCCTCATCTCCTAATGCTTTTACATCATGTCCACGTGCAACAAGTTTTATTTTCGGGAAATTTCTTTTAATAATTTCAAAATACTCATTGTTAGAACCCCAAATAAGTACTGGGTTTAAATTTTCGACTGTGATAATAAGTTCGTTCAAGTTTTGTTTATTTTTATTGGGGAGGTGTTTTATTAGAATTAATTTGAATAGTTTTACAAATCTTATTTAAAGCAAGAATAACAATAAATATTCACATTTAAATGGCAATAATCACTTTAACGACCGATCTCGGACATAAAGATTTTTATCAAGCGGCACTCAAGGGAAGTATATTAAGCCAGCTTGCTACAGCCAATATTGTGGATATAAGCCATGAAGTTTCAGCATTTAATATCCCCCAGGCTGCTTTTATCTTAAAAAATGCTTTTTATTACTTTCCAATTGGTACTGTTCACCTAATAGGAATCGACTCTGTATTTAATGAGAAAACGCGCTATTTGGCAATAAATTATCGAGGGCATTATTTTGTAGGCTCTGACAATGGAATCTTTTCACTTCTTTTTGAGGATGAACCAACAGAAATTGTGGAGTTAAATATTATGCAAGATCTAAAATATTTGCACTTTCCACTATCAGATATTTTCCCAAAAGCTGTTAGTCATTTAGCAAGAGGTGGTAAACTTTCAGAAATCGGTTTATCTGTTTTGGGCATTGAAGAAAAGATGACTATTCAACCGGTAATTGAACCTGATATAATCCGCGGCAGTGTTATTTATATAGATTCATTTCAAAATATAATTACTAACATTACTAAGGAACTGTTTACTGTTGTACAACAGAATCGTGACTTCACTCTTTATTTTAAGCGAAATGAATCTATTTCTCAGTTAAGTTGGCATTATAATGAAGTGCCCGAGGGAGAAAAACTATGCTTATTTGGTATTAGTAATCACCTGGAAATTGCTATAAACAAGGGTAATGCTAGTGGGCTTCTCGGACTTCATTTGGGAGATATTGTTAGAATAGAATTTAAATAATGATTACCAGAATTGTGAAAATGACTTTCAAGTTGGAGTGTATTGAGGAATTTAAAGAAATATTTCATGAATCTCAAAACTTAATTAAGGCCTTTGATGGTTGCAATCATTTAGAGTTGATGAAAGATATTGATCATGAAAATACATTTTTCACCATTAGTTATTGGGAAAGTCAAGAATACCTTGAATTGTATCGAAATTCTTACCTATTCAAAAATACCTGGTCAAAAGTTAAACCTCTATTCGCAGAAAAAGCCTTAGCTTGGAGTTTATCTTAAAATCCTTAATGCTTTTTTCGAATTAATTATCAGACAATGAGTAAGTTATCGGTTTAAGCAGAGATGCTATGGCATATAACATCATTCTAAAGTGTTTTTTTTCTATTGACTATTAACCTTAAAAAGTAAAAAAACATCAAAAGCTGATATCAAAGGGCCAAAAAATATCTAAATATAGCTATTTTTGCACCAGTCAAAATTTTGACAAAAAATCTTTAAAATAAACCATGGCACGTGCTCGATTAAATAGTGGTAACGCTCAAGCGGAAGAACTTCCTAAAGCAAAAATAAATAAGGAAAGTTTAAAGCAAGTAATGAGGTTATTGCTTTACCTTAAACCTTATAGAACCAAGTTTTTTTTAGGACTTGCGTGTCTTATATTATCAAGTGCTAGTTCATTTCTATTCCCCTTATTAATGGGACGCTTAATTGGTTCTGGAGCCCAAGCTTCTCAAGGTGGTAAAATGGTGCCCAATGAAATATTAGATGTATTTCCAACTGAAATCAACACAGTAGCCTTAACATTGCTTGCCGTATTATTTGTTCAAGCTATATTCTCATTTTATCGTATCAATTGGTTTGTTGAAGTAGCAGAAAAGGGACTTGCAGATATTAGGAGAGATACCTATCATAAATTGATTACACTGCCAATGAACTTTTTTTCACAGCGACGTGTTGGCGAACTAAACAGTAGATTATCAGCTGATTTATCTCAAATTCAGGATGCAATAACTACAACGCTTGCTGAAATGATCAGGCAAGTAATCATCTTTACTGGTGGTATCATTTTTCTTGTTTTAGTTTCAGGTAAACTAACCTTGATGCTTCTTGCTGTTTTGCCAATTTTAGTGGCTGTAGCAGTAATTTTCGGTCGCTTTATACGTAAAATAAGCAGACAAGCACAAGATAAACTTGCCGAATCTAATACCATAGTAGAAGAAACACTTCAGGGAATTTCAAATGTGAAAGCTTTTGTTAATGAAGCCTTTGAAGTAGGAAGATACAATAAAAGCATACGTGAAGTAGTTAAAATTGCTATGCGTGGTGCCAAATTTAGAGGAGTATTTGCTTCTTTTATAGTTTTTTGTTTGTTTGGAACCATTGTCTCCGTGGTTTGGTATGGATCTCATTTAGTTCAAATTGGTGAGATTAGCATCGCAAGTATGTTCACTTTTATTTTGCTATCTACCTTTGTTGGCGCAGCAATGGGGAGTTTTCCGGAGCTCTATGCCACTATGCAAAAAGCTTTTGGCGCAAGTGAAAGGGTATTGGAGATTTTGGCTGAAGTGAATGAACCCATCTCAATGGAGGATAAAAACAATGTCGTGGTTCAACAAATAAATGGTAATCTCGAATTTAATAATGTAGTTTTTGCTTACCCCTCTAGAAAGGAAATTACCGTTTTAAACGGGGTATCATTTGATGCTAAAAAAGGCGAAAAAGTTGCCATTATTGGTCCGAGTGGAGCTGGAAAATCGACTATTGCCGGACTTATTTTACGTTTTTATGAAGCGCAAAGCGGACAATTATTATTTGATGGAAAGCCATCAACTGATTTTTCGCTCACTGATATTAGGAATCAGGTTGCCATAGTGCCACAAGATGTATTGCTATTTGGTGGTACAATTCGTGAAAACATAGCCTATGGAAGATTAAAAGCTAGTGAGGAAGATATTTTAATTGCTGCTAAGCGAGCAAATGCGCATGAATTTATTAAGGGTTTCCCCGAGGGATACGACACTTTAGTAGGCGAACGTGGTGTGAAGCTTTCTGGAGGTCAAAGGCAACGAATAGCTATTGCTAGGGCGCTTCTAAAAGATCCTGTGCTATTAATATTAGATGAGGCCACTTCATCACTTGATTCTGAGTCAGAACGTTTAGTTCAAGAGGCACTAGAAGAATTAATGAAAAATCGAACTTCAATCATTATTGCACATAGATTATCTACCATTCGTGAAGCAGATAAAATCATCGTTCTCGAAAAAGGTCAAGTTGTTGAGAGTGGAAATCATTCTGAATTAATGAAGAACAAAACTGGTTTATATCGTTATTTAAGTCAGCTGCAATTAGAAAATCAGGACGATAAGGAGTAATTAGCCTAATCATATTTATTCATTGTTTACATTAATTTTCTATGAATTTAACTATTTGGGGTGCTGCTAGGCAAGTAACAGGCAGTATGCATTTATTAGAAATTGAAAACTATAGCATCCTGATTGATTGTGGTTTAGATTATGAAAAAGATACTTGGATTGAGGAGAATGAACAATTTCCTTTTCAACCTAGTGAGATTGATCTAGTTGTTTTAACGCATGCCCATATTGACCATTCGGGTAATTTACCAACATTGGTTAGATTTGGTTTCGAGGGACAAATTTTATGCACCTCTCCTACGGCTGATCTTACAGAATTGCTTCTTTTGGATTCTGTAAATATATTTCTTAATAAACAACGTAAATCCCGCAAAGGTAAAAGAGGTTTTTCTTCAGGTCCCAAACCGCTATATCTACAAAAACACGTAATGGAGACTGTAGATCGTTTTGTGACGATTGCTTTTAATAAACAATTTCGTATCAACGGACAAATAAGTCTGACGTTTGTTCCTGTAGGTCATCTTTTAGGCGCTGCAGCGGCAGTTTTTACCATTGAAGAGCATGGTGTTAAAAAATCAATTGCCTTTAGTGGTGATATTGGAAGGAAGAATTATCCTGTACTACAAGATCCAGAACCAATACCTGAAGTAGATTTCCTTGTTTGCGAATCTACTTATGGTGGGCGTATGCATAAAGCGACGCAAAGTGTGGAAGAACTATTGACTGAAACAATAAATGAAACCTGCGTTAAATCGCCTGGCCGATTAATTATACCTGCATTTAGTGTAGGAAGAACTCAAGCACTAGTTTATTCACTAAATAGAATCTTCAAAAAAGGACTACTACCTAAAATTAAAGTATTTGTGGATAGTCCGATGGCTACCTACGCTACAGATATTTTTAGAAAACATCATCATTTGGTAAGTGAAGAAGCGCAAGAATTTTATCGGAGCTCTGGTGATGAATTTGAGTTTGATAATTTGGATTATATCCAAGATATGAATGCTAGTAAGGCCATTTCCAATTATTATGAACCTTGTATCATTATTTCATCCGCAGGCATGCTTGAAGGGGGACGGATTCAAGATCATTTATATTATAATATCTCAAATTACTATTGTACCATATTATTTATAGGATATTGTTCAAAGGGAACATTGGGACATCGATTGCTTCGAGGAGATCCCATAATTAATTTAAGGCATCGAGAACTGTCAGTATTCGCTACAATCAAACAAACGGATCTTTTTAGTGGTCATGGTGATCATCATGATTTAGTCAATTTTGTAAAACAACAAGACTCTAATAAAATAAAAAAGGTGTTTTTGGTGCATGGAGAATTAAGTTCCATGGAGAGTTTGAGTCAGGATTTAACTAATGAAGGTTATCCAGTGGAAATAGCAAAAAGAGGGTTAAAATATCAGCTCGATTGAATTTAATTAATTTATTTGATGAATCAATAGGCCCACATCAAATTTAGGTTCAAACCAAGTAGATTTAGGTGGCATAACTTCCCCTGCATCAGCTACTTCCATTAATTGCTCAATACCTGTAGGATACAAAACAAAAGCGACAGCATATTCTCCATTATCAACTTCCGCAATAAGCTCTTTAATTGGTAGTAATCCACCCCTGTAGCTAATTCTGCTGTCTGTTCTAGGATTTACAATCTGAAAAATTGGAGACAAAATATAATCCTGTAAAATGGATACATCAAGTTTAGCAAGAGGATTATTTGTATGAATTATTTCACTTTTTGCGCTTAATTTATACCATCTCCCAGCTAAATACATCCCAAAAACATGAACATCATAAGGTTCTAGTATATTCAAAGATTCAGTAACCTTAAAATTTTGAGAAATTAATTCAATTACTTTTTCAACCGATAAACCATTCAAATCTTTTATTAATCTATTAAACCCATAAATTCTTAACTGATCAGTACTCATGTAAATTGAAGTAAAAAAATTATATTCTTCATCACCTTGATGTTTCAGATTAAGCTTTCGTCTTTGAATACCTAATAAGGAAGTAGCTGCTGCGCGATGGTGACCATCAGCTATATATGTTGATGGTAATTTAGAGAATTCATTAACTAAGATTTCCAAGGTTTTTTCAGTATCAATTTTCCATAAATGATGTTCAGTTTCATCTTTTTTAAAGGAAATATCAGCTTTATTAAGCGTATTTTCTCGTATGATTTTATCAATAGCTGATACCGGTTTATAAGTAATCAAAACAGGATTTGCATCAATACCTGTCTGCTGGATATAATCAATTAAAGATTGCTCGCGCGCGGAATTAGTTAATTCATGCTTCTTAACTACATTGTTTAAATAGTCATCGATTGAAGTTACGGTCCAAATCCCAGTCTGGGTGAGACCCGCGCGACGCACCTGATATATATAAATGGAAGGTTTACTATCCTGAACAAAAATCCCTTTATCTAGAAATTCCTCAAAATTTTCATTTATTTTTTTAAACGCAAGCTCATTTTTTGAACCCATTAAAAAAAGATTATCCAATTTAGGAACAAGCATATTCACGTAGGAATATGGATTTTCCTGTCGGATGAGTTTAGCTTCAGAAATACTTAAATTCTCAAGATTCACAACAACCTGCCCAGCATTTGATTGCTTGGGATGAATTCCTTTAAATGGTTTAATTTTAGGCATTTTTTACAATAACATGCGATAATTAAACCATTAAATATGGTCTAATTAGGCTTTAATGGTTTTAAAAAAATCAATAATTAAATTAGCCAATTCTGTACCAATTCTTTCTTGAGCTTCATTAGTAGATGCACCAATATGAGGTGTTAAACTAACATTTGGGTGCGAAAGTAGATCTTGACGAGGATTTGGTTCATTCTCAAAAACATCAAGACCTGCGAAGCCTAATTTTCCAGAATTTAAAGCATCCAATAAAGCATCTTCATCAATTGTACCACCACGAGAACAATTAACTACTCCTACACCATCTTTCATCATCGCGAACTCAGCTTTTCCTAAAACAGGTTTTTCGGCGAAAGGAACATGGAGACTTATAAAATCAGATTCTTTTATTAATTGTTCTACACTAACAGCCTTAATCGGACAATTTACACGAATGTTCCCTCCAAGCACTAATTCCAGTTCATTTGGTATATCAAAAAGATCATAAGCCAAAACATCCATCCCTAAACCTAAAGCTACCTTTGCAGTTTCACGACCAATCCGCCCGAAACCAATAATACCCATTTTCTTGCCACGAAGTTCAATACCTTTAGCATAAGCTTTCTTAAGGTCATTAAATTTAGTATTTCCTTCTAAGGGCATCTTACGGTTAGCGTCTTGTAAAAAACGAATACCAGTAAAAAGATGAGCAAAAACTAATTCAGCAACAGAAAGTGAAGATGCTGCAGGGGTATTTACAACTGCAAGGCCTTGTTCTCGGGCATAATCCACATCAATATTGTCCATTCCTACACCACCACGACCAATTAATTTAATATTCGGGCAAGCGTCAATTAGTTCTTTTCTAACTTTTGTTGCACTACGCACTGTAATCGCGTCATAGTTTTTTAAACCTTCAGAAAGTTCTCCTTGAGGGATATGATTGGTGTCAACCTGAAAACCTGCTTTCTCTAATAAATCTTTACCGATTGGATCAATGCCATCATTGGCGAGTATACGAAACATAAATTATTGAATTTATTTGATGCTATAATTATTAATATTTATTAAACAGAAATGAATTATACTGCCCATCAGCATAAGCTCAGTCAATTTTTATCGATGCTTTTCTGCAAATTCTTGCATTGCGTCAATAAGTGCATGAACACTTGTTATTGGTAATGCATTGTACATGGATGCACGGAAACCACCCACACTTCTATGTCCCTTGATACCAATGATATTACGATCTTCAACAAACTTTAAAAATGATTTTTCAAGCTCAGGATTCTCCATTACAAAACAAACATTCATTCTAGAGCGGTCTTCTACATTACAAGTGCCCTTGAATAGTGGGTTACGGTCAATTTCCGTGTAAAGTGCGTAAGATTTAGCTAAATTCTCTTTCTCAATTTCAGCAACTCCACCCTTTGATTTCAACCAACGGAGGTTTAACATAGACACATAAATTGAGAATACTGGTGGAGTATTATACATCGATCCGCCTTCAATCTGAACCTTATAGTCTAGCATTGATGGTATTTTACGATCTATCTTTCCTAGAATCTCATCCTTTACTATGACAAGTGTTAATCCGGCAGGGCCCATATTTTTTTGTGCGCCAGCATATATTAAATCAAATTGAGAAACATCAATTACCCTGCTAAAAATGTCAGAGGACATATCACAAACAACTGGAACTGAAGTTTCAGGAACCGTCATTAATTCAGTTCCATAAATTGTGTTATTTGAGGTATAATGGAAATATGCAGAATCTGCAGGTATTTGAAAATCCTTAGGAATATATGTGAAATTATCTTCCTTTGATGAAGCAACCACATTAACATTTCCAAAGAGCTTAGCCTCTTTTAATGCTTTTGTAGCCCAAACACCTGTGTTTAAGTAAGCGGCCGACTGATCTTCAGCAAGTAAATTCATCGGGACCATAGAAAATTGTAAGCTTGCCCCTCCTTGTAGTAAGACTACGGAATAACCTTCAGGAACATTTAAAAGTTCTTTAACTAAACGAACGGTCTCATCCACTACAGCCTCAAACTCCGGGGTACGATGTGATATCTCTAGTATAGATAAACCGGTACCATTAAATTCAAGAACCGCTTGTGAGGCTTGTTTAAAAACTTCCTGGGGTAAAATGCAGGGACCAGCACCAAAATTATGTGTCATAATGTTTTATTTATGCTACAAAAATAAGAGAATATTTGAACACCTGTTAGGTTTTTAACCCTTATTAATGTTAAATGACAAATGTTTTATTTAGTTTTCAGTTTAGCTATTAATCTGAGGTTTAACATCCTTGCACTTAAATAGTTAGGAACGGCATATTGATTGCCCTTTTTATCATTTAACCATAGATATGAAATTGTATTCTTAAAATTTAAAAGATTAAAAAGTTCAGCGTGAAGGCTTAATGATTGAAAATACTTTTTAACAAAAGGAGCCCTCTTTCTGCTTTCTAGATCGGCAAAATCTTTAGAAAACCCTATATCCACTCTTTTATAGGCGGGTATTTTAAAACGATCAGTGTGCCTTTGTGGTCCTGGCGGACCAACAGGTAAAGCAGATGAGTAAATTAAGTTTAAGTGTACTTTATAAGTTGGATTTTGAATCAGTCGATCTTGAAACATCATACCAATGTTAAATAGTTGATCTGTTGGTCTTCTGAGATATCCTGGATTAATGCTGATAGCATTTCCTAACTTATCTTGTGAAAAATAACTATCATCAACTATATCCTCTTCTGTTTTCATGATGGAGATTCTAAAAGTCGACTCCAAGTCTTTGGCAAATTTACCACTTAAGGCAAAATCTGCACCAGCAGCATATCCTTTTGCAGTTTTATCTGATAAATACCTAATCTTTAAGTCTTCAATTTTATAAGGTGTTATCTTAGCTAGAATTTTGTAATAAAGCTCGGAACTAAACTTTAAACGGGTACCTAAACCATCAAATGTATAGTCTGCTCCAGAAATAAAATGAAATGATTTTTGTGCTCTAGCATTCAAATTAAGAAGGCCATTATAATTTTTAATATCACGATAATATGGAGCTTGATTGTAATTTCCTACTGAAAACCTTAATAATACTTGATCATTCTGTCCGGCGCTATACATAAATGATAAACGCGGACTTATTAAATTCTCATTTGAAAAATTATTATAATTAAATCTCATACCAGCCGCAATAGTTAATTTAGAACCGATATTAAAGGTGTTTTGAATAAAACCACTAAGTCGCTGAATATTTACTTTATTTGTTTGATCTATCAAATCCGAGAATGCCCATTTCCCTGTCTCAGGATAAGAATACCCACTTGTATCGGTGGCATTAAATTCATTCAACTGATCTTCAATAATATCAGTTTGAAAACGTAAACCCATCTCTAGGAATGAAGTCTTTATCTGTTTATAAATTTTCAGCTCACTATTGTAAATTAAAGATTTTAATTCATTTTGGAAAAATGTTTGATTTGAACCAGCTCCTAGTAAACCGGTAGTATTTGATGAATTTAATCCTCCACTCCCCCTTTCAATAAAAGAGTACCACCCTAAAAGATTGGTGTCTTCATTTTCATTGATGGATGCAATTGAACTAATCCATTTCACATTTAACGTACTATTCGGATTATATGAAAATGTTAAAGCACCATTAGTAGCGTCATATTGACTTTTTTCACTGCCTGAATAATTCACAAATAGTCGTAAAACATCATCAGAAGTACCAAATTCAGTAATTCTATTTTTTGGTATAACTTCCAGTTTACCTTGGTTATATAATCCAAAAAGAGAAAAATTTAATTTTGGTGTAATATTATGTTTTAAAAGAAATTGATAATCAGAAAATCGTGAAGAATACTCACCATCTATATTTTGTCTTTCCAGTAAACTCTGATTATTCTTTGTTCTTAGGCCAGCTAGAAGAAAGCCGTTTTTAAGAGGTAATTTTAGTGTTGCCGAACTTAATAGCAAACCAGCTTGTGCTTCAATGGTTAAGCTGTCAGGCTTATTATATCTTACGTCTAAGATAGAGGACAATTTATCACCGTATCGAGCTTCAAATCCACCAGCTGAAAAATAAACATTCGAACTTAGACTTGGATTTATAAAACCGAGACCCTCTTGTTGTCCGGATCTAATCAATAGCGGTCTATAGATTTCTACATTATTTAAGTAGACTAAGTTTTCGTCAAAATTACCGCCCCGGACAGAATATTGTGAGCTTAGTTCATTATTTCCAGCAACTCCCGGCAAATTTTTTATAAAGCTTTCAAAACTTCCTGAATTTTGGGGAAATGCAGAAAATTTGGCAAAATCAATATTATTTAAATTGTAAGCTTTGAATTTCTCAGTTATATAAACTTCATCAAGAGACTGTATTTCAGGTATTAATACAATATTTAATATGTTTTCTCCAACTGTTTCTAGACCTAATTCTAGACTAAAACTTTTATAACCTAATCTGCTAAATATTAAAGTTGATTTTGCGGGAACTTTAATTAATGAGAACTCACCTTCTTTATTAGTCTGACCAATAATTGATTGGTTTTTAACTTGAATGGTCACACCACTTAATAATTCACTCTTATCTGAGCTAACAACTCCTTTAATTAGAGCGTAATCTTGAGCTAAAGCACTATTTGAAGTTAAAAGGAAAAGGGTAGCTAATAAAATATAAAATGAATAGAGTGAATGATTCCACTGAATAAGTTGGAAATGAAATTTTAATAAATAGTGACTTAAAGTCTTCAAATTAGTGAAATATCACGGATATTAAAATTTAGCTCATTCTTTTAAGTGATGCAATTTCCTGTATAGGATCTGCAGCAGAAAAAACAGCATTGCCAGCAACAAGAACATCTGCTCCAGCTTCAATTAATTTAAGTGCATTTTGATGAGATACACCACCATCTATCTCAATTAATAAATTATCGTTTCTTCCTGAAGACATTGTTCTAAGATCCTTAATCTTTTTGTAAGTCCCTTCAATGTATTTTTGTCCGCCGAAACCAGGGTTAACAGACATTAAACAAACCATATCAATATCTTCGATTATGTTCTCCAATAAACTTACTGAAGTATGTGGATTTACAGCAACACCAGCCTTACATCCTAAATCCCTAATTGCGCTTAATGTACGATGAAGATGTGTGCATGCTTCGATGTGTACGGTAATATTTTCGGCTCCAGCGGACTTAAATTCATGTAAATATCGATCAGGATCTACAATCATTAGGTGCACATCCAATGGTTTTTTGGCATGCTTGTAAATTGCTTTTAATACTGGAAAGCCAAATGAAATATTAGGTACAAATACCCCATCCATGATATCAATGTGAAACCAATCCGCTTCACTACGATTAATCATTTCTATATCTCTCTGTAGGTTGGCAAAATCTGCGGATAAAATGGAGGGCGCAATAAGATGTTTCATACGGTAAAATTACAATTTAGATTGAAATATCTAGTTTTTATGAAAATCATTTTTAATCATTCAGTATAAATATAGCCTAAAAAAGAAAACCTGCCCGATTTTGTCGGACAGGTTTTCTTAATGTGAGCAAAATAATTATTCTGCTGCTGTAGCAGTATCTTCTGGTCGTGGAGGACGAGGAAGTAAAGCTTTACGTGAAAGCTTTAATTTACCTTGCTTATCTACTTCAAGAAGTTTAACCTTAACGATGTCTCCAACATTTAAAACACCATCCATCGACTCATAACGTTGCCAGTCAATTTCTGAAATATGAAGTAATCCATCTTTACCAGGCATAATTTCCACAAAAGCACCAAATGGCATAATTGTTTTAACTTTTCCCTCGTAAACTTCACCAACTTCTGGTTTTGAAGCTATTCCTTTAATACGAGCCACGGCTTTGTCAATTGCCTCTTTATTATCAGCGAAAATTTGTACAATACCTAAATTGTCTTTTTCTTCGATGGCAATGGTTGCACCTGTTTCACGCTGCATTTCTTGAATAATCTTACCACCTGGGCCTATAACAGCACCGATAAATTCTTTATCAATTTTTAGCGTAACAATTCTTGGAGCATGTGGTTTATAATCTTCGCGTGGTTCAGCAATGGTTTTCTTCATCTCGTTCAAGATATGAAGGCGAGCTTCGTTAGCCTGCTTCAATGCTGCGGTTAACACTTCCCATTTCAAACCGTTGATCTTCAAGTCCATCTGACAGGCAACAATACCTTTTTCAGTTCCGGTTACTTTAAAGTCCATATCTCCTAAATGATCTTCATCACCAAGAATATCACTCAAGATTGCATATTTACCAGTCTTTTCATCAGATATCAATCCCATAGCAATTCCTGAAACAGGAGCCTTTAGTTTGATACCAGCATCCATTAGTGCAAGCGTACCCGCACAAACAGTAGCCATTGAAGAAGAACCATTTGACTCCAAAATATCAGAAACCACACGAATTGTGTAAGGATTTTCATCCCCAGGTAAAACCTTTCTCAATGAACGCATAGCTAAATTACCATGACCAATTTCACGGCGACCAGTACCACGATTCGGGCGGGCCTCTCCTGTTGAGAATGGTGGGAAATTATAGTGAAGTAAGAATTTCTGGTAACCATTAAAGAAAGCACCGTCAATTAACTGCTCATCAGATTTAGCACCTAGCGTAACAGTTGTTAAAGATTGAGTTTCTCCACGTGTAAAAATAGCTGAACCGTGTGCAGTTGGCAGGTAACCTATTTCAGACCATATCGGGCGAACTGTACGGGAATCACGACCATCAAGACGAATGCCTTCATCAAGAACTAGATTACGGATTGCATCGTACTGAACATCATGGAAATATTTCTTGGACAAAGAGATTGTTGTATCATCAACACCTTCTCCTAATTCAGCGATAAATTCCGAAATTACTTCAGCAAATTTATCACTACGGTCATGCTTTGCAGATTTTGATTTTGCAATAGCATATACTTTATCATAAGTAGCAGCAAAAACCTTAGCTTTTAAATCAGTATCATGAATTTCATGACTGTAAGTACGCTTTTCAGTTTTACCTACTAAAATAGCAAGTTCTTTTTGTGCTTGAACCTGAATAACGATTGCTTTATGTGCAAACTCAATTGCTTCAACCATTTCTTCTTCAGAAATCTCATCGCCTTCACCTTCAACCATTACGATATCATTCTCTGTGCCGGCAACTAGTAAATCCATAGTTGCTCTAGCAAGATCACTCAAGTAAGGGTTGATCACTAATTTACCATCAATTTTAGCTACACGAACTTCAGAAATAGGACCGTTAAATGGAATATCTGAAACTGCGATAGCTGCTGATGCTGCTAAACCTGCAAGACAATCAGGCATAATGTTTTTGTCGGCTGATATTAAAGATATCATAACCTGTACATCTGAATGATAATCTTCAGGGAACATCGGGCGTAATGCACGGTCAACTAAACGCGATATTAATACCTCGTAATCCGATAACCTTGCTTCACGACGAAGAAATCCACCTGGGATACGTCCTGTAGCGGCATATTTTTCTTGATAATCAACTGATAATGGTAAAAAATCAGTCCCGGGTTTTGCACCGATACTTGAAACCACAGTGGCTAAAAGCATCGTATCACCCATTTTAACTACAACCGAACCATCAGCCTGCTTGGCTAATTTACCAGTTTCGATTTCGATCATGCGACCATCGCCTAGATCAAATGTTTTTTTAATTGCGTTATAACTCATTTGTTTTAATTGCGACGTACTTTTCCTCTTTAGAGTACATCTTCTTTTATGTTGGTTTTATTTTTTTTAAAGTAAAAAGCCATCCCACATATTGAGGATGGCTTCGCAAAATTTTGCTAAGATTATTTTATAATATCTCTTAACTCTAATGCTTTGATAATGGCACGATACCTGTTGATATCTTTCTTGAAAAGATATGCTAACAAGGCACGGCGTTTACCTACAAGTTTCTGAAGAGATAATTGCGTAGAAAAATCCTTCTTGTTTTTTTTCAAATGCCCAGTTAAATGAGCAATACGAGAGGTGAATAATGCTACCTGTCCTTCTGCAGAACCGGTGTCTGTTGCACCTTTTCCGTGCTTGGCAAAAATATTTGCCTTGTACTCTGTACTTAAATACATTACGTAAATTATATTAAAGCTGTTAATAATTAAACAATTATTGCAAATATAGCTGTTTGTTAGGTAATTACAAAGTATATAGTGTTTTTTAGATATTTGGGGCTGAGATTTAAAATACAAGCTATACAAATATGATAATATGACATTGACTATATTAAAATTTAAAAAAATAATTTTCTTTTTGCAATATTTATTTTTAAATTAGAAAATAAATATATTAATGATAATGAAATACCCCCCCCATTTGTAAAAAAGATTAATCAAAGATTAATCCTGGCTGGAATCTTTTCTGTTTTTCTGTTTCTTCACAGCTGCCAAAAAGATAAACCAGAAAACAGCGTTCAAAGCCAATCATCATTTATGCAAGAAGCTCGAAGTTTTTTTGAAGATGAGATATTGAGTACTATGCCAAGTCAGCTTGGTCCAGAGGGTAATAAAACACCTCTTTGGGAACAAGCTAAGATGGTTAAAATAAACCTTGGCGATGCCGTAGTTGTACCCATTGACTATGAAAGGCCACAAGGTATAAAAGCTGAGGGCGAGAAAAATTTTCGTGATCTCCAAA
>NZ_JBIILQ010000290.1:0-3042 GCF_044232565.1 Daejeonella sp. | reverse complement strand
CTTGATGAGCCCCAAAGGCAGAACATTGCAAGCACATTGAATCTTAATGTTAATCAATCTTTGTTTTTTTCATATTTAAAATACGGTAAACTTAAATCTGTTTATGAAGATCGCATTTCAAGGCCAATGAACTCATTAAATAATGCATCTACTATTATTTTACTATCTGGGATTGCTAATCCAAAACCTTTAATAGATGTATTGCATGGGTCGGAAGCCAAGCTTATTCACCATGAATATCCTGATCACCATAATTTTACCGAGAAAAATATTGCTAAACTTGTGCGCGAAATTAGTGAGCTCGAAGAGGGGGATAATTTGATTATTACCACCGAAAAAGATGCACAACGTTTAAACTCTAATAAGTTTAAGAACCAATTAAAAGGCATTCCTGTTTTTTATCTGCCTGTTGAGGCGGATTTTAATGAGCCTGAAAAAACTTCATTTAATAATTTAATTATCAACTATGCAAAAGAATCTGCAGTCGACAGGAGACTATATTAAGCGTAAAATTGACGGTTTTGTACCAGAAATTGGAATTATTCTAGGCACAGGCTTGGGGGGGCTTGTAGATGATATTGAGATTCATCATCAATTAATGTACTCCAATATTCCTGACTTTCCCATTTCTACACTTGAGTTTCATTCAGGAAAGCTAATATTTGGTATTCTTAATGGTAAGAAAGTGGTTGCTATGCAGGGGCGTTTGCATTATTACGAAGGGTATGACATGAAGCAAATTACCTTCCCTGTTAGGGTGATGAAACATCTTGGAATTAAAAAATTATTTGTTTCAAATGCAAGTGGTGCCTTAAATCCTAGCTATAAAAAAGGCGATTTGATGATTATTGAGGATCACATCAACATGCAAACAGATAATCCTTTGCGTGGTCGAAATGATGATGATCTTGGACCTCGTTTTCCAGATATGAGTGAGCCTTACAATAAAGACTTGATTAGTCGTGCTTTGACAATAGCCAAGAAAAATAATATTACTTGCCATAGTGGCGTTTATGTATCTGTAAATGGCCCTAATCTTGAGACTAGAGCAGAGTATCGCTTTTTGCGTAATATCGGTGCTGATGCCGTAGGAATGAGCACAGTGCCAGAAGTAATTGTTGCTAATCACATGTCATTGCCTGTTTTTGCTATTTCTGTTCTCACAGATGAAGGATTTCCTGAAACATTAAAGGTGGTTTCACTTGAAGAGATAATTAAAACTGCACAAGAGGCAGAACCAAGAATGACCAAGATTTTGAAAGATCTTATCCTTGAAATGGAATGATTAAGCGCTTAGTAATTATACTTTTCTTATTCAACAATCTCCTCGGAAGCGAGGTTTTTGCCCAAAGAACAATCCGCGATGAAGGCGAAGGTTCTGGCATGCGTTCTGGTATGAGTAGGGGAGCTGGGAATGGTGTAGAAAACAGTGGAGATATGCAAGAAGATTCTATTATTTATACTTCAAAATATATCAGGTATACCAATCTCAAAATTTTAAAAGAGGGCACTCAAACCCGACCGATTGACACTACGCTTAGGAATTTTCAAAATTACAGTCCCATTTACAGGTTTGATAAGCCCACTATAGGCTTGGGAAGTGCTGGTATTGCCTATCGTGAATTGCTATTTAGTCCTAGTAAAGTGATTGGCTTTGATGCCGGATTTCATTCTCTTGATGCTTATCGCCTTACTCAAGACTCCATGAAGTTTTTTAGAGCTCGAACACCGTTTACTGAACTCTATTATGTTAATGGAAAGATTCAAGAACAGACATTTAAGGTAATTCATACGCAAAATGTGAAGCCAAATTTAAATGTAGGAGCCATGTATAATCGCCTGAGTGCGGAGGGTTTCTATGTCAATCAAAAGGCGGATCATCTAAATGCTGCTTTATTTGCTTGGTATGAATCACCAAATAAAAGGTATAATATTATTAGTGACGTAATTTTTAATACCATCAAGGCTGGCGAAAATGGTTCTACAACAAATGATTCTCTTTTTAAGGGTGATCCAATAGATAAAATTGCGATTCCTGTGCGTTTAAAGGCAACAGGAGCTAATCGTCCGATGCAAACTTGGCGTCAGACCCAGTTTCTGTTCAAACAATTTTATTATATTGGTCGTGTAGATAGCCTTCCTGATACCGAAGCCTCTGCCAAAATATTGCCTACACAGCGTTTTTCACATACGCTAACCTATACCAAAGATCGTTTCAAATTTTACCGAAATGAGCAGGATGATTTTGGTGCTTTTCCGATTCTGCCATCTCAATCATTTACTGAAACCAATGATTCAACCCAAGTTTCGAACCTCAGAAATGAGTTTAGCTATAGTTTTTACCTTAGGGGTAAGGCATTAAGCTTTATTAAGAATGAGTTGAAGCTTGACCTCGGAGTTCAAAATGATATCTACCGGTATGAACAGCTTGCATACAAAGAAAATTTTACGAATACTAGCTTGAAGGCCGCTCTTGCCTATCGTTTTAGTGATAAGGTGATTTTAGAGGCAGATTTAAATCAGATAGTACAGGGTAAACATGCCGGCGATTTTCTTTATGAGGCTAATTCAAGTTTTTTATTGAGTAAATCTGTTGGAAGGATAATCTTAGGGGCCTATCTGCAGAATAAGTCGCCTGAGCAGATGTTTGACCGTGTTAATTATCAATATCATAGCTGGGACAAGAACTTTGATCGTTCTAAGATTAGCAATCTTTCTTTTCTTTATGAAAATCCAAAATATCAGTTTTCGGCAAAGGCGGATTATTTCTTGATAAATAATTACTTGTATTTCAAAGAAACTACAAGCGCGAAGCAAATTTTGCCAGAACAGAGCGGTACCAATATAAATTTGATTAAAATCACACTATCGAAAGATTTTAAAATGGGCAAGTTTAATCTCAACAATTTTATAGTCTATCAAAAGACTGATTTTCAGGATATTTTAAGGACTCCAGAGATATACTCTTATAATAGTTTTTTTTACGCGACTAAGTTTTTCAAAGTATTAACAACTAATATTGGATTTGATTTACGATTTAAC
>NZ_JBIILQ010000289.1:0-3059 GCF_044232565.1 Daejeonella sp. | reverse complement strand
TTTGGTTTTGCTTATTCGGAAGCTTCTGAATCTTCTTTGCCGGTTTCTGATCTTGTTGCAGGAAATATTTTACAAATATTGGATGAAGCTAATGGATTTTATAGAGTTTCTTTCCCTGATAAAAGGATTGCTTTTATTTCAACAAAAAAGGCTCAACTATATGATCAGTGGAAAAACCAAGCAAATCCGAACGCTGATCAACTATTGAAAACCGCACGTAATTTTCTTGGTATTCCATACCTGTGGGGTGGAACATCCGTCAAGGGATTAGATTGTAGTGGCTTTACAAAAACCAGCTATTTATTACATGGAATTGTTCTTCCGCGAGATGCATCTCAACAAGCTTTAGTTGGCGATGTTGTTGATATTCTTGAAAACGATACACTTAACCTTTCCAAAGCCTTAAAAAATTTAAAACCCGGCGATCATTTATTTTTTGCTGCCGATAAGCGCACTAAGAAGGTAACCCATACCGCTTTATATATTGGGAATGGCGAGTTTATTCATGCTGCCGGATTAGTTAGAATCAATAGTATGATAAGTGGATCGAAAAATTATGATGATTTTCAATCTAGAACCCTAGTAAGCGCACGCCGAGTATTAACAGCTATTGGTGATTCAGAAATTACGAGAATCGACAAACATCCTTATTACCAAGGGCAAATAAATCAATAAACAGAAAACCAATTTATAAGCATATGAATATTTTTGTAGGAGGCCTTCCATTTAAAGTAGATGAAAAGGAGTTAAGAGAAATCTTTGAAAAGTTTGGGGAACCCAGTGCGGTTAAGTTAATCATTGATAAGCAAAGCGGCCGCAGTAAAGGCTTTGGCTTTGTTGAAATGGAGGACGAGGAAGCCGCTCAGAAAGCCATTGAGGCATTAGATGGCAGTGAATTATATGGACGCAAAATCGGTGTTCGTGTTTCTGAAGAGAAAAAGCCTGAAAGACGTTTTTAATACAGCAATTTTATAAAATAGGCTTCATTTGAAGCCTATTTTATAATTAATTATGTTGTTTTTTACTCCCTTAAAACCATTAGTCGTACAAATTTCATTTCTAGGGCCAGATTTTCTTTTTTCTTCTATTTCGTTAATTTTTGTTCGCTTTTTTTTATTCAGTTAAATCGACTAAAATGTTTAATTTTGTATTATTAATTAGTTCTGGTTATTTTTCTATAAACTAGTAAATTATTTAATAAAAGAAATTTATAACTCAAATCGTTAGAATTATGAAAAAGTTAGTCATTCTTTGCAGCGTATTATTTTTATTCGCGTCTGTAACAGCATTTAAGGTTGAAGATAAAGCCGAATTTAAGTTTGTAACAGAAACTCATGATTTTGGTAAAATCCCTCAGGGAAAGCCAGTTACCGTAGATTTCAAATTTACAAACATTGGCAATGAGCCATTAATCATTAGTAATATTGCTAGTGTTTGTGGTTGTACAGTTCCTAAATATACCAATACACCCATATTAAAAGGTCAGACGGGTACAATTACTGTGACTTACAATGCTGCGGCAATGTCATTTTTTAGTAAAGGTTTAACAATTACCTCAAATTCAAAAACCCCTACAAAAGTTATTTATATTAAGGGTGAGGTTGTTGCTGCACCAGTAAAATAATTGAATAAAATTTTAAAGCCCCTCTAGGATACTGGAGGGGCTTTTTTATGCTTTTATTTTTTATGCTTGTTTCAACTAGTAGCTATTCATATACTTGAAAATACGCCCTCAAACTAAGAATAGTATAGATTCACCCTAAAGTGATGGAGTTTTTCCGCCGTCAACAGGAACATTAATTCCATTAATGTAGGATGCTGCGGGGCTGGCGAGAAAAGCAATGGCAGCTGCTACCTCTGAGGCATCGGCAATTCTACCTGCTGGAATGGTGCTAATCATTTCATTTTTTACTGTCTCGGGATTTTTGTTTTCTTTTTCTGCAATCGAATTAATCAGAAATTCTAGTCGGCTAGTCATAGTAAATCCCGGCAGGACATTATTAACGGTAATCCCAAAGGGGCCTAGTTCCAAGGCCAGAGTCTTTGCCCAGCTTGCAACTGCCCCCCGAATAGTATTGGATACTCCCAATCCTTTTAATGGCGTTTTTACCGAGGTTGATATGATATTAATGATCCTGCCAAAGTGATTTTTCTTCATGCCGGGTACAATTGCCTGAACAAGAATTTGATTGCAGATTAGATGCATGTTAAATGCATTGATAAATTCATCCGTACCGGCATCTATGGCTTGTCCGCCTGCTGGACCCCCAGTATTATTGATCAAAATATCGATGCTATTTTTTATTACATAATTTTCGATGATAATTTTAAGCAGCATAGGATCTGTAAAATCAGCTATTAGAATATCGTGTTTCTGACCAGTCCGAAAAGAAAGTTCACCTAACACTTTTTGAAGTTTTTCTTCACTCCGCGCTAGAAGAGTTACATTAGCTCCTAACAGAGAAAGTTCAATTGCAGTGGCCTTTCCAATTCCCTGAGAACTGCCGCAAACTAGTGCTCTTTTTCCTGACAGATTTAAATCCATAGTATAATTGCTTGAATTAAAACCTAAGATATAACAGAAAAGTATTCTTCTAACTCTTGAAGGGTATTGGAATTGGTAGCAATATCCTTAATGATTTTGCCCTTCTCCATTAAAAGAATACGATCACAAAGCTCAGTTACATGGTTTAAATCATGACTTGAGATAAGGCAGGTAATTTGCTTTTCCTTGTTTAAGTTTTTTATGATGCTTTTTAAGCGAATTTGTGTACTTGGGTCAATATTAGCAAAAGGCTCATCTAGCATCAGTAATTGTGGATTCTGAATTAAACATGCAGCCACACCAACCTTAGTCTGATTTCCTTTAGAAAGGTCACGTATATATTTCCCTTTATCTAAAATCTCTCCATTAAAGAACTCCGTAAAATTTTGTAGTTCTGCCTCTACTTGCGTCTTGTTTTTATTGTGCAGTCCTCCGATAAATTGAAAATACTCCTCTGGTGTGAGGTGATCTATTAAAAACCCCTCATCTAAATAAGATGCGGTATATTCTTTCC
>NZ_JBIILQ010000084.1:0-10209 GCF_044232565.1 Daejeonella sp. | reverse complement strand
TCGCGAACATTATCTAAATCATCATCAGCGGCCAAATGGAAAAAATCTCTATAACCATTTTCAAAAGCTAATTTTAAGTTTGAAATAGCATCTTTAGGTTTTTTCATTAAGGAGTATAAACAAGAGGCATCATAATAATTACCATTATTTGGAAACTTGTTTACAATTGAATCCATCCAGGAAGTTGCCTCTTCAATGCGGTTTAAGTGAAACAAGGCATAATGGCGAACGTTTCCGTTATTGGCAACGAGTGTGTCAATTGTTAAAATGGTTTCATAGTCTTTTTTTGCCTTAGCTAAATCTTTCAATTTAAACTCATATAATTTGCCCCTATGCAAATAGGTATATGCATAATCTTTGTTGATTTCAATTGCGGAATTGTAATCTTTAAGGCCACCTTGTGTATCTTTCAAAAATTCATCCTTTACCCATCCCCTTCTATAATAAAACCATTCTTCAGTTGGATTTAATTCAATAGCTTTTGTAAAATCTTCAAGTGCGCCTTTATAATCCTTAGTTAAACGTTTTGCATCAGCTCTACTACCATAATCGTATGCTCGCGTTGAATCAATAGCTAAAGACTCATCAAAATTAGCAATAGCAGAAGCATATTCACCCAATTCTGAATAACAACTTGCTATTAAAGATTTTACAGATGCTCTAAAATCAACATCTGTTAATTCCAATAATTTTTTATAATCTTCAATGGCAGTTTTATAATCTTCTTTGCCTTCATATAACTGAGCTCTAATATAATACCATTGCTCTTTGTTTGGGTTATTTCTTATTTCAGTATTAGCCTTAGAAAGTGCCAGAGGAATATTTTTTTCAGACATAGACAAGAGGTAGCCACGAGTTTCTTTATCAGTATCATCTAATATATACGCTTCGAAAATGTCACTAATTGCCTCATCTTTTCTATCAAGTTCTAGGTAAACAAAGCTTCTATAAAAATAACCAAGCGGATATTTAGGAGATAATTTGATTAACGTATTAAGTGTTTTTTCTGCCTGATCATATTTTTTATCAAAAAGATAAATCTTACCCAAATTAGTCCAAGCCCTTTCATTTCCTTCATCAATTTTTAAAGCTTGTTTGCAATCTTGCTCTGCACTAACATAATCATTCATTTGAATATAAGTCTCGGCTCTGCTTAAATATCGATTCTCATTTTGAGGAGTATTTTTTATTGCAGAGGTGAAATCAGCAAGGGCATTTTCATAATTTTCTATTGCTAAATATATATCTCCCCGAGCCTGAAGACAAAACGAAAGCCAATCTTTTTCCTTAGATGGAACATATTTTAGCCCTAGATTAATACTGGTTAATGCCAAAGCCATATCATCTTCATTTTTGTGGATTAAGGCATTGTAATAATAGGCCATATAATTTTTAGGATTAAGCTCTAACTCTTGATTAAAAAGTGTCAACGCTTTTTCATAATCTTCTGCCTCGTATGACTGTAAAGCTTTATCAAAATAAGTTTGCGCATAGCTAAATTGAGTAAAAGCTAGAAAACAGAGGATTAATAGGAGGGGCTTTTTCATGAATTGTATTTTTTGTCCTAATTAAATGATTGGAGATATTATAAATTTATTTAAAGAATTCTTTCTTGAGTTTTTATAATAATAGATACCAAAAGTCCTATTCCCACAAGCACATCAATTACATTCCATAAGTCTCTACCCAATGCTATTTTAAAAAATGGCTGAAATAAAAGAGCAAGGGCAGCATAGATGATCATCACTGTTTTATTACCTTTTTTATCTGCCTGAATAGCCAAAACCCAAAAAATTGCAAACACACCAATAAAAAAAGACCTATAACCTCACATAAGTGCGTCGGATTATAAAATCAAACGTTTCATATAGGGCTTCGCTCGACTTTGTCAATCTTAAATAGCCAATAAAAGCTCCAACAGTTGTCATTGGCAAAAGCACAATAAACTAAATCATCACAAAATTTAAATTAAACACAATTTTATTTCATGTTTTGTGCTTATTAAGATTAATGGAAAATATCATTAAACCTAACGCTAAGCACATAACCATTAGAATATGGCTTTAAACAAGAATAAATTATCTTATTCAAAAATGTTTAATTTAAAGTAAAAATACTTACGGAAAACCGTAAAATGGTGAATTGTTGATAATTTTAAATGAAAATGGATTTCGATCTAGGGGAAACTAGGTTAGCCATCAAAAAGGCCTTTGGGAATTAACTGTTCTGATGAAATTTTGGATATGTATATTAAGCTGGGATTATATCACCCCAATATCTTTGCAAAAAGCAATTAACTGTTCATTATTAGTGAAGTTTAAGACTTCCTTCATATAATTTAATCGCTTCTCCACGCTGCTTAGTCCGGAGGGTTTAATTTTATTGATCTGCAAATGATTTGGAATATCTTTTTGTAAAACACCATTAGACAATAAACTAATCAATATGATATCAAACTCCTTAAATTCATAGGCATTACTGTACTGAATTGAACTTCTTAAAGCAGTACTCAAATAGGTTTTTTGATTGCTAATGGCCTCAAATGCTTGGTTCAGTTCGGAAACATCGCGACGAGCTTTACGTACAAAAGCATTGATGTTTAGATCTTTAAATAGATTATCGATGATGGCTCCTTTACTCTCAGCAGAAAATACAATCACCTTAATATTGGGTTGCAATTCTCTTACGGCCTTAATTAATTCGGTACCGGAACCAATTTTTTGCGGGACTTCATCCTCTTCAAAAGATAGATCTGTAATCAACAAATCATACTCATCACTAGTCTTTATAGCTTGCGTGACCCGTTTGTGTGCATCATCGCAATAATATACATAATCATTATTCAAACAACCGAAATCCTCTAAAGCTTTCCTAATCGAAATATTAGAACTTTCATGATCTTCAGCAATAAGAACCCTTTTGAACATAATTTTAAGCCTTAATAGGAATTATTAACTGTACGTTAAGTCCGCCTTTCGTACTAGTTCCAAAATTAATAATACCATTAATACTATTAATACGGTTTCCCGTATTTGTCAAACCATTCTTAAATTTTATGCCGTCAGAGATTCCAATGCCATTATCTGTATAATAAATAAAAATTTTATCACCTTTAAGTTCAAACCGAACGGCTACTTGAGTCGCCCGACTGTGTTTTCGCATGTTTACCATCAACTCTTGAAGCACTTGTTTAATCTCAAATTGATCTTCATAGGGCAAATGTTTCCACAGCTCATTAGAATTTCCAACAATAACTACTTTGGTTTCTTCGGAAGCAAATGAAACTAATAATTCGCGAATAGTATTTTCAAAACTACTGTCTTCATTTGCTTTGGCTAAGACCTCATAGGAAATATCGCGGGAGCGTTCATACAATACTTCCATTCTATCGAGTATTTGCTCATGCACAATCTCCTTATTATTCTCAATTTCGGTCATTATTTGATAAATTCCATTGGCTACCACATCATGAACCTTTTTGGAGGTTTTTAAATGCCCTTCCTGAATGGCATTTTTAGCGATAAGTGCTAGGCGTTTTGTACGTCTCTTGTACCATACTATGGATAAGATAGATCCTCCAACTAATAGAATACTGAGTGAAATAATCCAAATAGTACGAATTGTGGCCTTTCGTTGAAGCATTAGGCTATTAGCCTTATATTTTTCAGTTTCGTAACGGACGAGGGCAAATTGGTTTTTGGCATTATTTCTTACCGTTTGAATGCTATCTGCCAATTGGCGATACTGAGCGAAATATTTCTTTGAATTTTGTTCATCACTTAATAAAATAAGCTTTTTAAGGCATTCAAGAAGGTCATCTGGACTATCAAGATTGTATACCATTTGATGCCATTGCTTTGCAAAGTATAGGGCACTATCGGGACGAGTTTTTAAATAATAATCTGTAAGATGATCATAACTATTATTTTCGCCTAATTTATCTCTTTTTTTAATTCGTATTTTTAATCCTTGTCTAAGTTCTGTAGATGCATTATAGCTAGGGTTTTGAAGCCATTTGGCACTTGCATAGTTTGTAAGTATTCGGGCGTAATTTATAGCATTTTTATCTTGCGTGATAATACCTTTAAAAACTGAAATTGCATCCTCATAGTTACCATTCTTTCGATATGCATTGCCAATATTGTTTTTAATTATCAAGATAAAGGCACTATCTGACGTGAATTCTAAACTCTTATTATAAAACTCAATAGCCTTATCATATTGTTTTAAACTAAAGCTTACGATTCCAAGAGCATTATAATTAGATAAATTTAATTTATAATGTTTCGGGTTTTTATCATCTAAAAAGGTCGCTGCACTTAATGATAATTCTTGTGCACCAAAAAAATCGCTTTTATCTGAAGCAATAATAGCCATATTGATCATGCAAACGGCCGCATTAAGACTATCCCTTTCTTGAAGAAGTTCATCCTTAGCTTTGTTATAATAGGTAAAAGCAGAATCTTTTTTACCCAAGTCACGAAATTTATATGCTTTTTGAAAAATTGGATTTTGGGATTTCTCTACTTTCTGAGAGTTGGAGCAGGAGTAGCAAATTGTAATGAAAAGGATATATAAAACCGAACGATGCATATGAATAAAATTTTATCCAATTTATACAATTCGGTGTGATTTTTTCTTTTTGATGTTTTAATGATTTGAAAAATAAAAAAAGACGCATCAATTTTCATTAATGCGCCCTTTCTATCTAATTATTGTGGTGGAATTTGTCCGTTTCCACCACCTGTATCCACTACCACATTATCACTAATTGTTTGTGTTGCTGTAGTTTCACTTTCAGTTGTACTAGCCGTTGGGCTTGCCAATCCCAATAAGATTGCAATTAATAACTCAATCATTTCTTAAAAATTAATAGGTAAATAATCTGGCAGGGCTATCCGAACCTTATCGAAAAGCTTGCTGCATGTTATTCAAGAGGCGCCTCTTAAAATTTTGGGAAGGATTGAGAATTTAAAAGCAGGATGGTATCGATGTTTCCCAAGACAATCAATTTTCCTGCATTTTTATTCTCTTGGAAACCGATATTGCCTAGGATGGTTTCGGCTTCCAGGAGTAAAATTGTGACTTAGGGATTGGGGTGGCTATATTTGATTCCGAAGATTCCTGTAATTCCTAAAGGAATTCCGGAAAAGCATGAAATTTCCTTAGATTCATAAAAAAAAATCAAAATTTATAACAGATGTTCTCAGATTATAAAGTCCAGGTTCTTGATTTTTATAAAAAAATGCGGGAGCAGGGACTTCTTCCGTTACATTTAATAAATCCTACAGCAGCTAAGCTGAAAAAGGAATGTATTTTAATTTTTCAATCTAGAAGCACAAAGGGCGACATTGGGATACTTCGTCAATTTTTTGGACATCGGGAGGAAGATCTTGGGTATTTAAAGGCAATAAAAACGATTGATACCGATAAGTTTAAGCCATTGGTTAATTTCTTAAAGGAACAAACCCAGGATACGGAAGATAAAAATATCGAATTATTAGCGTGGCTTATAGATTTTAATCCGAGGCCATACCAGTTTAGTCTTGAAGCAAAGAAGCTTCCTAAAGGCGAGATTATAACTATTACAAATGAAAGTGCGTTTAAATCTGAGTCAATTATACTATTAGGATTTGATATCAGTATACCCTTAAAACACTGGTATCAAAAAAGAAATCTTAGACTTATTCCTATTTTTTTAATCGCCCTGATTTCGATCTTCGTATTCAATCAATTTATGGGCTCAAATTCCTTTTTAAGTTTTGGAGGAAATAAAAATCAATGCATGTATTGGGCAAAGGATCGCTATGTTTCGAAAAATTGCGATGAGAAGATGCCGCAAGTTCAAATCATAGCTTTGGATGAATCAAAACTTCGATATTTTAAAAAAATTACTCGTCCAGATACCTTAAAAATCACTAATATTAGTGGAGTTTGGTATTCTAAAATTAATAAGGTGATTGAATTATATACTTCACCTGGCAATCATCCAGTTCATACTGAAAAACAATTAAAACCACTATCAAAGTATATGTTCAATAAATATATATTGAATGAGCAGAATAGAAGATTGATAAATACTAATTGAGTTCAACAAAAAACCTTTCCTAAATTCCTCTTAGGATACAATTTCTTAATTCAGTATTTTCGTAAGCACATATAATCTCCCATGAATAAACTTAAAAACTATATTAGCCTATTCCTTTTATCCACGCTTTGCGCTTGTGGAAGTGGGGGAAATAATAAAACGAAAATCGATGGCGTTGAAAAAACTAAGGAAAAATCTGTAGGTACAAAGAAGAACATTCTCGTTTTTGGGGATAGTCTTACTGCCGGACTAGGAGTTGAACAAGAGGAAGCATTTCCTGACATTCTTGGGAATAAAATTGATTCCTTACAGCTTCCTTATGAGGTGATTAATGCGGGACTTAGTGGCGAGACTTCTGCTGCAGGTAAAGCCAGAATTGATTGGCTATTAAAGGATAATGTAGCTATTTTTATTCTTGAGTTGGGAGCAAACGATGGATTAAGGGGCATTCCAGTAAGTGAAACACGTAAAAATCTTCAGAGTATTATTGATCAAGTAAAAGCGAAATATCCGGAAGCGAAACTGGTGATCGTCGGCATGGAAGTGCCACCCAACATGGGTAAAACTTATGCATCCGACTTCCGAATGATCTTCCCAGATCTTGCGAAGAAAAATAACATGGCCTTAGTTCCTTTTTTATTAGATCGCGTGGGTGGCATACCTGAACTTAATCAGGCGGATGGAATTCACCCTACAGCAGCAGGACATCAAATATTAGCCGATAATGTTTGGAAGGTTTTAAAAGATATTCTCTAAAATAGATAAAACGAAAAAATCCGGATAAACCGGATTTTTTTCGTTTTTTAACCCTTTTCAAATTCCTCAAAGTGATCAGGGACAAATCATATCTAACTAATTCAAATATAGGACGCAGGTAAAGTGAATAAGTTGCAAGAAGATGATAATATTTATTGGGGATGGTAGTGGTGCGGTGTGGCTGTTGCGGTGGTGACTGGTAGGAATGAGGCTTGGTATGGTGGTGACTGGTACGGTGGTGACTGGTACGGTGGACAACACCGACCAGAGGACCGACCAGAGGAACAAAAAAAAGCCCAAAATTAAAATTTTGGGCTTTTTAATTCAATAATTTTTAGTGATTTATTGTACGTAAAAATTACCCTTCATCATACCACTATGACCGGGGAATGTACAGATAAACTCATAAACACCCTTTGCTGGTGCTACAAATTCAATGGTAACAGACTCCCCACCACCTATTAATTTAGTATTAAACAATACTTCAGAGGCTCCGGCAGGAATGTAATCCGTATCTTTTGCTTGCATTGCTTTAGTAGCAAAGTCAGAAACAATTGTCCCTTGAGCTAATAATACCCAATTATGGCCCATAGCTTCTTTGGCTACTTTACCAGTATGGTTAAGAGTTAATTTAACTAACTGACCTTCTTTAACTGTGATTTCGGGAAGATCATATTTCATATCATCGCCCGCATTAATGGTAATTGAAACTTCTTTCTCAACTGGCGCTGCTACAGTTTCTTGAGTCGTAGTATCTGCACTGCTAGTCTCAGAAGAATCTGTGCTACCGCCGCATGAACTCAAGGCAAATAATGCCGAAAAAGCAATTAAACTTAAATTTTTCATATAATTATTGTTTTAAATTTTAAATAATGTCCAAAATTAAGTCATGAAAAATGTAGTATAATCTGCTGATTGTCACAATTGATGAATCAAGATATTTCTACCTTATTATGATAATTGTGGGTGAAATGGGGTTGTTTGCCAGCACTGAAGCTCGCTAATTTACTTTGCAATTGGCAGGAGTTATAGTATAGAAATAAATAAAAGAAAGTTTCAGTAGACTGTCAGACATTTAGAAGTCTAAAGGGCAACACCAACCAAGAGGAAATAAGATGAAAATATTTATTGTGAGATGAAGAACTGCGGTAATAACTGGTGCGGTGGACAACACCGACCAGAGGAAAATAACTCATCTCTTTCCTCTTTAAAAGCTCCATAAATCTTTGTGGTTAAAAATAGATGCTAGGAAAAAAATCTACTTAACCAGAATCGTAGGAAAAGAAACGGTAAACGTGGTGCCTTTTGACGTATCTGAATCCACAGAAATAGTAACTTGATGATAATCGGCTATACTTTTAACAATCGATAGTCCGAGGCCATAGCCCACCGAATCTTCTGATTGATTTGCCTTTTTAAAACGATTAAAAATAGTTCCTATCTCTTCGGCAGGAATACCTATCCCACTATCAATCAGATATATATCGTACGAACCATCTGCATTCAAACGATCATTTATGTGTATAAATCCGGATGCTTTATTATAACGAATGGCATTATTCACCAGATTATAAATCATTTGAAAAATAAGATCTCGGTTGATGTTCTTAAGAGTGATGTTCTTTGAAATTTTGATTTCTAGTTTAATATCCTTTTCACTTAATCGGTGACTAATTTCATCCAAAATATCATCAAATACTTCGATCACGGCTACTGATTCTTTCTTGGTAAACTGATCATTTTCAATTCTAGAAATCAATAATAAAGAATGCACAATGCGCTTGAGGCGGTTTAGTGTTTTTTGCATGCCCATGAGGCGTTCTTGAACAAAATCGCTGACTTCGGGCTCACCCATTAGGTTTTCGATCTTATTTTGCAGAATTCCGATAGGTGTCATCAATTCATGTGATGCATTAGCAGTAAACTCTCGTTCTTTCTCAAAATCGACATGAATTTGTTCCATGAGCTTAATTAATGAATCATCAAGAAACCTAAAATCACTGGTACTCGTTTTTATGGGTGTCGTATTTTCATTAAAAGGAAATTTCCTGTTGATGATTTTAGTCTGAATGATTTTTACCAATGGCCTAAGCAGGAAGCGCGTATAAAAAAGATCGATTATCAGAGTTATGAGAATCAGTCCGAGAAGTACATAGGTGGCAATACGTTGTAGCGGACGCTTGTATTGATCTATGGTTTCGATGGTTTTCCCAACCTCCATCAAATACGTTCCACGTTCAGTATTAAAAGCATGAATTAAGACGCGATAGTTGAGTGTATCTTGTTCAATGATACGCTCGTCTGTATAAATGGTATCTAGCTTGAAGCCATTTTCTACGGGCTCTAAAGAAACATATTCCTCCTTCAACATGGTATAACTACCATAGCTTTCTTCTCCTTGCAAATAAGAATCTACTCCATTTTTAGAAACAACCTCCAGCACCTTTTTTTGCTGCTGTTGAAGGTAAAAATCGGTATAGTTTTTAGCAATTTGCTCAATCAGATAGGGCAGAGTAAGCACGAACAACAAAACTATAGCAAGCTTTGAGAGCGTAATAAAAAGCGTGAGTTTGCTAATTAATTTCAATTATTTTCTGATTTTATAACCTACTCCTCTAACAGTTTCAAGCCATTCTACTTGTCCGTAAGCTCCTAATTTTTTACGAATATTCTTAATATGAACATCAATATAATTGGAATCATAATCATCATCAACAAAAGAGCCCCAAATATGCTCACTCAACTGCATCCTGTTCAGTACTCTGTTTTTATGCAAAAGTAAGTAACTGAGTAAATCAAATTCCTTTCGGGTAAGTTCAATTTCCGCAGACTGATGTTTAACCGTCCTATTTTGCAGGTCAATCATGAATTCACCCAAATCAATTTCTTGAGTATTCACATTAAACTTCCTTCTAGAAATTGCCTGCATCCGTGATTGTAGCTCTAGCAGCGAGAAAGGTTTCGGTAGATAATCATCTGCTCCTAAATCAAGGCCTAAAATCCGATCTTCAATATTTCCACGAGCGGTAAGAATGATATAAGCCGCATCAGGATTAAGCTTTTTAGCCTCCTGAAGCACTTTTAAGCCATCAAGGTCAGGTAATCCCAAATCTAATAGAACAAAATCGTATGGGTTTACACCAAGCATTTCTAGTGCTTTCTTGGCAGTATGAGCCATATCGCAAAGGTAAAATGCCTTTTTCAGGAAGGCCTCAACTTCATAGGCCAACGTTTTTTCATCTTCAATTAACAGTACTTTCAAATCAGAATTGGTAATAGAAACTTAAATTAAAAAATGACCGTGGCTTTTGCTTCGTTTCTGATACGTTTTTTCCAAGGCTCGATATTTGCCATCCTGCCTCAAG
>NZ_JBIILQ010000083.1:0-10231 GCF_044232565.1 Daejeonella sp. | reverse complement strand
TCCGAAGAAATCGCCAACCTATCAACCGAACGTGATTCGCTAAGAGCGCGTTGGAAAGCAGAAAAAGACCTTGTGGACGCTATTAACAACGAAGGCGAGCAAATTGAAAGCTTCAAGTTGGAAGCCGATCAGGCAGAACGTGCTGGAGATTACGGCAAGGTTGCCGAATTGAGGTATGGCAAAATAAAGCAAGCTCAAGATCAAGTGGAGCTTCTCAAAAAACAATTGGCCGAGACACAACTTGATAACCGAATGCTAAAAGAAGAGGTCACGGCAGAAGATATTGCAGGTATTGTTTCACGCTGGACTGGCGTACCGGTTACTAAAATGATTCAAAGTGAACGCGAAAAGCTTTTACACATGGAGGCAGAGCTACATAAACGTGTTGCGGGACAAGACGAAGCCATTGAAGCTATTTCTGATGCCATTAGACGCTCTCGAGCGGGCTTGCAGGACAAACGTAAACCCATTGGCTCTTTTATCTTTCTAGGCACTACTGGCGTAGGTAAGACTGAGCTCGCAAAAGCTTTAGCCGAATATCTGTTTAATGATGAACATGCCATGATTCGAATTGATATGAGTGAATATCAAGAGCGCCACGCTGTTTCTAGGCTCATTGGAGCGCCTCCAGGCTATGTTGGCTATGATGAAGGCGGACAATTGACAGAGGCCGTGCGTAGAAAGCCTTATTCAGTAATTTTACTTGATGAGATAGAAAAAGCACATCCAGATGTATTCAATATTTTACTGCAGGTTCTAGATGATGGTCGATTAACCGATAATAAAGGTCGATTAGTAGATTTCAAAAACACAATCATCATCATGACCTCTAATATTGGATCACATCTAATCCAAGATAATTTCAAAGATCTTACAGAATTAAATAGAGATCATTTGATTGCCAAAACTAAGGGTGAATTATTTGAACTTCTTAAACAAACTATTCGTCCCGAATTTTTAAATCGAATTGACGAGCTGATTATGTTTACACCTTTAAATCGTGAAGAGCTTAGAGATATTGTTACCCTTCAGTTTAAAGGAGTACAGGATACTCTTTCTGAAATGGGGATTGAGATTGAGGCAAGCGAAGAGGCCCTAGATTGGTTATCACAGCTAGGTTATGATCCACAATTTGGAGCCCGTCCATTAAAGAGAGTAATTCAAAAACGTATTCTAAATGAATTGTCGAAAGAAATACTTGCAGGAAAAATTGATAAAGACAGTAAAATAAAACTGGATGTATTTGACAATCAATTTGTTTTTCTAAACAGGGGGGAATAAATCAGCGTATCACATTTTGAAATAAAGAAGCCGTATTGATTATTTCAATACGGCTTCTTTGATGGATATAAATAAGTTAAGCAAGTCTTACATTCACCGCACTTAGGCCTTTTTTACCTTCTTCAACCTCAAATTCAACTTTATCATTTTGTCTTATATCCTGCTTTAATCCACTTACGTGAACAAAAACCTCTTTTCCATCCTCTTGGGTAATGAATCCAAACCCTTTGGATTCATTAAAAAATTTTACTGTACCGGTTTCCATAAATTGATTTTTAGTTTTTCTAATTTTTATGCTAAAGCAATATAGTGAAGTAAATTGACTATATCAATATAAAAAAATAATTGAGAGTCAAAAAATGAATAAGTTGGATAAAGTTAATTAGCACATAATCAAATAATTAGTCCCCTATACCCTAGAATCATGCTCATTCAAACATTTATTTACAAGACCAACCAGTGTTTTTTCATTATCGAATAATTCAGCTAATAACTTAAATTGATTTTTAGTCCGATGAAGGTTTTGCTCCGGATAAGAAATAGGATAATATACATTTCCATTAAGGTAATCACTTAAAAACCTAATGGCTTGCATATAGATCAAATATTTTCCAGAGAAGAGAATAAGTTCTTTTTCTAGGGGACTTAATATTGAGCCCATTTCATGCAAATAACCCTTAACAATAGCTTCAAAATATTCAATACGGATAGTTATTTTACTGATATCCGCTTCATTTTCAGAGAAAGCGCAAAGGTAAGTCCGCATCATATCTCCTAAATCAGAAATAAATTTACCGGCCATCAACGTATCTAAATCAATCACGCAGATACCTTTTACACTATCCCTATCAAAAAGCATATTGCTAATTTTTGTATCGTGGTGCATTGCTCGGTCCGGTAATTCGGGCGAATTTTTAATCGAGTTAAAATAATCGAGTATAAAACGATAATGTAGGGCGGTATTTATTTCCTTTTCAGCATGTTTTTTTACCTCGTCGGAGGCAGAATCGAGCGCATCACTAAATTGATTATAGCGAAGTTCCAAATCATGAAATCCCGGAATAGTCTCTTTTAGCTTCGATGCATCAAAATCAGATAGAAGTTTATTGAGGCGACCAAATTGCAAAGCGGCTTCATAAGCCTGATTGGGTTCAGTTAAAGTATCAAATGAAACTGAGTTCCTAACAAATTGGGTTAGTCGCCAGTAAACTCCATCAAGCACTGCCATTTCCTCTCCAGAAACAGTCTTGATTGCCTTTATAAATAAATAATCAGGATACTTTTCTGCTAAAAAATCTGCTACATGCTTAACATTTTGAGCAATAATTTCAGGCTTCTTAAAAACATTAATGTTGATACTCTGTAAAATAAACTGTTCACCAGTAGTTTTGATTGTCACCAAAAAAGTTGAATTGATATGCCCGGTACCGAAGGGTTTCAACATAGCCTCATTGGAATTCAATCCATATTCACTTAAAATCGCTTCCTTATTATTCATTTTCATTAAACACAAATCACCAAATCAAGATTCATTATTTTTTACTAAAACTAGGTATTTACTATAAAAATATAGTGCAGAAAAAACCGTCAATGCAAGTCCGACTAGCGACAGCCAAATTACGCTATTTGAGAAAAAAGTAACCCAATTTAATTCAACTTTAAATATTTCTTTACTCAGCATCACCCCTACGCTTCCTACGTATCCGAATGAGTCGGCAAGGTAAATTAAGAAGCCCACATTACCTGTATGCTTAAAAGCTGCAATTAAACGCTCAAAAAACACGGAATTAAAAGGAATATAAACCATGTATAATCCTAAACCAACTAAAGTCATCCACCAAATGGGTGTTAAACTTTCATTAATGTAAAAGTAAGATGAAAGTCCCGCAAGCAAAAAACCTAATCCGATAAAAACATGCGACAGCATTAAAGCTTTAAAACTATCCTTAATTAGTACCATGCTGCCTACTAAAACAAGAATAATGATGGTGATAGGAGTTTCAGTCTTAGCAAATAGTTCCGGTTTATTGAAAAAGCCCATTTCCTTCCACATTTCGGCACTAAAATTATCTCGCATATCCCTAAAAATAGTTGCGAAGGTATAGATTAAGATGCACGCCACTAAGCCGGGCAGGAAAAGCTTGGTAAACTTTTTACGGTCTGCGGCAAGCATTGGAACTCTGTCCATCCGATATTTAATATCTTCCTCATCTGGAGGTGGAATTTTTTCAATTAAAAACACAAAAAGTAAAAGTGGAATCACAAATACAAGTCCGGTATAAAATGGAACCCAAAACTCTGTAATGCCGAAATTTAACATAAGCCAAGCTCCCACTGTTTTAACAAAACCGGAGGCAAAAATGAAACTTACTGCGAGTGTGGCGCCAATAAAATCGGTACTACGCCTTCCCTCAACATAAGAAAATACCACGCCCCAAAGCATGCCTAGAGGGAAGCCATTGATAAAAAGAAATGCGATATTAAAGGGAGCAGGAACAAGCGCAAAAAACAACCAACTAAGCCATGAAATTAAGGTAAGCAGCATAATTATCTTGCCACGACCATGTCGTTTTAGCTCGGAAATAAACTTGATACCATAGAATTTAGCAAGCATATAGCCTAACATCTGACTAATAACTAGGATTGTTTTATAGCTGTAACCGGCAATAGTTATTCCATCAAAAGTTGCTACTGTGAATGATTTTCGAAATCCAAAAACCATGGTATAGGTCAGAAAAACGGTAATCGCTGCATATAAACCTACCTGAAGTGAGGTTTCTCCATTTGATTTTGCTTTGAAAAAATCCATAAAAACCCTCGTTTTAGTGCTAATTTACTTGGAAGGTAATAAAAGGTTTGTCAATGTGAAAATAATTATTAGTTGAATAGTTGGTTAGTTGGTTAGGCTGGCGACATCAGGGAGGATGAATATTCTTATATTCAAATCTTTTGTCTATGTTGTTTGCTCCACCCCAGTTATCAGACTAGCCTCATTTGCATTATTGAATTTTATGGCAACTCATTTTTTGTCCTTATTCCTTGTTCTAGAATAGTTTTAAGCAAAAAGTATTTATAATTAATTTAAAATAAAAATAATTTCAATTTATGATATTTATTTCTAAATTAGAAAATAAATAAAATCACAGTCATGAGATACCCCCCCCTATCAAAAAGGTTAACCTAGGATTAATCTTTACTGGAATCTTTTCTATTTTTCTCTTACTCTACAGTTGTCGGAAAGATAAACCAGAAAACAGCGTTCAAAGCCAATCTTCATTTATGCAAGAAGCACGCAGTTTTTTTGAAGATGAGATATTGAGTACAATGCCCAGTCAGCCTGGGCCAGAGGGTAATAAAACACCGATTTGGGAACAAGCTAAGATGGTTAAAATAAACCTTGGCGATGCCGTAGTTGTACCCATTGACTATGAAAGGCCACAAGGTATAAAAGCTGAAGGCGAGAAAAATTTTCGTGATCTCCAAAAATCGAGCTACCTACTTATTTACAAGGACAAGAGTCAAAATATGCAGGCAGAATGGGTCAGCTTGGCTCCAATGGGTGAAAAAAAGAACGATAAATTTGTTGGTATCATTTCTGTGCATGAATGGAATGGCAAACCAAAACATGCCTTTGCTTTTAACCAAAATGGAGATATAGCACTCATGCAGGAAACGAATGTCTTTTTTCGCAAAGCGAGTATGAGAAATTCAGTCCTATGTTATAATGTTCATTATACTTATGTTGATATTACAAGTGGTTATGCTGTAGTTATAGGCTATTCAAGAACCAATTGTATTTTAATAAACGATTTTGATTTTAATACTAGATCTCATGACACTGAAGATATTGGCGGTGGAAGTGGTGGTGGCCCTGCCGGTAGTGGTTATAGCGGCGTAGATCCTTACCAATATTCTGATAAAATTGACTGTGCAGGAGTAGCGGGCGGAACAGCTATATTTAGCAACGAATGCCAAACATGTATTGGAGGTGCTACAGGAATTTATAAATGCCCTACGGATAGTCTAAAAAAAATAATGAAAACCAAGAATGACTGCTTGACAGAACCCCAAAATACTATGTTAAGCAATACCTTTAATCAATATCTTTACGAAGGGAATAATGAATACTGGAAATGTCTACGAAATTTCATATACCAAAAGATTGAATCATCAGGCATAAAAATAGGAGTTTGCTTAGACCCAACAGTAACGGATAATGGTGCATATAGACCTAGCGAAAAGAACATATTATTGCCAAATGAATTTACTTTAAGTAGCTCCACTTTATTTGGACATGAATTTTTCCACGTTTATCAAGATGCGCATTACCCAGGTGGTACCAGTCAATACACTTACACCGGCAACCCAAATTTAGAGTTTGAGCAGGCTCTGTTTAAGGATATTATAAATGGAGACTTTCCTTCATCAGCAATGGGATCTAGTGGTTCTGAAGAATTAAAAAGAGAGTATGAAACTTGGATTCTAAGTATTACAAATAACTTCACTATTAAACCTCTACAATTTTCGGATCTTAAGGGTAAGTATAACTATTTCTTAGAACAATTTCATCAAAATGGACCTTATAATCGTAGAGGAGCAATCAACTATAACCTTAGACCAAACGCACTTTTTTCAATATTCAATAATTCAAACTGTAATTTCGAACATTAAAATAATAATTCGTATGAAAAAGATTAATTCAAACACCAAGTGTTTACTAATGACCGCTACTTTAGTTTTAATGCAGCTTTTAAGCTTTGCGCAAATTAAATTAATAGATCTAAAAGATGGTTCGATAAATAAAGCCCTTACTCTTAACTATCAAATTAAAAAAACTACCAAATACATTGATATTGAAAACATCAATAATAGGTTTACCAATATAAAGCAGAACTCTCCTAGACTACACGGCCAAATATTGACCAAACCAGACATTGTTATTGATATGGTCAAACTTAGCAGGATATGTGCCAATCACATAAGCAAACAACAAATTGAAACCCTTGCAGCAGGTATAAAATACGCAGGTTTGATGATAGATATTAAAACCGATATCAACGGAAATACATTAGAGGTAAGCTTTTTTACAGAACAAAATTCCATATTGACGCTAAATCAATTAGAAAAAATTGAAAAAGAGCTCATGACAATTAAATTGGTAATCATGAAGCCAGAAATATTGCCCTTATTAGAAGGAAGTAATTTTTGGCGAATAACTCCAACAATTATTTATGAGGATTTATTAAAGATTAAAGAAGAAATGGAATCTTCAAAACAATGAAAAAATCCAAAACGCCCCTTATTGGGGCGTTTTGGATTAATCAATTATCAACTGGTTATAGTTTAAGCGCTATCAGTATATTTAGACATGAGTTTTTTCATGTTTTTCAAGACGTACACTACCCTGGAGGTATTGAACAATATCACGAAAATGGTTTTCCTAATATAGAGTTTGAACAAGCATTGTTTAAGGATATTACCAGCGGAGAGGGAAACGAAATTGCAATGGGGCCGAGTGCTTCAATTGATTTACAAAAAGAATATAGTAAATGGCTTGCAAGTATAACCAACAACTTTAACACCAGTCCGAAACAATTTTCAGATTTCCAAAATAAGTATTACTATTTTTTGGATAAATTTTACCAGGAATCATCTTATGCGGGCAGAGGAAAAATTAATTACAACCTTTTACCAAATGCACTTTTAAACATATTTTCAATATCTAACTGTAAATAGCCTAAAATTATGAAAACAATAAATTCAATTCTCAGAGTCATATTTACTATTACGTTGTGTAGTACCATTAGTACATCTTGTTTAGCGCAAAGCTTATTGTCAAACTTAAATGATGGTGAAACTGCAAAGGCAATAAATCAAAAGTATAAAGTAAAAAAAACAGAAAAATACATTACAATTGAAAACATCAATAACAAGTTTACCAATGTGAAGCAAAACTCTCCAAAGCTATTTGGCCAACTTCTTAGCTACCCTGAAATTGTTACAAACAAAGCCCAACTGAACATAATATGCGCCAAGTATATGAGCAGACAACAGATAGAAACACTTGCATCAGGTGATAAAGGTGCTGGCCTTATGATAATAATCAGAACCGATATTTATGGAAAGACAATGGAAGTTGGCTTTTTTACGGAGCAGAATTCTATATTAACGCTCCAGCAACTAGAACAGATGGAAAATGAAATAATAAAGGCGAAACTTGTTACCATTAATCCTAAAGTATTACCCTTCTTAGAGGGGAGCAATTTTTGGCAAATAAGGCCAACAATATTTTATTTTTATAATGAATTACTAAAGGTAAAATTAGAATTGGAGAACTCCAAGCAAGAAGAAAATAATTAAGTATAAAACGCCCCTAATTGGGGCGTTTTGGTTTAATCAATTATCGTCTGATTAGTGGTTAGGCTAGTGACACCAGCTACCCGGTGGCTGAGGTTCTCGAAGTCATTTCTTGATTTAGTAAAGAGTTGTATTTATACCCTGTCAGGCTAACGACATCTGTAATCATCAAAATCATACCAATCAAAAAAATCACAGTTCAGGCAGTTTCAGTTGGTTTTATCAGTTTTAAGTTGAAAGTCGAGCGATATCTGAGGGGATGAATTTTTTCATACTCTACTCAAATCTTTTGTCTTTGCTCCTTAATCCTTGCTCCTTAATCCTTGTTCCAAGTCAGGTTTGGGTCCCCGTTTATAAATTATCAGGCCATTTAAAAAATTCCTCAAAATCTGATCACCACAAGGCTTAAAATTTTCATGCTCCTTGTTCCTAAAAATAGCACCTAATTCTGCCTTAGTAATCGAAAAATCAACTAAATTAAGGATTTCAACAATTTCCTGATCGTTTAGCTTAAGTGCTACACGAAGCTTTTTCATAATGTCGTTATTGCTCATTTTTATTATCTGGAGACTTCAATTTTTATTTTTTTATTCTTTATTTTTTCGTTTTTCAAGAGCCTTACCACATTGTCGATTTTCTTGCGATTAACGCCGGCATAAGAAGAAAAATCTTGTACTTCAATTAAGCCCAATTCATTTTTTTCGAGCTTACCTTTTTTCATTAGGAGTCCAACGATATCAATTTTATTGATTTTATCTTTCCTGCCGGCCCCTAAATAAAGTGTTGCCCAAGCTGTATTTTCGGGCACAATATCCTTCTCAGGCAAGATTTCGAGATCAATATTATCTTTCAAAAAGGATGGTTTTTCATCTTCAGTTAAAATTACATAAGCCGTACCACTTGCATTCATTCTTGCTGTACGCCCATTTCTATGCAAAAATGCCTCTTCATTATGCGGTAATTGATAATGTATCACATTTTCAATTTCAGGAATATCCAATCCACGGGAAGCCAAATCTGTTGTAATTAAAAAGCTATAACTTCCATTTCTGAATTTCAACAAAGCTTTTTCACGATCTTCTTGTTCCATCCCACCATGAAAAACCCCATGATCAAGTCCCATATCCCATAATAATCCGCTAATTCTATCCACAGCTTCACGATGGTTACAAAAAACAAGTGTGGAGCGATTTCCAATTTTACAGATTAATGAAAATAGCGTCTCAAGCTTATCAGCAGCTTCAGAGATTAAGGATTTAATGCTCAAATCGGGTAAACTATTTGAATCACTAAGAAAATTCACTTCAACAGACTTCCTTAATCCGGTAAATTCAGGGATCTCAGGCATTTTGGTTGCAGAAGTTAAAATTCTGCGTCCTATATTTTTTAAACGACTTATTATGAAAGCCATATCATCCTCAAAGCCAAACTCAAGAGCCTTATCAAACTCATCTAATACAATAGTATGAATGGTATCCGGATTAAAATTATCATGACGAATGTGAAATGCGATCCTCCCAGGAGTACCAATCACGACAGATGGAGCCTGTACCAAATTGTTTTTTTCGGTTCTAACCGGGTGACCACCATAAAAGCAATTCACCTTAAAACCTGTCCCCATAGCTTTAAAAACCTGCTCAATTTGCAGGGCTAATTCTCTTGAGGGAACTAAAATTAATGCTTGTATACCTGACTTTGATAAATCTAATCGACTTAATACAGGTATTAAAAACGCGATTGTTTTTCCAGATCCTGTTGGGGATAAAATTATCGTATCCTTAGCAATGGCCGAATCAATCGCAACACGCTGCATATCATTGAGGGATGCGATCTTCAAATTCTTTAATACCTTATCTATCATTTTGCCATTTAAATTGCAAAGGTAATGCAATTATTATCAAACGATTTATTCCTTGCATATCAATACTATTTTTATTGCAAGCAACGTTCAAAATATGTCAATTTTCGCTATTTTCGTGAACAAACTAAAGCCAATATTTTAATAATCAATGAAGACTAAAACAATCTTAGCAAATTTAATAATTTTGATGCTTGCCCTAAATTCATGCCAGCAAAATTCAGCACCCAAAGCATCCGAAAACAAGGAAGAAATAGGGTTAAATCAGGGTGAAAGCGAAAACCAGGAGGATTCTGGATCTAAAAAAGCAGCCAGTGCAGCCGAAATCCTAGCCCGACCTCAAGTGCCCATATTATGCTATCATCAAATCAGAAACTGGACTGCCACGGATGGTAAAATGGGCAAGGATTATATCGTACCCATTGCTGAATTTAAGTCGCAGATGAAAATGTTAGCCGACAGCGGATATCATACTATTTTACCTGATCAACTTTACGACTATCTGGTTTATGGTAAAAAATTACCGAAGAAACCAATCATGCTCACTTTTGACGATACCAAACTTGATCAATACACCGCTGCAATACCTGAAATGAATAAATATGGTTTTAAGGGCGTATTCTTTATCATGACAGTCTCCATTGGCAAAGCAAATTACATGAGCAAAGCACAAATTAAAGAACTGTCTGATGCCGGACATGTGATTGGATCACATACCTACGATCATCAGAATGT
>NZ_JBIILQ010000288.1:0-3087 GCF_044232565.1 Daejeonella sp. | reverse complement strand
GCCATCATTAAAATGGGACCAAACTTTGTTAGGTCTTGTTCGGTCTTATAACCTGCAATAGCCATTACAGCAAATAATAAGGATGCTGAAATGAAACATCCCAATACCGAAGAAGAGGTGTAAACCAGTAAAATATAGCTTAAGCTGATTCCTGTTGCAGCCGAGTAAAGCACAAAAATGAGTGCTAGAGCTGGAAATGATAATCGGTTCATGCCAAAAGACATGACCAAAACAAAGGCTAATGGTGCAAACATTGCAATTGTTCCTAATGTTGTTCTGCTTCCAGTTTGTGTATCAATGAGCATGCTTAAAAGCCCTTGATCACTAGAAAATTGCCATGCAAACCCTGCAGAAAGCCCAAGAGCGATGAACATCCATAAAAATACATTGGGAAGGAAGTTTCTGGAAGTAATTCCACCTTCACGCTGCATTATTGGTTCCTGATTGTATTGAAAAACTGTTTCTTTTTGTGACATTTTAATTTTTTTTATCGAATTTAATAATAATGATCGGTTTTTGTGTTGTTTAAGCGTAAAAGTTAAACTGATGTTTTAAGAATTCAGCCAAATCTTTAGGCTGATTTAGGTTTTAGCTGCCCCCTAGTTTAGCCTCCTACTTAACTCCATTTCAACATTTTTAAAGAGCTGCGCAGGTTTTAGGTTGCGCCATGCCATGTCATCTAAATTGCCTCCAAAGTTTAAGTAATAATCGATATTGTTTCGTTTGAACTCACTGATTACGTGCTCTCTAAAATTTATTCCGGCAATCCATCCATCTTCTACATCTTGAAACCACTCTTCATAGTAACAATCATCGGATGAATGGTAATTGAGCACATTTTCTCCAATGAGTATAAATTTGTTGATTCCTTCATCCACCATCAGCTCGATAATTTCGCGTTTGAGGGTCATTACATCATTGTGTAGCGCATCATTCCACTCACCCATAAATTCTATGATAGCAAAACCGCTTTCATAATCGGCAAACAATACTTTTAAATAAAGTGTTTGAGAGCCAAAGAAATCCCATTGAGGATGGATTAAGTAATTGTAAATCTGCTTATCGAATTCAAATTCGCTATAGTTTGTTTCAAAAAATGGCGAAAGTGGGTCTTCGGAAGCGATATAATCGTCCCTCCAGCGGTAATATGGTTCTATTTCATGCATTTAAACCTTATTCTTTCTAGTTTGATGGTGCATTTTCTACAGCTTTGCGCACGCTACCATGTTGCTTGAGAAGCGATTGTGCCGTTTTTTCATCTAGTTTTGTAGCTTGCATAACCATGTTAACAGCACGGGCAACCAGCTTGATATTGCTTAACTGCATATCCACCATTTTATTGCCTTTTACCCGACCCAATCGGATCATAGTTGTTGTACTAATCATATTTAGCACTAATTTTTGGGCAGTGCCTGATTTCATGCGTGTTGAGCCAGTAACAAACTCAGGCCCTACTACTACTTCAATAGGGTGTTTTGAGGCTGCGGCAACGGGACTTCCAGCATTACAAACTATGCAGGCAGTTTCCAATCCGTTTTCATTGGCTTTGTTTAATCCGCCAATTACGTAGGGTGTAGTTCCGGAAGCGGCAATTCCAATTAGCACATCTTTATTAGAAATATTAAATTCCTGAAGGTCCTTCCACGCTTGCTCTGCATTATCCTCGGCATTTTCCACTGCTTTTCTGATGGCTTTATCGCCACCAGCAATGATACCTACCACCATATCGAAGGGAACACCATAAGTTGGAGGGCATTCAGAGGCATCCAAGATTCCAAGTCGGCCGCTTGTTCCAGCCCCAATATAAAATAGGCGTCCTCCCTTACTGATTTTATCTACAATTACATTTACCACTTTTTCAATTGCTGGAATAACTTTTTCAACAGCTAGTGGGACTGATTTATCCTCTTTGTTTATGCCATGCAGAAGCTCTGCGACAGACATTTTATCTAAATCGGTGTAATTTGAATCTTGTTCTGTAGTTCTTTTCATTTTCAATATTTTCTGCTACTAAAATCGGAATATTATCTTGATGCTGATAATTATTTAAAAATAAAAAACCCGTTCCAGAATTTTGAAACGGGTTTTGAGTCAATGGATAAGATTAAAAACTGATTTCGAATCCTGCTGTGACTAGCCTGGGTAGGCCAACACGTATTCCTTCTGGCCTTCTTGTGCTGATGTAGCGCTGATCTGTTAAATTTTTAACAGATATATTCAAACTTGCATTTGTCTTAGGGATAGTATAATATGCATTTGCATCAACGATATATCTGCTTTTTAGCTGCCCTGTGCGGCCATTTGCAGATGCTGCAATGCTGTTTAGCTCATCTGTGAATTGCTTACCGATATAATTTCCTGCAAGTTTGAACCCGAAGCCATTTAACAGGTTCATTCCTAATGCATTCCAAAGCATTACATTGGCTGCATAGGGTAATGTATTATTTTTCACATTGATTGCGCTACCATTTAATGAAATAAAGCGGTCGCTGCTATAATAGGAATCTTGTAGGGTAAGGTTAGTTTCTAAGGTAAATGAATTTTTTGAATCCATAATTTTACCGAAGTCGAGTTTGAAACCTGCCTCAATTCCTTTGTGCATGGTTTCACCACCATTTACCACTCCGGTCGCATTTAAATTACCTGATGAGTTTGAAACTGGAATAATTTGATTTTTAAAGTCGAGGATGAAGGCTGTAAATTCGGCACTCAAAACATTTCCAACGTTAATACGTGCTCCAAGTTCATAATTTGTACTTAGTTCGGCATCTAAATTATAGGGAATTCCAGCGGATGTAATAGCATCTTTAATACGTGGAGGAGCAAATCCTTTATGTACTCCAGTAAAAATATTGATTTGATTATTGATAGCATAAGTGATTCCTGCACCAGGAATAAGGGCGACTGTATTGTCATTGGAAACAATATTAGTATCTCTAATTACATTGTTTACATTGTTCATGCGGTATCTGCCGCGTAAAATTTGACGTTCATAATTGAAGTTTTCTAAGCGTAAACCAGCATTTAAGGCTAATTTTTCAGTGATATTGAAGGTATTTTGAGCGTATGCACTGAAAGAGTTTCCTT
>NZ_JBIILQ010000287.1:0-3099 GCF_044232565.1 Daejeonella sp. | reverse complement strand
GATAGAAAATCGGAGAAGGATAATTAGTACTGAGTAATTAGTACAAAGTAGGGAGATAGAAAATCGGAGAAGGAAAATTAGTGCTGAGTAATTAGTACAAAGTAGGGAGATAGAAAATCGGAGAAGGTAGATGTGTGAAAAGGCAGATAAAATCTAAAAACAGCATTAAATTAATAACAGAGAATATAAAATAAGTGTAATCAGTACTTAGTACTAAATACTTTATACTAATTACTCAATACTAACCAAGAAATGAGCAATATCGTAGCAATAGTAGGCCGTCCAAATGTAGGTAAGTCGACATTATATAACAGATTAACCGAAACCCGTAAAGCAATAGTTGATGACTACAGTGGAGTAACCCGCGATAGGCACTACGGAGTTGCTGAGTGGACCGATAAGCACTTTACAGTAATTGATACAGGTGGCTATGTTGCGAACTCTGACGACGTGTTTGAGGCCGCTATACGCGAACAAGTAATTATTGCCATCGAAGAAGCAACCGTCATCCTTTTTATGGTGGATGTGGTTACTGGAATAACCGATCTTGATGATGACATCGCTAAATTACTTCGTCGCAGTAAAAAACCCGTTTTTGTGGTGGTTAATAAAGTAGATAATAACCAACGAATTACCGACGCTAGCGTATTTTACGGATTAGGTTTAGGGGAAATTTATCCACTTTCATCCATGTCGGGTTCAGGAACAGGTGAGCTTCTAGATGAAGTTATTAAGCACTTTGAATTAGAAGAAGAAGATGAAAATCAACTTCCAAAATATGCTATTGTGGGCAGACCAAATGTTGGTAAATCATCGCTAATCAACGCCTTGATAGGGCGCGAAAGAAATATCGTAACTCCAATCGCAGGCACCACCCGCGACTCTATTCATATACATTACAATCAATTTGGGCATGAATTTATGCTGATTGATACCGCTGGTCTCCGGAAAAAAACTAAGGTTAAAGAAAATATTGAGTTCTATTCGGTGATGCGTACCATCAAAGCATTGGAAGAAGCAGATGTAGTAATATTAATGATTGATGCAGTAGAAGGTATTGAATCACAAGACATTAACATATTTCACCTCGCAGAAAAAAACAAAAAAGGTGTCGTTATCCTCGTTAATAAATGGGATCTTATTGAAAAAAATACCAAAACAACCAGTATTTTTGAAGAACAGATTTATCAAAAAATTGCTCCATTTACCGATGTTCCCATTGTATTTACTTCCGTAGTAGAAAAGCAAAGAATCTATAAATCACTGGAAGCTGCCTCGAAAGTCTATGAAAATAAACTGAAAAAAATTCCAACCTCCAAGTTGAACGATGTAATGCTGCCAATCATTGAAAATTTCCCTCCGCCAGCAGTAAAAGGAAAGTACGTAAAAATCAAATATATAACGCAAATCAATGCCTCATCTCCAATGTTCGCATTCTTCTGTAACCTTCCCCAATATGTAAAAGAACCTTATAAGCGATTTGTAGAGAATAAATTACGTGAGCACTTTGATTTTACCGGAGTTCCCATTCAAATATTCTTCAGGCAGAAATAAAACCACAAAATTATTTTAAATGAAAAAATTCATATTTCTAATAGGTGTATTAACCTTGATTAGCTACGCCTGCAACAGTACAGATCAACAAGCAGTTGACAAACAAGACTCAATTCAGGAGGCTGCAGCTGCCGATTCAATGCTAAATTCGGCTATACTAGCCGATTCTTTAATACAGGATAGCCTTGAAAAAGATACTGTCAAGTAAAATAATAATTTAATTGTTGGGGCGATAATCCGAAATTAAAATAAAGCTGATCGCTCTCAATAGCACGAAATAATCATTGAAAAGCAATATTTAGCAGTAAAATCACTATTTAGAAATTATTATTAATAATCATTCTAAATAATTTGATTTTTTGACATTCTACTCGTATCATTGCGGACTATTTAAAATTAGTCTAAATAAGATGAAGCAGATTTCAATATTAATATTTTCTATTTTCCTATTCAGCTCCGGCCTCCAAGCACAGGATTCAAAGCCTAAAGAAACAACAAAACTATCAGACAGCACCATTATTGAGATGCCTCAGATCATGATAATTGGAAAACGAGACGGGTTGATTAGTAAAACTCCCGGCTCGGCAATAATATTAAATACACGCGATATCAAACAATTTGCTCCACTAACTTCCAATGAATTACTTCGAAAGGTTACGGGAATTAATGTGGTGGATGAAGAAGGCGCGGGACTACGATTGAACATAAGTATCCGCGGATTAGATCCTGATAGAAGCCGCAATGTGCTCATGCTTGAAGATGGCGTTCCCATTGCACTCGGCCCCTATGGTGAACCTGAAATGTATTTTACGCCATCTATCGATAAAATGTCGGGTATTGAAATTTTAAAAGGTAGCGGTCAAATTCTGTTCGGCCCGCAAACAATTGGTGGCGTTGTGAATTTTTTCACTGCTGATCCTCCACCGTCAGAAATAAGCAGAATCAAATTAACAGGAGCAAAAAACGGGTATTTTTCAGGCTTTGGTTCCTATGGAAATACCATTGGAAAGACGGGATTTTTAGTCTCCTACTTACACAAAAGAGCCGATGAGCTTGGAATGACGAATTTCAGGTTAAACGATCTTTCGGCAAAAATCAAGATCGAACTCAACGAAAAATCTAAGCTTGGAATCAAATTAGGCTATTACGATGAGCAGTCGAACTCTACTTACATCGGTTTAACACAAACCATGTTCGATCAAGGTGGACAAGATTTTGCGAGAATGGCGGGATTTGACAATTTACCAATTAAACGCTTATCCGCCAGCACCACACACCAATGGCAAATCAATGAAAATATTATTCTCAAAACTACGGCATACGCCTATACCACCAGTCGTAATTGGCAGAGACAAGATTTTTCTTTTAGCACGGTGGCAGCGAATAAAACTGGGGTAATTTGGGGAAATACGAATATCCCGAACGGTGCAGTGTACATGCTCAATTCTACAGGAAACCGTAATCGCCAATTTGAAGTGGCGGGAATTGAGCCTCGCCTAAGCATCAATTATAATTTGCTTAACATAAAAAATCAATTAGAAACCG
>NZ_JBIILQ010000286.1:0-3102 GCF_044232565.1 Daejeonella sp. | reverse complement strand
ACAATTGGTCCTTGGATTAACTGGAATATTTTGTGTTTTTTAGTCAGCACAGTATCCCAAAGAATTAAAATCACAAGAGAAATAGCCGCAATTAATAATGCGCCAGGAGTTACCCATTCAAAGGCTTTTGCAAGTGCTGAAAAGGTATTTTCGCCATCTGTTTGTAAAAAGGAATCATCGCCTTCTGCATCTTTGTCGTATCCTAAAGCATGTGGTATTTGCTTTAGTACAATCAGCAGGCCGATACCCGTAAGCATACCCTTGATTACTGATGATGGGAAGAAATAGGCAATAAAACCAGCTTTGGCAAATCCCATAACTAACTGAATTACGCCGGCAATCACCACTGCTAGTAAAAATGTTGGCCATGAACCTAATGTGGCAATGGATGTAAGAACAATAACGGCTAATCCCGCTGCTGGTCCGCTAACTCCAAGTGCTGAACCGCTGGCCATTCCAACAATAATTCCACCAATAATCCCTGCTATGATCCCCGAAAAAAGTGGTGCTCCTGATGCAAGGGCAATACCCAGACAGAGAGGAACGGCCACGAAAAACACGACTATACTCGCTGGGAGGTCGCTTTTTAGTTCCTTAAACATGTTTTTTGATTCCATTTTCTATTTTTCTTTTGTAAATAATAAAACAAAGATAGTATCAATATTTAAAATGATAGTAATACTATCTCATTTAATTGTAAAACTTTTATCTACTTTTGTTAATCCGAAATAATTGAATGCACTTTGTATTCATAAATAAAAGATAATCCTATGGAATTACAGCTTCAGATTAAAATGAACGAGAAATTATTTGTTCGCAACCCTGAGCAGACAGATCTTGGCCGGAAAATAATACAAAACAGTATCCAGCTGATCCATGAGAACGGTTTTGAGGCTTTTACCTTTAAAAAACTTGCTGAAGTAATAGGCTCAACTGAAGCTGGTATTTACCGTTATTTTGAAAATAAACATCGTTTATTGATTTATCTTACTGCTTGGTATTGGAGCTGGTTAGAATTTCGCGTTACTTTTCATCTGAACAATATTTCTGATCCTGCGATCAAATTGAAAAAACTCATCCAACTTTTGGCTGCTAATGTAGTGGATGATGATACAACGCTGTATGTAAACGAAAGTTTGCTTCATCAAATTATTATTGCCGAGGGATCAAAGGCTTATCTTACTAAACATGTTTCTGAGGATAATAAGGATCAACTATTTAAGCCCTATAAGGATCTTTGTTCATTAATTTCGGGCATTATTTTGGAATATAGTCCGGCATATACCCATCCACGTTCACTCGCCACTACCATCATTGAAATGGCGCATTTGCAAGTCTTTTTTATGCACCATTTGCCATCGTTAACGGATTTCGCAAATAGTAAAGACGAGCAATTGGTTGTTCAGTTTTTGGAAGATCTCGTCTTTTCTAGTATTCGTTAGTGATTATCGTTTTAAAAAATCTCGATTTATATGGAAATGAATAGGTTTTAAAGGAATATAATTCCTTTAATAATGCTAGTCAATGGTATAAATTTCGTTATTTCGTGCATTAATTTAAAATTATGAAGATCAGCTATAAACCATTTGAGCTTAATTTAAGGCATCCTTTTACCATAGCTAAATTTTCTCGTACATCTACCCCAATCATGTTGATGGAGATTAGTCATGAGGGTTTTACTGGATATGGTGAAGCATCCATGGTTCCTTATATGGGTGAAAATATAGAGTCTGCCACCGCTTTCATGTCGAAAGTAGATATATCTTGGTTAAAAGCTCCTTTTGATTTCGATGAAGTAATCGCTTATCTCGATAGCATTGCCCCTGGAAACCCAAATATTAAAGCAGCAATTGATATCGCTTTACATGATCTGCGAGGAAAGATTGAACAAAAACCTTGTTATCAATATTTTGGTGCTGATCCTTCAAAAATGCCTCCTACATCTTATACGCTTGGAATTGATACCCCTGAAGTGCTCCTAGAAAAAATCAAGGAGGGTGAAGATTGCCATATTATCAAAGTGAAATTGGGTAGAGATAATGATAAGGAATTGATTAATACTATCCGCTCCGCGACTGATAAACCGCTTTTTGTGGATGCCAATCAGGGCTGGACGGATAAGCAGCAGGGACTTGATATGGTATGTTGGCTACACGAGCAAGGCGTGGTTTTAATTGAGCAGCCTATGCCTAAAGAAGACCTCGATTCAAACGCTTGGATCACTGAACGTAGTCCTGTAGCCATAGTTGGCGATGAATCTGTTCAACGTTTTGCCGATGTTCAAAAGGCACAAGGCGTTTATCATGCCATCAACATGAAACTGATGAAAAGTGCCGGTATGCATGAGGGTTATCGCATGATTATGAAGGCTAAGGAATTGGGACTTAAAACGATGGTGGGTTGTATGAGTGAAACTAGCTGCGGAACTTTAGCAGCTGCTGCTTTGGCACCGCTTTGTGATTGGGTTGATCTTGACGGACCATTCTTAACGAGTAATAATCCGTATAAAGATCCAGAATTTAAGAATGGAAGATGGGTTTTATCTGATTTACCAGGTTTGGGACTGATAAAAGGCTAGTTTTATTTTTTTTCAGGCTTATTTGTCAGGCTTCTCACGCTTTTAACGAGTCTGAATTTAAGATAAATAAGCATTCCTAATGGTGGTAACCCCGCAAAAACATATAGATAATACTTGTTTTTAAAAGACCAAGCCAAAGAAATCACCACCACAATAATGGCGATGTTCAGGAAAATATTGAATAAGATTTTTTTGAGCATAAGGAATTAATAAACCGGCATATCTGGTTCAAATTCTGCCTTCCAAGCAAGAATTCCACCTTTTAAATTATACAGATTGGTATAGCCTAATTGCTCAAGCTGGTTTAATGCTGCGGCACTTCTTGCTCCACTTCTGCATTGCATGATTACGGGTTTATCTTTGCTGACCTTATCCGCTTCTAATAATAGTCCCGCAAGTGGAATGTTTAAACCATTCAGATTAGACATTTCATACTCAAAAGTCTCACGTACATCAATCAACTGGAAATCTTCCTTGTTGTCGATCATCTTTTTTAGGTCCTGTACAGTTATTTCGTTCATGGT
>NZ_JBIILQ010000002.1:0-36876 GCF_044232565.1 Daejeonella sp. | reverse complement strand
AAAAAAGCACGATTTAAGAAACCTATCTTTATTCCTTGCTCCTTGTTCTTTAATCAAAAATCAATTCCTTTAATCCCAAATTCACGTTAGTATGATAAAGTTAACTGACAACCGTTAACCAACAACTGACAACCCTTAACCGATAACCAACAACCCTTAACTGACAACTGACAACCGTTAACTGACAACTGATAACCAAATCCTACCAAGCCTTCTCCCCTACCAAAGGCACAAATCGAAATGTATCCAATACAAATCGCTCAAAGTCGTTCTCAGCAATTCTGAGTACAGTGATCATTTTCTGTGTTTTTTCATCCCCAACAGGAATCACCAAAATACCACCGATTTTAAGCTGTTTTAATAATACTTCTGGGACTAGAGGAGCACCGGCGGTGACAATTATCTTATCATAAGGCGCATATTCGGCTATTCCTTTCGATCCATCTCCATAAAAAAAATTAGCCTGATAACCCATATGCGGTAATACCTGTCGCGTACGATTATACAAATTCTCTTGCCTTTCAATTGTGAAAACTTTGGCCCCCAGTTCAATTAAAATACAAGTCTGATAGCCAGAACCAGTTCCAATCTCCAAAACTTTGTCGCCAGTATTAATATGCAATAATTCGGTTTGATAAGCTACCGTATAGGGCTGAGAAATTGTTTGACCATCCCCAATGGGGAACGCAATATCTTTATAAGCTTGATTCCAAAAGGTTTCATCGAAAAAATAATGGCGAGGAACTTTCCCAATAGCCTTCAACACATTTTCATCTGTGATTCCCCGCTCTCTAAGATATTCAACCAACTTTTTCCTTGCTCCCTTCTCGCGGTATTGATCAACTAATTTATGTGCCATCTGTACACAAAAATACGCTTATTGCTTGTTTAAAGAAATAAAATAGAGATAAAATGAGGAAATATTTTTTTAATAAGGATCTACATCAACATGCATATAAACACCTTTATTAATGGGCTGACTATCAAATTGAATTAAAATTTGTTGAAGAGCCTCTTTAATCTTTTGAATAGATACACCTTCTCTTTCTACTTTAATTAAAATAGTTTGTATATAGTAATTACGAATCCTACTGATCATTGGTGCCTCAGGTCCCAAAACTCGATTTCCGAATTGCACTCTTAATATTTTAGCTAGCGAATTAGCAATAAAACCAAGTTTAGAAAGATCTTTGTGCTTAACATTAAGCTGAATAAGTCGGTAAAGTGGTGGGTAATGGAAGTTTCTACGTTCTAAAATCTCCGTATCGAACATCTCTTCGTAATTATTTTTGATCACCTGACTTATAATCCTATGAGATGTATCATAAGCTTGAATAATTACTTTACCCTGTTTTGCACGCCTTCCTGCACGACCCGATACTTGGGCTAACATCTGATAACTTCGTTCAAAGGCTCTAAAATCAGGGTAATTTAACATACTGTCTGCACTTATAATCCCAATTGTAGTCACATTTCCAAAATCAAGGCCCTTTGCCACCATTTGAGTCCCAACCAAAATATCAATCTTCCCTTCCTCAAAATCGTTTAAAAGCACCTGAAAACTATTTCTTGTACGCGTTGAATCAAGGTCCATACGTGCAATCCTGGCATTTTCAAATATCCGCTGCAATTCATCCTCTATTTTTTCGGTACCAAAACCTTTTTGTTCAATACGTGTTGATCCGCAGGCTGGGCAGGCACTGACAATATCCTGTTTGTATCCGCAATAGTGACAATGCAGCTTTGCACTACTTTTATGGAAAGTAAGGCTCACATCACAATTAACACATTTTGGAGTGTATCCGCAGGTAGTACAGAGTAATACTGGTGTGTAGCCACGGCGATTTTGAAATAATATTACCTGTTCTTTACGTTCTAAAGCTTCTTTAATTTCCTTCAGTAAAACAGAGGTGAAATGCGATTGCATTGTTTTTCGTTTGGTTTCTTCAGCAATGCTTACAACCTCAATTAATGGAGATTTAACACCCCCAAAGCGCCCTTTTAGCGTTACAAAACCATATTTATTAATTTTAGCATTGTAAAAACTCTCCATGCTTGGAGTAGCTGATCCCAAAACAATTTTAGCTTTATGTAAATGAGCGAGGTAAATAGCGGTATCTCTAGCATGATATCTTGGAGCTGGATCGTATTGTTTATAAGAAGATTCATGCTCTTCATCCACAATAATTAAACCCAAATTCTTAAAAGGCAGAAATATGGAAGATCGGGCCCCTAAAACTATTTTAAACTCTCCTTTTAATACTTTTTGCCATACCTCAGCGCGCTCATTATCATTAAATTTAGAATGATAAACACCAATTTGCCCGCCAAAGTGCTCACGTAACCGCTCTATTACCTGAGTTGTGAGGGCAATTTCTGGAAGCAGATACAATGTTTGCTCCTCTTTGAGCAACATTTGCTCAATCAAACGTATATAAATTTGAGTCTTTCCGGAGGAAGTTTCTCCATAAAGTAGAACAACACCCTTTTTATCAAGCTGAACCTCAGTTTCATGAAGTGCTACAACTTGTGCCTCATTTAATTGAAAATCACGAATATGTTCTAAATCAACTGAGCTTAAACGACTTATCACCCTATCCTCTTGTAGAAATATCTCCCTTTCTAACAAGGCTTTAAGTATTGAAGTGGAAGCACCAGAAGCATCAATAAGATCAGATTTAGAAATTTCATCCTGTTGTTTTTCAAGCTTAAAATAAGCAAGCAAAACCTCTAACTGTTTTGGAGCACGTTCCAGGACTTCAAATAAAGCTTTTCTGTTTTCTGATTCTTTGTATAAAGGGTTAAGAACGATAAAAGCCTTCTTTCGTGGTTTAAATTTTTCAGTAATTTCTTCCGAAATGACAATAACATTTTTTTCAAAAAGTGCTCTAAGAAGCGGAAAAACGGTTTTCTGCCCTAAAAGCTTACTAATATCACTTACACTCAACTCAGGGTGTAGTTCAAGCGCATCAACAATTAAAAATTCCTTATCGGATAGAATGCTTTTATCAATCTCTTCTACCGTATTTAAAACAATCCTCGTTTCACTGGCTAGTTTTAATGCTGATGGCAATGCAGCCTGCATCACTTCTCCCAAATGGCAGAGGTAATAATCTGACATCCAATGCCACAATTTCAATTGAAACTCATTTACTATTGGCTCAGAGTCAAGTACATCTATGATATACTTAGCCTCATAAAGTGCTGGTGGTATTTCAGTAATAAGACAAACAATACCAGTATAAATTTTACTGCGACCAAATTGTACAACCACACGCTTCCCAATTGCAATATCATCTACTAATTCTTGGGGAACACGATAAGTATAGGTTTTAGAAATCGCTAAAGGAAGAACTACCTCAATAAAAATTGTCTTTCGAACAATGCCTTCGTTTTCATTAAATTCAAGCATTATTTATTTTTTAAGGTAGCAATTAGCAAACTAAACCATCCCATAATAAAAAATAGTCCACCAATGGGTGTAATAGGTCCAATTATACCAACCTGACTTAAATTTAAAATTTCTTTTGTGGATATTAAATACAAAGAACCTGAAAAAAGAAAAATGCCAATGGTGAAAAACCAAGCAGATAAATTAATTATACGGCTATTTTTTCTGGAGAAAGTCGATAAAAAAAGCAGTGCAAAAGTATGATAAAACTGATAATTAACCGCTGTTTTCCATACTTCTAGATCAGACGAGCTTAAACGACCCTTTAGGGTATGAGCACCAAAAGCTCCTAAAATAACAGCAATCATTCCAAAGATGGAGGCGGCAATAATTATGCGTTTATTCATATTGTTAGATTAGATTGCTAATTTAATAAACATGTTTGCAATTCTTATTTGATTCATAAAAATTTAAATTTGTTTAAATTACACTGCATGAAAAAAATAATTGGGCTAATTGCAATTTTATTAATTATTGTGGGAGTCTTTGCCTACATATATTTCGCGAATTTACATGTAAATAGCCGCAATAGTAACAGGATTTTAACTGAAATTCCTGCTGATGCAGGCTTAATTTTGCAATTCCAAAATGAGCAAGACTTATACGATATATTAAACGAGAACACACTTTTTGATACTATTGCAGGTCAACAAAAAAAGCAGGAGATAGATTTTTTAAGGAATTTAATTTCAAAAAATACCGCTTTTGAATCTTTAACAAAAGGGCAAATGGTTTTCTTGTCATTTCATCCATCAAAAACAAATAACATAGACTATTTATGGTCAATAGGAATTAATGATCTACCCAAAAAAGAGGAGATCGGCAAACTTTTAAGTCTAAATAACGAAAATCAAGTCAAGGAATTGGATGAAAATAGCCTTAACATTCTTCAAATTGAGTCGCAAGCACTTGAAAAACCTTTTTATTTATTTATTGACAAGGGGATTGCGCGAGGAAGTGCCAATAAGGAACTATTAATTAGGACCATAAATGAAAATTCAGAGAAAATCGAGCCTGAATTCATGAAAATTATTAGTGAGGGCATCAAAAATAAGGGAAATTCCCTAGCTAATCTTTTCATTAATTATAATAAAAATGTACTATTAAGTCCTTTTTTCAAGAAAACAATTAGTGGCAACTTTGCATTGTTTGAGAGTTTTTCAGGCTATTCTAGCCTGACGTTGAACTATAAAATTGATGCGCTAATGTTTAATGGAGAAAGTCATATTAGCGCTAATCAAAACAGTTATGCGAAGCTGTTCTTGAATCAGATGCCAGTTAAAAATAGCCTCAAACAGATTATGCCTTATAACACTGCAAACTCAATCAGCTATGGCTTATCGAATTTTACAAGCTTTCATTCTGATTTAAAGAAGATATTTCAGGAGAAAAAGGAATTGGAAAAGCTAGAGAATCAAATAAAAAAAATTACTGCTGAAACAGGGTTAAACCCTGATCGGGACATTCAAAAATTATGGGGATCTGAATTTTCTACTCTACAACTTTCAACATTTGAAAATTTGGTAATCATCAAACTGGCGAATGGTACTCAAATGCAATTTTTTCTGGAGTTATTAAGCTCATCTTATTCTGAAACTATAAAAAAAATGAATTATGGGGACTTATTTTACTATTATTGGGGTGAGCCATTAAAAAAATATGTTAAGCCATTTTACATGATTCAAGACAATTTACTTATCCTTTCAAATTCGCCGGGCACTTTGCAGAGGTATCTAAATGACTACAATTCAAATAGGTTTCTTGTAAAAACGGAAGCGTTTACTCAATTTGATCAATTTGTTGCTGATCAAAGTAATATTTCATTTTTTCTACATTTCAGCAATTCGGGGAGCCTGATGCAGAATTTATTAAAAGAGAATTATGCAGAAACTTTTGGCTCTAATAAAACCGGATTAAAAGATCTTTATGCATTTTCATATCAGTTAACTAGCAATAAAGATTATTTTTTTACTAATATTTATACCGGATATAAACTTTCTACACCCATACAAGAAGCCATTTTAAACGTAGATAGTTTAAACATCAATTAAATTAAATGAGCAAAACTCAGGGTAAGCATAAATTAGCAAGAAGAATATTCGTTTTAATTACCCTCTTTTCAGGGTCAATTATCGGAGCTCATGCACAACAATTTTCACTTTATAATAGCCGTACGCTCTTCGATAGCTTTGAAAATCCCTCACAAAGAGCCTATCAGGTAGATACTAGTCGGAGAGTCGCTTTCAATTTTTTCATTCCTACAATCAGCTTTAACACCACATTTTCAGGACCTGCAGAATCGGCATTTAAGACATTGATTTATGATGGCCTATTTAACGGGCGCAATCTAATTTTAGGTCAAAATAAAAAAAATATTCTAACCTTAAATTCGAATAATTACATAGCAATGCTTCGACTGTTAAAATCCGTAAAGAAGTATCAAGAAATTGGTTTATCCTGGCAAGTTAGAAGCGATACTCGTGCTGAAGTTAGTAATGAAATTTTTGCTGTATTTGATGATTATAGGATTTTTGATAGCAGTTCTATAGATGGTCTATTTAATATTAATGCTTATAATCAAAGCTACCATCAATTTAGTTTGACCTATCGCCAAAACCCAACAAAACGCTTAGCCATCGGTACAAAATTAAGTCTGTTAAGCGGAATTAGTTATACAAATTTAAAAGTTTCAAAATCAGATATAGTACTTGACGAAGCAGCAGATATCATAGGAATTTCATTAGCCGGTAGATTGCGCTCAAGTTTTAAGTTTGACAATTTTAAAACAGAAATGATTAATCCCAATTTCAAAAATCCCGGAATATCAGTCACAGCAAGTGCCAGTTATAAATTGCGCGATGGCTGGTTTTTAATGGGTAATTTAAAAGATTTAGGATTTATTAAGTGGGATAAAAATTCGTACCAATATGATTTTAACACCGATAAGATAATAATTGAGAATGCATCAAATGAAAGTGCAGATGAGAGACTTGCAGATAGCATCGACAACAATATTAGCAAGCTCTCAGAAAACAAATCATATTTAAGTGCCCTGAATGGCAAGGTTGAAATTTTAATCAATAAGAATTTCGGTAATTATCGCCCTAATTTGATTCTTTCAAAAAGCATTTATTTTAAGGGAGGAGATATTGCCTTGGTAAATAATTTCCAAATAAAACAATATGTATTTACGGGATCGACAAATTATAACACGAATGGATTCTTACAGTTAGGTGGCCAGTTCATGATTAAAAAGCCAAACATTGAATTTTATGTAGGCAGCGATCATCTTTCAAAAACCGTAGAAATCTTCAAAAATCTTAATTCAAGCAAAACAAGTTATTCTGGCGGGTACACTGGTGCCTCATTTTACATGGGTTTTGCAGTTAAATTTGGTAAAGTATTAGAACACCAAGCCAACGCAACTCAGATACCCGGTTTTACAAAAGATCCAAATGGAGGATTTATTAAAAAGCTAATCAAGAGAAAAGATTAATTTTAAATAGTACCTTTCTTGGGAGGAGTAACAAGAAAATCTTTTAAATAAAATGGTTCAAAATAAGCAACATTTTCAAATTGGGCCCTATTGAATTTTTCTAGAGCTAAAGAGCTTAGATGTGATGCGGAAGTTGAAAAATCGACAAAATGAATGTTTTTGTGGTCTGAAAAAAGAATCTTGAATTTATCGGCACCATCACCAAAAAGAAAGAGTTCATGCTTATTGAATTCTGTAAATGAATCTTGGTCAACAATTTTAGCACTTACGGGTTCAACAATTTTCAAGTCTTTACGATACACTCCGGTATAAACCTCCATCCTTCTGGCGTCAAGCATCGGAATTAAAAGTCCTGATGCAGGAATGTCCATCGTAGTATTTATCAAACCTGACGCCATTGCTTGAATGGTATCTATGGCTATTAAAGGAATATCAAGAGCATAGCATAATCCCTTAGCAGTAGAAACACCTATTCTCAAACCAGTATAGGATCCCGGTCCCATACTAACTGCAACTGCCTGAAGGTCAGAATAGTTTTTCTGGGCAACAAACATCACTTCTTCAATAAAAAGAGTGATTTGGCTAGCATGAATATTGGATTCATTAAGCTCTTTAACCGCTATCACATTCCCATTTTCAGTTAATGCGATAGAGCAAGTTGTAGTAGCAGTTTCAATTAATAAAATCAATGGATTTTTCATAAATACAGAGGTGCTAGATTATCTAAACTTAGAAATATTAAGGAACAGGATCATGACCATGCGAACCCCAGGGATGACAACGAGCAATACGTTTTAGAGTTAACCAAGCTCCCTTGAACGGTCCATGCTTATGAATAGCCTCCAAACCATATTGCGAACAGCTGGGGGTGAAACGGCAGGATTGACCAAGAATTGGAGAAATTAAATACTGATAAATTTTTATCAGCACTAAAAATAGTGCAGAAAAGACCCTATTTATGAATTTTCTTAACATACTGGTTCAGAAATGTTCTTTTTTAAACGTTGAATTGCGCTGATGAACTTCTTTTCTAAGAATGTATATTCGGCAATTTCGTTCCCAATATAATTAATGCCGAGAATTATTTTTTCTGAACGTTGATTAAGAAATGGAAAAAGGTCTTCTGACTTTTGTAAACGGTAGATTTCACGAATTCTACGTTTTAGTAAATTTCGATCTACTGCCCTCTTAAACCTTTTTTTGGGGACACTGATTAGAACTTGAACTGGAAATATGGAATCTGCAGCAGCTGGCATCCACAAAACTCGAAAGGGATAAACTAAAAAAGAAGAACCACCATGATAAAGCTTGTCTATAAGCTTTATATTACATAATCGTTCTTCTTTATTAAAACTGTTCATTTTGATTGTTTATTAGCCAAAAACAAAGCAGATAATGATCTGCAAGATCGTAAAAGGCTACGAAAATACAATCAAAATTATGCTTTATGGCGACGTTCGTCAGATACTGATAGTCTCTTTCTACCTTTAGCTCTTCTAGAAGCTAATACCCTTCTTCCGTTTGCACTGCTCATACGCTCTCTAAATCCGTGCTTATTTCTTCTTTTTCTTTGAGAAGGCTGGAATGTTCTTTTCATGACTCTTTAATCTATTATTACTCTAAAAAACAGGAATGCAAATATAAGCTTGATTTTTCACAATTCAAACACCTGACTTAAAATATCCAAATGTTTTTAAAAAAGGAACTGGCTTCAATCCGAAAATAAAATACCACCAATCAATCTATTGCTTTCAAATATAAGCTTTATTAAGCTCTGTAACTATATTATTTAGTCTTTTGCTTCAACAAATCTCTTATTTCGGCAAGAAGTGCTTGCTCAGGACTAGGTGCAGGTGTGGAAGCTGGTTCGGCCTCTTCTTTGCGTTTAAGTGCGTTGATGGTCTTAATAACAGCAAAAATACATACCGCTACAATCAGAAACTGAAAAACAGCATTTATGAAATTCCCATAACGAATAGCTACCTCTTCCACCTTATTAATGGCATCTGCAGCAATTAGCACAATCTTTTTTTCGGAAAAATCCACTCCGCCAATTAAAAAACCTAGGGGAGGCATCAAAATATCATCAACCAATGAAGTAATAATTTTACCAAATGCAGCTCCAATAATTACACCGACTGCTAAATCGACCACATTGCCCTTAGAAATAAATTCTTTAAACTCTTTGATAATTGCCATAAACATCCATTTTTATAGAACAATTAACAAAACTAAAGTAATTGATTAAATAATCAATGACAGTTTCATGTAAATCACTTCACAAAAAATATACATTGACTATTCCATACGCTATTAATTGTGTAATTTTACCTTATAATATCTATCATGTTAAGACAAAATCTTCAGCAAAAACTTCTTCAAAAACTTTCTCCTCAACAAATTCAATTCATCAAGTTGTTGCAAGTACCAACTGTATCACTTGACACAAGAATTAAAGAAGAGCTTGAGGAAAACCCTGCACTTGAAGATTTGAGTTTAGCAAACATGAATGAACCCATTGAGGATTATCCTGATCGAGACCCAGATGATACCTTCAATTCGGAAGATAGTACTGAGGGCATAGATGAGTTTAATGTTGACGACTACCTACAAGACGACAATATCAATGATTTTGGATCCAAATATGAGCAAAATGGAGATGATGACGATGAGCGCAAGGAAATTCCAATTGCCGTACAAAATTCATTTTTCGAGAGTCTACAAGCACAGCTAGACCTCGAACCCTTATCCGACAAGGACTTTAGAATTGGCCGACAAATAATAGGAAGCCTTGATGATGATGGCTACCTACGAAGACCAATAAATTCTTTAGTTGATGACCTTGCCTTTTCACAAAATGTATTTGCTGAAGAAGAAGAAGTGCTTGAAATATTGAGGGTAATTCAAACATTCGATCCTGCTGGAGTAGGTGCCAGAGATTTGCAAGAATGTTTATTGATACAATTAAGGAAAAGAGAACAAACTCCCTCTGTTGTGAAAGCAATTAGAGTTGTTGAAGATTACCTAGACGAGTTTACCAAAAAACATTACGAAAAGCTTGAGCGCAGCTTGAATATGGATTCAGAGGAGCTAAAAGAGGCGATTCACGAAATTCTTAAATTGAATCCTAAACCCGGTGATTCCAATGCCGTTACAACAAAGCAACTTCAAATTATCCCAGACTTTCATATTAGCAATAATGATGGCGTATTATTCTTGACACTAAATTCAAAGAATGCGCCTGAATTACGTGTGAGCAGATCATACCAAGACATGTTTGAGCATTATGACAAGACTGCTCAAAAGGATAAAAAACTGAAGGAAGCCGTACAATTTGTTAAGCAGAAATTAGATTCGGCAAAATGGTTTATTGACGCAATAAAGCAGCGTCAACAGACTTTACTTAAAACGATGAATGCCATTATGCATTATCAATACAATTATTTCCTGACGGGCGACGATAAAAATCTAAAACCAATGATTTTGAAAGACATAGCCGATCGCATTGGAATGGATATTTCTACCGTATCAAGAGTTGCAAATTCAAAATATGTTCAGACTGAGTTCGGAACCTTTTTATTAAAATCGTTTTTTTCAGAAGCTATTCAAATGGAGAGTGGTGAGGAGGTTTCCAACAAAGAGGTGAAAAAAATTCTAGAAGAATGTATTGGAAAAGAGGATAAAAGACGGCCCTTAGCGGATGAAAAACTTACAGAAATTCTAAAAGAACAAGGCTATAATATTGCAAGAAGAACGGTAGCTAAATACCGTGAAGCCATGAATATACCTGTTGCCCGTTTGAGAAAGGAACTCTAATAATCGTCTTTTTTACCAACTTTTTTGTGGGCAGCTAACTTTATATCTATTGTTTAGATAAATACCCAATACTATCTCATGACTTCCATTACTCACTCGATTTAGTCCAGAGGTGGTAAAATCATACGAATAGCCAAGATTCATGAAAGAACCCAAATGAAAACCTGCCATTCCGGCAAATGCATCATCTTTACGAAAGCTCCCTCCTACCCAAAATCGATCTTTATAGGCAAGCTTCAGGTTCACGTCGACAGATAATGGCACAGGATTTACCGATTTAACAAGAGCAGAAGGCATTGCTGCAAAATCATCACCTAAATAAATTTTATAGCCTAGGGTTGCAAAAAAGTGAGGAATCTTTTTCCCTTGATCATAGTTAATAGGATCATCACTGAACCCAATTGGATTTTTCAAAAGCTGCTGAGCGGAAACACCCGCAAAAAACCGTGGTCCATACAGCCAAATTCCTGCACTCATATCTGGTTTTAACTGATTGAAATTATCCTTACCTATTGCCTGATCAATAGGATTTTCAAGTAAAACTTGCGTCTTATCAAGAAAGATCTTCGAAATACCCGCAGCTACTCCTACTGAAACATTAATCTGCTCGGTTATTCCTAAATGATAGGCATAATTCAAATTGACATCGGTACGAGAAATTGGTCCTGCTTTATCTGAAACCGCTGTAAATCCAAGGCCATGATGAGGCTCAGATGCCTTGTAACTTTGTAAATAAGACCGATTATTAGGGTTTGAACCACCACCCTCGGCAACAGAAGTTGAAGTTCCATAACGGAATTTGTCGCCCAATGGCGCGTGAATAGAAATATAAGAGGTTAGTGGTGCACCACTTAAACCTTGCCACTGACTTCGATATCCGGCCTTTACATCAATATAGTTCTCAATACCCGCTATTGCAGGATTTAATACAAAATTATTTAAAATGTATTGTGTATACTGAGGCTTCTGCTGTGACTTTGCTGCAAAACTTAAAAAAATACAGAATATAATTATAACCGCTTTCTTCATCCTTATTTTTTTTGAGTTAGATACTCATCCATAACATATTAATTTTAGCGATTTTAATTTTAGGTTTAAGGTAGTAAATAATGTTTCAATAAATAATGTAAAACGAAAATTTGTTGTTTAAAACAATGATTTGGATAATTCCCCAACTAAAATATTAATTTTATATTGTTATTTTCTTATAGAAGCAATGATTGCTAAAGCTTCTTTTGTGGAGGATATAAGTTCAGCATATTTTTTATTTTCCATTACATCTTTACTTACTAGCTTACTTCCCATTCCAACTGCGCAAACACCTGATTTAAACCAAGCTTCAATATTGGCCTTATCAAGTTCAACGCCCCCTGTTGGCATAAATAATAGATTCGGAAATAATTCTTTGATAGCCGACATAAAACTAGGCCCCAAAATATTTCCTGGGAACAGCTTTATCATTTTAGCTCCTAATGTCTCTGCTTGTATTATTTCACTTGGCGTCATACATCCAGGAACCCATAACAAACCATATTTATCAGCAAGCTCAGCAACACTTTCAACTAATCCGGGGCAAATTAGATAATCAGCACCCGCATCAATAAAGGTTTGAGCCATGTTTCCATCTTTAATGGTACCAATACCGAGATACATTCCATTCAATTCTGAATCAACAAGCTTGCGCATTGCCTTAAAATTGGAAAGTGCTGCTTCCCCACGATTAGTATATTCTACAGCACGGATTCCAGCAGCATACAGTGATTTTAATAATCCAATACTAGTTTCTTCATCCTTATTGAAGTATAATGGCAATATACCCTGCTCCGGGATTAATTTTAAAAGTTCAACTTTTTTACTCATTTTTTTTTGTTAAATTCTAAATGCGCCTCTAATTTAAATAATTAATAACAACAATCTCAATACGCTAACCTTTTCGTAATATTTTACATGAAAAATGTGATTAAAAATGCGTTAGACTTTTAATTATCACTCATTAATGTATTTTTGTTATGCTAATATGAATATTTAACTTGCTTCTTTTAATTAATTACAAAATAAACCATGGCTAAAAAAGTCGTAACACTTGGAGAGATAATGATGAGGTTATCCACTCCTGATTTCAAGAGATTTGTACAGAGTGATAGTTTTGATGTTACTTATGGTGGCGGCGAAGCGAATGTTGCTGCTGCATTATGTAACTACGGACTAAATGGTACATTCGTTTCTAAAGTTCCAAACAATCCATTAGGACAGTCTGCAATTAACCATTTACGCCGCTATGGCGTTGATACCCAATTTGTTGCAAGAGGGGGAAACAGATTAGGAATTTATTTCCTTGAAACTGGCGCTTCAATGAGAGCATCTCAAGTGGTTTATGATCGCGCTGATGCTTCCATAGCAGATGTTGACGCTTCAGAATTTGATTTCGATAAAATTTTCGAAGGTGCCGATTGGTTTCATACCACAGGCATAACTCCGGCACTTAGTGAAAAGGCTGCAGCATTAACTGAAGCTGCATTAAAAGAAGCTAAAGCTAGAGGAATTACTACAAGTATTGATCTAAACTATCGTAAAAAATTATGGAGCAAGGAAAAAGCTAGAGAAGTAATGACTAGACTTTGCCAGTATGTGGATGTTTGTATCGGTAATGAAGAAGATGCTGATACCACACTGGGGTTTACCAGCAAAGGGACTGATGTTACAAAAGGTGAACTAAATTTAGATGGTTATAAGGATGTATTTCAGCAGATGAAAGCAAAATTTGGATTCAAATATATTGCCTCAACTCTTAGAGAAAGTCATAGTGCTTCTGATAATGGCTGGTCTGCTTTAGTGTACGATGGAACCGAATTTTATCATACTAAATCGTATGAAGTGAGAATTGTTGACCGCGTTGGAAGTGGCGACTCGTTTGCCAGTGGATTTATTTACGGATTGGTAACTGATATGAAGATGAGCGATGCTGCTGAGTTTGGTGTTGCCGCATCTGCAATTAAACATACAATACCAGGCGACTTAAATCATGCCACTTTAGCTGAAGTTAAGGACCTAGTAGGTGGCGATGGATCAGGACGGGTACAAAGATAATATAGATACAAATTTTATAATCCGCCTGACCTCAGGCGGATTTTTTTTATTACTATTTAAAAAATAAACAAGATGATTATAGATAGTTTAGAGAACTCAGAAAAATATACTAGCATTCATCCCCTTTTTAGACAGGCATTTGAATACATAAAATCAATTGATTTGAAAAATGCTGAAATCGGTAAAATAGACTTAAGCGAAGGATTAAAAATTATCGTTGCCGAAAAGGAAGGAATGAAGAAAGAAGAGTCTGTTGCAAAATTTGAATGTCATAACCAAAATATTGATATCCAACTTTGCATCAGTGGAAATGAGAAAATGGGCTGGAAATCTCGTCAGTCATGCAGCTCACCTAGAGGAGAATACAACACAGAAAAAGATGTATTATTTTATAATGATGCCCCTGACATGTTTTTTGAGCTATCTGCTAATCAATTCGCCATATTTTTCCCTGAAGATGTTCATGCACCAATGATTGGAGATGATATAATCAAAAAATTAATTGTCAAAGTAAAAATTTAATCAGATTCAGAATTAAAGAGGGATATTTTGAAACATTCAAAATATCCCTCTTTTTTATCCAATAGCTTATTATTAATTGTCTTGAGAAAATTGAAATTACCTAGTCCCAAAAGATAGCTCAATTACCGATAGTTACTAGGCTTCCCAATCAAAAATCTACGCATTATTAATCCATGTACTGAGTTTACTTATATTGCAATATTAAAATAAAAAAATATAGTCTAATGCCATCTTAATGAACCTTCTGAAGCTTGAATAAAACAAAATAAGGAAAATTAAAATTCAAATTAATTGGTAAAAATCGATGTAATACTGTGTTTTCCTGAAAGATTTTGAATCCATAAACTTATATTGCATTCATAAATTACTATTCATATTGCTAGTTAAAAAAATCGATTAAACCATTTGAATAGGCTTTAATCTATGCTTAAATTTTATAAACAATTTACAAACATGCGAAGTCCCAAATTATTACTTTTCTCAATATTCACATTAATCTTTTCATTCAATCTAGCCTTAGCACAAAACCAATCTGTTTTAGAGGGGAAAATAATTGTTATTGACCCTGGGCATGGTGGCACCGCTGCAACGGATAGTTATCGTCAGGGCCCAACAGGCGAGCGAGAAGAGTGGATTGACCTCCGAGTGGGATTATTACTTAAAGAGCTATTGGAAGCCAAGGGAGCTAAAGTTTTAATGACTCGCTCTAGTGATGTATTTGTACCGCTTGCTGATCGCTCAAAAATGGCTGTTGACAATAAAGCCGATTTTTTTGTATCGATACATCATAATGCCACGGCAGATTCAAGTGTAAATTTCCCCATTATTTATTTTCACGGGCTATCCTCAGCAAACAAAGCCGGGATAAGTTTCAGTAAAGAACTAGCTAAGAACCTAGTTAAATTCATGTACAAAACAAAAACCCCAATAAGTATCGTTTCTGATTTTACAGTATTCTCCTCTGCTGGATCTTCTGTACTTCGTGGCACATATGGAATTCCGGGCGTATTAGCTGAAGCCTCCTTATTTACCAATCCAGAAGAAGAATCACGTTTAAAAGAGAAGGAACATAACTATAATGAAGCATTGGCATTTGCAATTGCAATTGAAGATTTTTTCAAAGGAGAAATTCCTCCTATTCGGCCAAAAATAACATCCGACTTCCCAACAGAGTTTGCTACACTACAAGAAGCAGAGCGTATGAGTCCCGTTGCTAAACGCTGGTATCAAGATTATACCGAAGCAAAACAATTAATGAAAAGCAAGAACAAAGAAACTCTTCAAAAGGCATTTGACCTATTCACACAATCTGCTAAATCATTTCCAGATTCTTATGTGGCAGGAGAATGCCATAAGTACAGAGTAGATATTTTATACAAATTAGGTAAAAGCGATGAAGCCTTACAGGAAGAAAAAAGAGTTAGAGAATTTTATCCACTAAATTAGATTTTGTCATTTTCTGAGCTATTCGGGGAATGATAAATCTTGTAATTCTTTGCTTAAATCAACCACAAATCCTTTGATAATAGCATACCTGGGTTTTGATTCCTGAAAAAGGACAAATTGAGCCTGCTGACCTATTTTGGCTGCTTGCACCGGGCTCTCATCCTGATTGGTGAGATGTAATATTCTTCCACTTAATGCTCCAGTTAGTGTTTGATTATCTGTACATTTTACATACAAATATCCTTCTTTTAAAAGTTCAAATTCAGCATCGCGACTTAAGCTATCCCATTCTGCTTTTAAAAGAAACTTTACCTTGCCGGGGGAAAGACTAAAGTTTGATGCTTCAATTTCTTGATGGCCAAAGTTGAGCTCCATATCACCAATTTCCTCTACACGACCATTATAAGTCATACTAGCAAAATCTGGCCCTTTGATTTGCGCGAAGTTTATACCAAGATTAGTTCTAAAAGCTATCCCCTCCTTTGTAATACTCACATTACGAATGAGTAAATCATATAAAGACCTGCTATTTTCTGGAATTGCATCATATTTTGCAAGACTCTGACTTACATAAGATTTTTGCGCAATAGATTCTAAAGCGGTTAACAAAGCATAAAAATTGAGCTTTCGAATAAATTGTTTTTCCGAATCGCCGCGAAAACCTCCAGATTCAATCAAAATAGTTGATATTCCCATGGCCTGAAATGTATCTCCGAAGCAACGCGGATCAAAAGCGTCATCATATTTGGCAATGTTTCCCGGCACTTTCATTTGCAAAGCATCATTCATAGTTAAAATCAACTGAGTAGCTCTTTTTCTACTCTCACTCATGTCTTTAGGATAATTATAAGCGGGTGCGAGAAAAGAAATTGTAGCCGTTTTATCCGTACGACCAGCAGCATAAAGCGTACTTTGATCATGTAGGTTAAAAGCGATTTCTGGTTCTATACGCTTAGCGATTTCCATCAAGGCTCGGCCCTCAGGACTTACCAATAAACGTGCATCACGATTAATATCAATTTCAAGATCATTCCTTCGCTTCCATTCTTGAGCACCATCAGGATTCAACATGGGTACGAAGTGCAATTCAAGATTATTTCGAATTAACCTCCGCAAAGGGTCGAATTCATCATTTCCCGACAAAAAATTAAACAAATCAAATAAGGCCATGGTAGCAGTAGATTCATCTCCATGCATTTGCGACCAAAGTAAAACTTTAGTCTTGCCCCTACCAAAAGAAATGTGATTAATACTTCTTCCTCTAACCGATTTACCAATTTCCTCATTAAAAAAGAGTCCAGAATTAATATGTTTCTGTATTAATTGAACTACATCAGCATGTTTTATAAAGCGGTTTTTAATCGTTTCTTCCTGAAAAAACGTGTAATTATCCCACACCAAATCAAGCTCCTTTTTTACATTTAAAGAATCTTGGCTAAAGCCTATTTGAACGATAATGAAAAGCAAACCCGTGAAAATTGTTCTTTTGAAACCCATAAATGAATGTTTAAAGCGTTAAAAATACAAAATTTACAATTCTTATATTCGCTATGTAATTTGATTGATCAGTTAATAAGTATTTATATTGGAATAATTTATTGGAAGATATCAAACACATTTTTAAATTTAAGATTCTTGAATAAAATCATGTATAAAATTCTCGCTACAATCTTAACAATCTTCATACTCAGCTCATGTGTTATTCCTAAAAAAACAGAGACGAATTGGAAAGCTTTCAAGATTGAAGGATTTGCTCAGGGCACGAGCTATCAAATTACATATTATTCAAAAAATCAAGTAGTTAGCAGCAAGTATGTTAATCAATTATTTAATGAATTAGACAGTTCTCTTTCTATTTACAAGCCCTATTCTCTCATCAATAAATTCAATAACTCAGAGAAAGGGCTTCTTATGGATAAGCATTTATTGAAGGTTGTTAAACGTTCTATGAAAATTTGGAAAGAAAGTGAAGGAGTATTTGACATCAGTATTTTACCCTTGGTGGATGTTTGGGGATTTGGCCCAACTAAACATAGCAAACAACCTAATGATTCAGAAATTACTCATGCACTTTCATGTTCTGGATCAGATAAACTCCTAATTAAAGGCAGAATGCTGGTAAAAACTAAACCCTGCCTAAAAATTGATGTAAATGGGATTGCACAGGGTTATAGCGTGGATTATATTGCTGAGTATTTAGACAATAAGGGAGTTAAAAATTACTTAGTTGAAATTGGGGGAGAAATACGTGTAAGAGGAAGGAAGCAACCCGGAAATGAACGAATGCGCATTGGAATTGAGCAACCATCATCAATTGATAGCATAGAGCTACAAAAAACACTGCAATTACGCTCTGGAGCAATAACAAGCTCTGGAAACTATAGAAGGTTTATTCAGAGTGGATCAAAGAAAATATCTCACTTAATGGATATTAAAACTGGATATCCTCTTGACAATGAAATAATTAGCGTTACTGTACGTGCCAAAAACACAATGAGTGCCGATGGATATGATAATGCATTAATTGGAATGGGCATTAAGAAAGCATTTGAATTTCTTAAAAAGCATAAAAAAATAGACGCCTATTTTATTTATAAAGATGAAAACGGGTTGTTAAGAGATACAGCAACTCAAAAGTTTTTCAGATAAATTTAAATTAGCTTATAGAACGGTCCAAATGCACATAACCACCGTCTACATGAATCAACTGCCCTGTAGTATGAGAAGATTTATGTGACAACAGAAATGCCACTGTATCAGCTATTTCATTAGCATTGGTCATACGTTTTCCCAAAGGTATTTTATTAACGATTTCTTGTAGTTTTTCTTTAGAATTTGGAAGACTTTTTATCCAGGCTTCATAGAGCGGAGTATAACATTCGGCTACTATAACTGAATTTACACGTATTTCATCTCTTAAAAGCTCTACGGCCCATTCGCGCGTCAAGGCGTTTCTGGCACCATTGGAGGCAGCATAGGCGGAAGTCCCACCCTGTCCGGTTTCAGCAACTTTGGATCCAATATTCACAATTGAACCTTTAGAAGCTTTTAGTGCCGGTAAAGCATGATGAGCCATCAAATAATAATGGATTACATTTTTATGTAAACTGTCTACAAATCGCTGATAATTTCCAGACTCAAGCCCCACACTATCGTTCACCCCTGCATTATTGACTAGTCCATCAATTTTTCCAAATTGATTGATCGTAAGCTTAACTACTTTCTCACATTCGGTCGGTTCGGTAAGCTCAGCAACGATTTGAAATGCTTTTCCACCAGACAATTCAATTTCGGATAATAATTTCAGATTATCGGCTTCATTGCGACCAACAATAACTGGGCTTGCCCCCTCTTCGGCTAAAACTTTAACAATTCCTGCACCAATACCCTTAGCACCTCCTGTTACAATAATAACCTTATCTGTTAGTTTAAGATCCATAAATTCTATTTAAATTATTATAAATTAAAAATCGCTGGCATTAATCCAATTTGTAAAAAGTTGCTGCATTTTTTCCCCAGATTGCTTCCTGCTCAGATTTAGTCAATTTGCCAATATAATCTGCAACAAGCTCACAAACCATTGAATATTCAGCTGCAAGTTTGCAAACAGGCCAATCAGAGCCAAACATGAGTCGCTCGGGACCGAAAAGCGCTAATACTTTATCCATATAAGGATAAATATCATCTTTCGTCCAATTTTTGAAATCTGCCTCTGTTACCATTCCCGAAACTTTACAATAAACACTCTTAAAAGAGGCTAAAACTTTCATATTGTCCTCCCAAGGCTCAAAAATGCCATTTCTTATGTCCGGCTTCGCTAGGTGATCAATTACAAATGATTGATCATCAATCAAATTCAAGAACGCAGGAAGCTGATTAGGATAAACTAAAATATCATAAGTAAAGCCATAAGATTTTAAAGCATTTAATCCGCGTTTAAATTCGGGTTTAAGAATAAATTCTATTGGTTCAGCTTGTAAGATATGCCTAAAACCCTTAATTATTGAGAATTGAGAATAATAAGCCAAACGCTCCTCAACATTATTGGCACATAGATCAGTCCAACCCACTACCCCCTTTATAAAATCATTTTCGGAGGCAAGATTTAGCAAAAAATCTGTTTCCTTCTCCGACTGATCAGCTTGAATAGCGATGCATCCCTTAATTCCATTAGCATCAAGTAGTGGCTTTAAATTTTGAGGAAGGAAGTCGTGTTTAATAACTTCCATTTCATCATTTATCCATTGATCCCTAATCGGATTATACTCCCAAAAATGTTGATGAGAATCAAGCTTTTCCATAAGCTATAGCTTCCTGTTTAGAAATACCTAATCCGTCGATACCAAGTTCCACCACATCACCGTGTTTGAGGTAAACTGGCGGATTAAAGCCTAGACCCACCCCTGCCGGAGTACCCGTAGAAACCACATCTCCAGGTAAAAGAGTCATAAATTTACTCACATAAGAAATCAAGAAAGGAATATTAAAAATTAGGTCATCTGTATTACTATCCTGTAAAATTTTACCATTCAACTTAAGCCAAAGCCTTAAATTATGTGGGTCTGGAATTTCATCGCGTGTGGCCAAAAATGGACCTAAAGGAGCAAAAGTATCACAACCTTTTCCCTTGTCCCATGTTCCTCCACGTTCCAACTGCCATTCACGCTCCGAAACATCATTGTGGAGCACGTAACCAGCAACATAATCCATAGCATCTGCCTCAGAAACATAACTGGCCTTTTTACCAATTACAAATGCAAGCTCAACTTCCCAATCTGATTTTACAGAATCTTTGGGGATGATAATTGGATCAAACGGTCCAGATAAGGAAGTAGTAGATTTCATGAACAAAATAGGTTCTGAAGGGATGGCCATATTTGATTCTGCAGCGTGTTTAGAATAATTTAATCCGATGCATAAAATTTTTGATGGACGAGCGATGGGTGAGCCTAGGCGTTCAGCATCACTAATTACTGGTAATTTACCTTCATTAACCTTTAAAAAAGTTGCCAAACGCTCAAAGCCATTATTTTCAAAAAAAGCTTCGTTATAATCCTCCCCAAAAGCTGAAGTGTCATATTTAATATCGTCAATTATTACTCCGGTTTTTTCTTTTCCGTTTTTACCCCACCTAATTAATTTCATTGTATTATTTTATTTATTTAAAAAAGAATGACAACCGATAAATATTATTTTAAAAAGAATTAAATTATCGATTATTTAATCATCTAATAACTTTAACTATTTAACTTGATATAACCCCCATCAATGGGATAATCATTTCCGCTTATGAAGCTAGCTTCATCTGAGCAAAGATAGAGCGCTAATGCGGCAATATCATCAGGATTAGCCATTCGTCCGATAGGTTGAGATTTAGATAATTTTTCAAATATTTCGGCTTCCTTACCGGGATAATTTTTAGCAATAAAACCATCTACAAAAGGTGTATGAACTCTTGCTGGAGAGATGCTATTGCAACGGATATTATCAGCTAGAAAATCCTTAGCCACAGAGAGCGTCATTGCGTAAATAGCTCCTTTACTCATTGAATATGCAAATCGATCGGCAACCCCAACAATGGCCGCGATGGATGCTAGATTCAAAATCACTCCTCCACCATGAGCTTTCATGATCGGAATAGCAGCAAATAAACAGTTATAAGCCCCCTTCACATTCACATTATAAATGCGATCGAAATCCGCAGCACTAGTAGTATCAGCTCTACCAACGTGAGCTATACCGGCATTATTAACCAATATATCTACCTGACCGATGCTTTTAAACAAATCAACTATTTTATCTTGATCCGAAATATCACAAGCATGAATAGCAGCATGACCACCTTTATCTTCAATTTCTTGACATACAGCCCGACCAGCATCCTGATTTAACTCAAGAATGTGCACAAAGGCACCCTGACTCGCAAAAACTTTGGCTATACCCCGGCCTATACCGCTACCAGCACCCGTAATTACTGCAATTTTCCCTTTTAAACTAAACATAAGGTATTAATTAAATCATTTTTAAAGTGAAACACCGCGCTTCCAAGGAATAAAATCATCTTGTCCCAGTTGAACGGCCTTAGGTTGAACTTCACCATTAGCTACCTTAATAACATAATTAAGGATTCGATGCGCATTTTCTCTGATCGTTTCTGTGCCATCGATTATGGTTCCACAATTAATATCGATGATATCAGGCATTTTCAGGAAAGTATTCGTATTGGTGCTCAACTTAATTACTGGGGCAATGGGGTTTCCTGTTGGAGTACCGAGGCCTGTTGTAAATAGCACAATATTGGCACCTGAGCCAACTTCTGCTGTGGTACTTTCCACATCACTACCTGGAGTACAAAGAAGGTTTAAGCCCATTTTAGTTAATTTATCAGGATAATCGAGCACTGCAGTTACAGGGGAAGTCCCACCTTTCTTCGCGGCCCCCGCAGATTTCATAGCATCAGTAATTAATCCATCTCTAATATTTCCAGGCGAAGGATTTGCATAAAACCCAGAACCATCCGCTTCAGCTTTAGCATTATAGCTTCGCATTAAATGCATAAAACGATCGGCAGTTTTTTCATCTACGCAACGATCGCTGAGCTCCTGCTCAACACCACACAATTCTGGAAATTCAGATAAAATAACAGAACCACCGAGGCTCACCAATATGTCTGAAAGGTATCCAAGAGCTGGATTAGCCGAAATTCCTGAAAAGCCATCTGAGCCGCCACATTCTAATCCAATACATAATTTTGACAAGGGTGCGGGTTCACGCTTTATTTTGTTAGCCTCTATCAAACCAGCAAAAGTTCGTTTCAGAGCTTCCTGCATTAGAATTTGCTCTGTTCCTAAATCTTGTTGCTCTAAAATTGCAATAGGTTTGCTAAAAGAAGGGTCACGTTTTTGAATCTCATTTTGGAGAATACTTATTTGAGAATGCTGACATCCAAGACTCAAAACAGTGGCTCCAGCAACATTTGGATGCGTAATGTATCCGGCAATTAGTCCGCAGAGCGCATCCGAATCCATTCGCGTACCACCACATCCCATATCATGAGTAATAAATTTAATTCCATCAATATTGGGAAAGAGTTTACTTTGATTTAAACCTTCGGGGGTAGATTGAAGATCAGCATGGAGGATTTCTTGCGTTGTTTTGCCAGTTTTATAGAGAGAAATTAAACTTTCAACCTCATTTTCATAGCTTTTTGCTTTTTTATAACCCAATTTCTCGTCGAGAGCCTCTTTTAAAACACTCACATTACGATTTTCGCAAAACACCAAGGGAATAACCAACCAATAATTTGAGGTCCCGACAGAACCATCTGCACGATGAAAACCATTGAATGTATGACCATAAAACTCAGAAACATCTGGCTTTTGCCAATCTAATTTACGCTCCGCAAGCACAAAATCGTTCGCATCATGATGCATGTTATCAAGCCTTAGCGATTCACCTTGAGCAATGAATTTACTCGCTCTTCCTACAAGAACGCCATACATAAAAATCTTATCTTCAGGCTTTAATGGCTCTATAGTAAACTTATGCTTTAACGAAACATCCGTACATAATTGAAAAGTTTTTCCAGCAGATATAATTTCCTCGCCCTTGCTCAAATTTTTAAGAGCTACCAGAACATTATCATCCGGATGAATCTGTAAAAACCGATGCCCTTTATCTTCTGCAGTATTACTCATATTCAATTATAATTCAAATATTTTATCCATTATGACCCACTTTTCTCCAGGTTTTGCACCTGGAACTGACTGCTGATATTTCCACATGAGCTCTTCCCACTGTTGGACTTTCTCATTTTCAGCATCTGCATTCGCTTTTTTACCCAAACTAAAAGTCTCATTTACTTCCATAATCATGAAAAGCCTGTTAGAAAATCGATAAATTTGCATGTTTTCAATACCCGAAGCACAGATACTTTCAATGATTTCAGGCCATACATTTTGATGCCAGGCTTCATACTCTGCAATTAATGCTGGATCATTTATAAGATCGAGGGTTAAACAAAATCTATCCATTTGACAATTCCTTTTTTTCAATTTTATGCCCTTTTAGTGCAAAAGCAAGAATAACAACAAAACAAATCAAGGTAACAATATATCCAAATTGAAGAGTACCACTAAGATCTGAAATAAATCCAAAAGCTAATGGTAAGAATGCACCTCCAACAATAGCCATCACAATTAAGCTACTACCATATTCGGTATCTTTTCCAAGCCCCTTGATACCCAAAGAAAAAATAGTTGGAAACATAATCGACATAAAAAATGCGATTCCAATTACAGAATAGATAGCGATCATTCCATGCATAAAAATTGCTGGAAAACACAGTAAAATGCAGAATACAGAATAAATTGCCAAAAGACGCTCCGATTTAATAAAACGCATGAAAAACACACCGATAAACCTGCCAAGCATAAAAGCTAATCCGCATCCCCAGCCTAAATAATCTGCTGCAACTACTCTTTCAATCTGAGCAACCTCTACAGCATATAAAATAAAGAAACTGAAAACGCAGACTTGCGCCCCAACATAAAAAAATTGAGCAATTACTGCCCAGCTAAGGTGTTTATGGCGCAAAGCTTGAAACACATTTTTACTTTCACTTTGTTCTTCAGATTGCTCTATTTCTGGCAGCCGAAGGAAATAGAAAATGAGTGCAATGAGGAGAATAATACTCCCTAAAACAAAATAAGGAACTTTCACACTTGAGGCTTCTGCAGCAAGCGCAATCTGCCTTGCACTGTCAGTCATTGTATTTAACTCTTCATCTGAAGATCCTTTAGTTAATATTATTCGAGCGCCAATAATTGGCGCTAAGGTTGCTGCGAGCCCGTTAAAGGATTGGGCAAAATTCAACCGACTAGTTGCCGATTCCGGATCACCGAGCAGTGAAACATAAGGATTTGCAACAGTCTCCAAAATGGTTAATCCACAAGCGATGATAAATAAAGCCCCTAAAAAGAACACGTATTCACCTGTATCTGCTGCCGGAATAAATAAAAATGAGCCAAGAGCAAATAGTAATAAACCGAAAATGATTCCTTTTTTATAACCATATTTTTTTACGGCTAAACCAGCAGGAATAGCCATCAAAAAGTAGGCTATGAATACAGATGAGTCAACTAATGACGACTGCAGATTAGTTAAACTGAATGATTTTTTTAAGTGCGGAATTAGAATCGGATCAAGGTTATGTACGAAGCCCCACATAAAAAAGAGCGATATAACCATGATTAAGGGGAATAAATACTTATTTTTTGCCATACAACTCTAGATTACAATTGATAATAAATATACCTTTTACACTTTCAAATGATTAAAATCAATAAGAATATCTATGTATTTTAAGGATTATATTACAATTATACTAATTCAGATGCTTTTATTTATAAGAGAATTCAATGATTTTGAGAACTCAAATCAGGCGTTCTTAGAAAGAATTATAGTTGAAAAGAAAACAATTTAGATTTTGGCATTCTATCCAAACTTTACCGAAGTCATGGTTAAAGAGCCTCCTACTGCCACATCATTAAAAAATGATACTTCTTCATTTTTTGCTTGAATCCCTAAATTATAAATTAAAGGTAAATAATGTTCTAAAGTGGGAATAGCCAAATTTATATTGGAGCTAATGCTTTGATAGTTTATAAGTGCTTGATGATCACCAGATTCAATAAGCTTTTTAAACTTCTTATTTAATTCATGAGCCCAATCAAATCCAAATTCCTGTTCGTTCAAACGATCCCAAGCTACCATTCTTAGGTTATGAACCATATTACCACTTCCTAAAATCAAAACTCCTTTTTTACGAAGTGAAAACAATTCTTTGGCAAGGTCGTAGTGATACTGAAGGCCCTTATTATAATCAATACTTAATTGAAGAACAGGGATATTAGCTTTTGGGTACATGTGTCTAACAACTGTCCAAGCGCCATGGTCAAGCCCCCAGTCATGGTCAAGCTCTGCATGCACTGAATGTAAAAGTGCAGCTGTTTCATTCGCAATCATTTTGCTGCCTGGTGCTGGATATTGAACATTAAATAATGCTTGGGGAAACCCTCCAAAATCATGAATTGTTTTTGGGAAATCCATAGCAGTAACCTTTGTCCCATTGCTAAGCCAATGAGCTGAAATGACAAGAACAGCACTTGGTTCAGGGATTTCTTGTGAAATTTGGGCCCAGCGGCGAGAAAACTCATTATCTTCAATACCATTCATTGGAGAGCCATGGCCAACAAATAATGCCGGCATTAAATAACCTGTTTCATTTAGTTTTTGAGTAAAATACTTGAAATTTTCTAAGCCCGACATTTATTTTAATTATGTGTTGAATAAACAAAACTACCAATCAAATGGATGTTTATTAATGAATAGGATAAAAAATAACATTGACCTACATCAAGAAAAACGGAATTTAAAGAATATAGGTAACAAAAAAATAAGAAAGTCCCGAAATAAATATGACTAAAAAGCCCCATAAGGCAGTTTTACGCAATTCAACACTTCCTAATACGATAACTATGATCAATTTTACTAGGGTATTAGATAGAGCCGCAATGATTATGGTTTGGATTGCCATATTTTTACTGCCACCAGCTTTTGCAATTTTAGCCATAGATAGGGTAATGGCATCCACATCGGTTATACCAGAAATGGCGCCAACTAGATAAATACCACTATCACCAAAGTGGATACTCGCATATTTAACCAGCCATTGCACAGCAGCAAACAAAACAGCAAATTTCAAAGCGCTAAGAAAGTCCAATGGGTTTTTTAAAACTATTCCATTAGCATTATGATTACCATTCTTAAACTTATAAATGAGAGCGGCAGATACAAACCCAGAACTAGTAATCACTAAAATAGGTACCCAAAGTTGTTTTGCCAAGTCGGCATTAACTACATAAACCTCAAAAAGTATCCTCGGAAACATGATAGTACAGGCACTGATAATACCCACGGCATAAAAAAAAGAAGAAGCTCTTGATTTAGTATCCTTGCTTTTTCGTGAAAAAGCAAGAGCCACGGAAGTACTAGAAACAATCCCACCAATGATACCAGCCAAAACAGTTCCTTTCTGACCCATAAATTTAGCAATCATGTAACCTACTAAGCTTGTCCCAGATACAAGCACGACCATTTGCCAGATTTCTTTTAAATTCCAGAGCTTGTATGGTCCAAAATTATCATTCGGAAGGAAAGGAATTACAAGTGCAGACATGACCACAAACAAAATGATCGCCAATAATTCCTGACGCTTCAATTTCTCAACAAAAAGGTGCAATGTTGGTTTAAATGCAAGAAGCAATAACATCACAACCATAATGATGAGCGCAAAAAGAATCATATTAAAAAAGACTAGGGCACCCAAAGTGAAGGTAATAAGAAGTGCAAATTCTGTGGTTCCACCTCTATTACCTGGCATTTTAGAAAGTTGCACATAGGATACCACAACGAACGCAAAAACACAGGCGAGCGTTAATCCGAAAACCCACTCCCCCACCAAAGTTGATATTAGCGCAGAAATAAAGCCAAACATAGACACCATGGTGAAAGTCCGGATGCCCGCAAATTGCTCTTGATGTTCCATTGCTTCTTTTGAAAACTGGCGTTCCATGCCAATCAAGAAGCCTATCCCAATGCTACTAGCTAAGCCAATTAGGTGATCAAAATTTAAATCGGAAAACTGTGAAGTACCAATCTCAATCATTGTATACAAATAAGTGTTAAGGATAAAAATTAGAAAATAGGATTCAAGAGAATTTAAATCATTTTAAAGATCATCAATTACCCCTTGAAAGATTATAGAAGAGAATAAATTAAAGCTCTAATATTGTTCTCTCAACAATTTAAATTCAAAACATCTATTTAATTAGCAAATTGAACAAAAAAATGTTTCGCCATGAAGTTAAAGGAAGAACCTTCATTCATAACCGCCGAATAGCTGCCATACTTTCATTTAAGCAGGCATTGTTAACATCATTGATGTTCTGTATATCCAAACAATACCACTAATATAACCGGTCATTTTACCTTCTTTGCGGAAGACATTGTTAACAATAGGTAATTAATTGCCTTTACCATTTCAATATATTTTCCGGCATTTTTATCTGGTGCTTTTTTTTCAGTATACTGATTGAACTTAGTTCAAAAAATATTGATAATACATACAAATTCTATGAGACTAGAGATCATAATTCCTAGCCTTTTGGGATAAGTGCAAATAATTTGGCTGAGGGATTTACTATTTAAAAATAGAACTTATGCTCCTATTTGCCATGGGTTTACAAAATGCACTAGTTACCAATGTGTCAAATTCAATTTAAGGACAAGCCATTTAACTGGTTTATTCACAGATTTAGGAATTGAGTTATCTCAATTATTCTTTTACCGCACAAAAAATGAATTACAAAAACTATTCCGGAGTATTAAATTGAGAATGATTATTATCATATTTTTCTTCTCTGGATGTATTTTGGGAGGATTTACCTTTAACTCATACGGAATAAAGTCATTGTTAATGCCTCTCTATGCCTGATCCTTACTCTTCTTTACGACAATATTCGTTATCGCTTTTATTACTTGAAAAGAAAAATCTTCGTTTCTAAACCTATCATTAAATAGGAATGGTTGTTAATCGATGGCTTAAATTCATCCTCAATAAAGGACAGGAAATCCAATTGATTATTTCCTCAATGCAAAGGCAACATAACTATCACCCTTTGACATCCCCAACTTAGTTCCTCCACATGCAATCACAATGTATTGTTTACCATTCAACTGGTAGGTTGAAGGTGTCGCAAAACCAGATGCAGGCAGGGGATATTCCCAAAGAATTTTACCATTTTTTTTATCGATAGCTCGAAAGGTATTATCCTTTGTAGCGGCAATGAATAAAAGTCCGCCAGCTGTAACCAGAGGCCCCCCATAATTTTCTGTTCCTGTCACAGGAATACCTTTTTTGGTAAATTCTTTAATCTCACCCAATGGAATCTGCCAGAGATGCTGCCCTGTATTTAGATTAATAGCGGTGAGTGTACCCCAAGGCGGAGTAATTGCCGGGTAACCCCTTTCATCCAGAAATTTATTATATCCGTTAAACTGGTAAGGAACATCCGGATATTTATCCTTTGTAACAGAAAGAACCTCCTGTTTTTCTTCACCAAAAATATAGGATATGATAGCCTGTTTTTCCTGATCAGAAATTTGTGTAAAGCCTGGCATCATTCCTTTTCCATTTTTTATAAGATTGGTAACAGCTGCGCGGCCAAGACGTTCTCGAACTCCTAGTAATGAAGGGTACCCACTTTGTGGGTTTCCAGAAAAATCAGCTTTATGACATGTTTGGCAATTATTCAGATATAATGACTTTCCGGTACTTGAAACAGTAGACGTATTATTTTTTTTACTAAGACTAAAGAGCCATGCCATCTCATTGGAATTAACATACATGATGCCTTCCTTATCAACTGCTGGTCCACCCCATTCTGCGGCTCCATCCGGACCAGGGAAGATTATTGATTCTTTAAAATCGAGAGGATGAAATGGCCCTTTGTTCGCGTTTCTATAAATGGTTATTAAGGAATCTCTTTTATCAGAAAAATGGGTGATATCATTTTCTGTTATCGAATTTCTTGCAAATGGTTTCGGCAAGCGTGGTATCGGCTGAGTGGCCCAGGTTTCTTCACCGGGTAATGTTGATTGAGGAAAAGGGACTTCATCAATTGGAAACAAAGGTTTTCCATTCTCGCGGTCAAATACAAAAACATAACCTGACTTAGTAACTTGGGCTACGGCATCAATACTTTTGCCATCCCTTTTGATAGTGATCAAATTTGGTGGAGCTGGCAGGTCCCGATCCCAAATATCATGATGGACAGTTTGAAAATGCCAGATATACTCCCCTGTTTTTGCATTTAAGGCAATTAGTGAGTTGGCAAATAAGTTTGACCCTTTCCTGTTCCCTCCATAAAAATCAAAGGAGGCTGATCCTGTTGGGACATAAATAATTCCCCGTTTACGATCAACCGACATACCCGTCCAATTATTAGCAGCTCCGATGGCTGAATTTTTATAGGCATCAGCTGGCCAAGTATCATAACCCCTTTCACCTGGATGAGGTATGGTTTTAAATACCCAAGCTATTTTTCCAGTTAGAATATTAAATGCCTGAATATATCCAGGTGCGGCACCCGCATTTTCATCTAAACGCAGTGGCATGACAATCAGATCCCCATAAATGGTACCCGGAGTAGTTGATGAAACAAATTTTGAAATAGCATCATCACCTAACCCACTTTTCAAACTAACTCTACCCCCATCTCCGAAGGAAGCTATTGGTTTACCGGTAAGTGGATTTATGGCATAAAGCCAAGTTAGATAAGTATAAAGTATTCTTTTGTCTTTTCCCTTTTCCCAATAAGCAACCCCTCTATTCACATTTGCTGGACTTTTTTGCTCAGGAGCAAAACGCCAGAGTTCTTTACCAGTTGAAGCATCGAGTGCAAAAAGATGGTTAGATGCTGTTAATGCAAACATTCGATTTCCAACAATAATGGGATTACATTGAACCTGTCCTGAATCTCCGGTATGAAATTCCCATACTGGCTCAAGTGAGGTTACATTTGTGGTATTTATTTGGGAAAGGCTTGAATAATGATTCCTATCGGCACCCCCTAGATATTCAGGCCAGTCTTGATCCTCGGCAAAATACCCCTTGAAACTTAGAAATATCACGCTAACACTCAATAAAATGATGAAATAGAGGATGAATTTTTTCATAATTAAAGCTTTTACGGCCTCAAATTATAAAAAAAAAATGTGTTCGTAGATTTTTAAAAAAATGTGTTCACTGAATAAAAAAAAAGTATAATATCAGCTCTGAGAAAAAAATACCATTATTTTATTGACTCTTTCTTAAAAACAAGCAAGGGTACAGAAGCTCTTAACGAATATTCGGCGGTACTACTTGAAAGAAACAACTTTTCAAAAAAATCAAGATCTTGATCTGTAAACATGATTAAAATTGATGGTTTAGTCTTTTTGATTACATGCTCCAAATTAGTGATTAGATTATATACAAGATCAATATTTTCTAAGCGATAACTAATGCTGGTTTTAGGATATTTCTTAATTAGCTCCTCAATTGTTTTCATATTGTCTGAAGAATCTGAAGGATAATTAAGATGCAAAAGTTCAATACTAGCGCCAAGTGGCTTTGCAAAAGCTACTGTTTTATCCATTTCTTGTTTGAGATTAGCTAAATCAGAAGCATAAAGCACAGATTTAATTTTTGAACTTTTATAATTATGAGGTACAGCAATAATAGGCACTTTTGAATGTTGAATTAAATTTGTGGTATTGGTTCCAAAAAACTTTTTAACCTTCCCATCTCCCCTCCTACTTATTGAAATAAAATCAAATTGATGATCGGAAGCATATTTAATGATATTGCTATCCGTAACAAATGAGCTACTTAGTACAAAATGCACTTTTCCTGGTTTCGTATCCATAGCTTTATAAATACCCGCAACAAACTTTTCTAATTTATTTTTCATCTTAACCGACTCACTTTTTTCATAGCTAGTAAATGTTTGTACATCCCAAATACTAGGCTTCATAATATGATAAGAATGAAAAAATGTAAGTTCACATGGCTGTTGCGAAGCCAATTGAATGGCAAAACGAATACCGGCCTTTGAATTTGAGGAAAAATCAGTGGTAGCGAGAATTTTTAGCATATATTTCTTAAACAAAAAGGTGAAATTGAAATTGGTTAATTGTGATTAAATTTTTTGGATTTTTTCATTAAAAAAAAATAGGATTTTACCTAAAAAACCAATTTACACCTTTGAAAACTCAAAAAATATGACGCTCGTCAATATTCATAAATATGACTGCCAAATCAATCTAATTTCTTAATTTAACAATCAGTTTATTGGTAAAAAATCAAACCATGATAAAAAATCCCTTTCCCTTTTCTGGCTTAAGTAGCGCTGAGGTGGAGTTACGAAAAAAAAACGTGACAATTTCAGGAAAAGAGCAGAGTGAATTCATCATAATTCTTAAGGAAACGATCTTTGAGCCAATTTTCATTCTTTTGATAGCTTCAGCACTCGTTTATTTTTTACTAGGCGAATTTTCGGAAGCAATTTTCTTGCTTTCAGCAGTGCTATTGGTCTCAACAATTTCTTTTTTTCAAACCTTTCGCACACGCAAAGCACTTTCATTACTGGAAGTATTGACGGCCTCCAAAACGAAGGTTATACGTGATGGGAAAGTGATTGAAATAGCTTCAGAAGAAATTGTTTTAGGCGATTTTTTAATTTCAGAGGAAGGTTCAGTTATTGCTGCCGATGGAAAAATTGTCCATAGTAATGACTTTGCAGTTAATGAATCAGTTCTAACCGGAGAATCATTTTCACAAAGAAAAAGCACTGAAAAAGAGCGAAATGAGGTCTTTCAGGGCACATTAGCTGTTTCCGGACTTGCAGTTTATGAAGTTACGGCTACTGGAGATCAAAGCAGAGTAGCACAATTGGCTGAGCTTGCTAAAGAAATAAAAACTGAAAAACCGCCTCTTTATAAACAGATATTAAGCTTCGTGAAATCAATGACAATTATTGGAGCAATTTGCTTTTTGCTTGTCTTAATATTTTACTATTTCCAAACCAACAAATTTCTTGATAGCTTACTAATGGCATTAACATTAGCTATGTCGATTCTTCCAGAAGAGATTCCTGTTGCCTTCACCACCTTCATGGCATTAGGGGCTTGGAAGCTCTCAAAAACAGGAATTCTTGTTAAAGGTCTTAATACAGTAGAAACTCTTGGTGCCGCAACGGTAATCTGTATCGATAAAACAGGAACCATTACCGAAAATAAAATGGAATTAGCATCCATTTACAATCACAGAAGCAAGGAACTATTTACCAAGGAGCAGATAAAAGAGCAGAAGACCTTAAATGAGGTAGCCGAATTTGGAATGTGGGCAAGTGAACCTATACCCTTCGACCCAATGGAGATTGCATTGCATGAGCTCTATAAAAAATTGAGCACCAAGGATATTCGGAAAAACTTCAAAATGATTCACGAATATCCACTTGATGGTCAGCCACCCATGATGACACACATTTTCGAAAATGAAAATGGTGTACGTTATATTGCAGCAAAAGGAGCTCCAGAGGCCATTATAAACGTTTCGGGACTTAGTGAAGCTGAGAAAATAGAAATTAATTTAAAAATTAAAAGTCTAGCATCCCAAGGCTTTCGAGTATTAGGTGTAGGAAAAAGTGATTTGATAGGGCATTCATTTCCACTAAAGCAGCAGGATTTTTCCTTCACTTTTCTTGGCTTACTCGCTTTTTATGACCCACCTAAAGAGAACATTAACAAAGTATTTGAACAATTTTATCAAGCTGGAATTGCAGTAAAAATCATTACCGGCGATAATGCCCTAACAACTTCGGCTATTGCCAAACAATGTGGATTCAAAGGAGCTGAGAAAACAATGGATGGAAAAGAGCTGATCAAAATGAGTGATGAAAAGCTTCTAAATTTAGTAGACGAAGTGAATATTTATACCCGGATGTTTCCAGAAGCAAAACTAAGGATAATCAATATTTTGAAACAAAAAAGCCATATAGTAGCCATGACCGGAGACGGGGTAAATGATAGCTTGGCATTAAAATCATCACACATTGGAATAGCAATGGGCAAAAAAGGCTCAGAAGTAGCACGTCAGGCTGCGTCTCTCATCCTCATAGATGATAATTTACTACACATGGTAGAGGCAATTGCGCTTGGCAGAAGAATCTATGAAAACCTTAAAAAAGCGATTCAATATATAATTTCAATCCACATCCCCATAATTTTAATTGTAACGGTGCCCCTACTCCTTTTCTGGAAATACACCAACTTTTTTTCTCCTGTCCATGTGATATTTCTGGAATTAATTATGGGCCCAACCTGTTCGATTATCTTTGAAAACGAACCCATTGAAGCTAATTCAATGAATAAAGCGCCTCGAAAATTAAGTGCTACCTTTTTCTCATTCCAGGAGTTATCAATCAGCATTATTCAGGGTATTATCATTACCACTTCATGCTTAGGAATGGGTTATTATTATATGGAAAATAATTATAGCATTGCTGAAGTTCGCACCATTATCTATAGCACCCTAATTTTCAGTAATATCTTCTTAACGCTTTCAAACAGGTCGTTTTATTATTCGATATTTACCACAATTCGATATAAAAATAATTTAATACCCTTGATTCTAGGTATCTCCGTCTTTATTTTGCTGCTCTCCATCTATTTTAGTCCGCTTCAAGATATATTTAAATTTGTACCCCTATCAATCCAAGAGCTCTCCTACTGCTTTATTGCTGCATTTATTGGCGTAATGTGGATAGAAGTTTTTAAAACCACAAGAAGAAGAGAAAGCTAAAAACAATAAAGAATTACAAAGAATGTGATTGATATCATTTTCTTTCATAATGAGTGTCATTGCATTGCTTCGAATTTCAAGTGACTTTTGAAGACATGGACATTTTAAATACCCCAACACAAACTCAAACAATAAACCAATGCTATCATTGTGGTAACGATTGTCAAGATCAGGACTACCACTATGATGAAAAAGATTTTTGTTGCATAGGTTGTCAGAGTGTTTATACCATACTATCCGAAAATCAACTGTGTAGTTATTATAATTACAATGATACTCCGGGGAAAACACAAGATGCGAATTTATCCCATTATGATTATTTAGACGAATCAAGAATCGCAGCTTCTCTTCTTGATTATTCGGATGAAAACATAAGCATCATTACCTTGTACATCCCCTCCATACATTGCAGCTCATGTTTATGGTTGCTGGAGCATCTCTATAAAATAAATACGTCCATTGTTAACTCAAGAATTGATTTTCTAAAAAAACAGGTCGTAATCACCTTTAAACACAAAGAATTTTCATTGCGCGAACTCGTTGGAATGCTGAGTGCCATTGGTTATGAGCCAATTATTAGCCTGCAAGATGTTGTGAAAGAGCAAAACAAGGTATCAGATAGAGAAATTATTAAAAAAATTGCTGTTGCTGGTTTCTGTTTCGGAAATGTGATGTTATTGAGCTTCCCTGAATATTTTGGGATGGCGGCATTTGAGCAGCAGTTCAAGACATTTTTTGGATGGCTTAATCTTGTTTTTGCTTTTCCAGTTGTTTTTTATAGTGGGCGCGACTATTTTATTTCTGCATGGAAAAACTTGACTAATAATATATTAAATCTGGATTTCCCCCTTGCCCTTGGAATTTCAGTGATGTTTATTCGCTCAATTTATGAAATTTTAAGTGGTAGTGGAGCAGGCTTTGTAGATACACTCTGCGGACTCGTATTCTTCCTACTTATTGGTAAATGGGTGCAGCAACGTACTTATCATCATTTATCTTTTGAGCGTGATTATCGTTCATATTTTCCAGTTGCGGTCACTTTGATTAGTGAGGGTATTGAAAAACCTATCCCTATGGATGAGCTACAGATTGGTGATCGAATCTTGATACGAAACAATGAAATTATTCCTGCAGACACTATACTTATGAAGGGCGACGCAATAATTGATTTTAGCTTCGTAACCGGTGAGTCGGTACCAGTACAAAAAGTTTTAGGAGAAGTGGTTTATGCTGGTGGGCGCCAGATCAATGAAGCCATTGAACTTGAAGTAATTAAGCCCGTTTCTCAAAGTTATTTAACTAGCCTTTGGAATAATGAGGCCTTTGAGGGTAAGCACAAAAAAATTAAGACTTTTAGTGATACGGTTAGTAAATATTTCAGTGTAGTGCTTTTAGCAATTGCTTTTGGATCAGCAGCATTTTGGATGTTTGATGACAGTGCCAAAGCATGGCAATCCTTTACTGCTGTTTTAATTATTGCTTGCCCCTGTGCCTTAGCTTTAAGCTCACCATTCACTCTATCGGCAGTATTGAGCATTTTCGATAAGAATAAATTCTACCTCAAAAATACCGCAGTAGTAGAACAAATGACCAAAATTGACACGCTTGTTTTCGACAAAACCGGTACAATTACCGCTCCCGAGGGATTCCGAATTAGTTTTGAAGGTAATCTAAGCTTTGAAGAACAATGTATGATTAGTTCAGTAGCGCGAAATTCGGGTCACCCACTTAGTAGAGAGCTCGTTAAATGGATGAAAATCAATGAATATTTTACTGTTAGTTCCTACCAAGAAATTCCAGGAAAAGGAATAGAGGGCATTGTAAACCATAAAATGGTACGTATTGGAAGTGCATCATTCATCAATATAAAAACAGAGAAGCAAGACATTGGAACAGTATATATCCAGATTGGGAAGCAATATGCAGGTTATTTCAGTTTCAGACAAAGTTGGCGTCCGAGATTAAAAGAACTTTTTACAAAGTTAGGCAGCAAATTGAACATGCATTTACTATCAGGAGATCAAGATTCGGAACGTGAATTTCTGCTACCTGCATTCCCATGGGAAGACCAAATGCACTTCTCTCAAAGTCCCCAGAATAAATTAGACTACATCCAAGCTCTCCAGCAAAAAAACAATAAGGTAATGATGCTCGGTGATGGCTTAAATGATGCAGGAGCACTGAAGCAAAGTGATTTAGGAATAGCTGTGACTGATAACATCAATAATTTTTCGCCAGGTTGTGATGCCATACTTGATGGAGCGAGTTTTGAAAAACTACCCAACTTCATTCAACAAGCTAAAGACGCTTTAAAAGTAATTCACATTAGTTTTAGTATTTCATTAGTGTATAATGTAATCGGATTATTTTTCGCAGTTCAAGGCCTATTATCACCACTTTACGCAGCTATTTTAATGCCCATAAGCACAGTAACTATTATTTCATTCACCAGCATCGCAACACATATGTTCGCCCGAAAAAACAAATTAACATGAACATCTTATATTTTTTAATTGGTTGTAGTGTGTTCTTAGCCCTCCTGTTTTTATTAGCCTTTTTTTGGGCCATGAAAAATGGACAGAATGATGATAC
>NZ_JBIILQ010000285.1:0-3121 GCF_044232565.1 Daejeonella sp. | reverse complement strand
GTCAGATTTATTAACTGTGCCGTAACCAATCACTATAACATCAGACAGAGTGGTAATTTGCATTTTCAAACTAACCTGAAATGATAATTTATTACCAATAGGAACTTCTTGCTCCTCCATACCTAAAAAAGAAAAAACTAGGGTTTGGCTACCTAAAGGGGCATTTAGTGCAAATTTTCCTTCAGAATCGGTAATCACTCCAATTTTAGTGTTTTTAATACTCACTGATACGCCAGGAAGTTCAATTCCTCTTTCATCATAAACCTTCCCAGAAAGCCTCTTTTCTTGAGCAAAAGCTGGGTTAATGATGAGTAAGCTTACGAGTATTGCAAATAAATTAGTAAATAGTTTATTGGGCATATACGTTTAATTTGGTTTATATCAAAAGTGATTTGTAAAAGGCCCAAAAAGTAATACTATTTTATCAATTATTGATATTTTTATCTCCAAAATATGAATTTTAGGAGAGATTAAATAATTGAAATCTATTTTAACGGCTTATTATTAAGTTCTTATGTTATATTTGAGTCCAATATAATTATCATATTATTTTATCTTAACTATTGATATTATTCAACTTACTGTGCATTCAAATATAATTAAAGAGATTACGCCACTCACCAATAGTGATTGTTTTTCCATTTTTGAGAGAAAGAAAAGTGAGTTTGATTTCCCTTTGCACTACCATGAAGAAATGGAGTTGAATTTTATTGCCAATGCCAGTGGAGCTAGAAGAGTTATTGGGGATCACATTGAAGAAATTGTTGATAATGAATTGGTTTTAATTGGCTCTAACCTTCCGCATGTTTGGGAAACACATAAGTTAGTTGGGAAAGAAATTCATGAAGTTACCCTTCAGTTTCATAAAGATTTATTTGATGAAAAGTTTTTGCGCAGAAATCAGCTTCGTGTAATTAGAGAAATGTTTGAAAAAGCAAAATGCGGAATTTTATTTTCAAAAGAAACCACTCAAATAATGGGCCCAAGACTTGTTAAACTGAATAAGAAACATGGCTTTGATTCTGTTTTAGAATTAATGTCAATTCTGCATGATCTTTCCACTTCTAGAAATATGCGCACACTTTCAGATTCAACTTTTAGCAATGTCGAATTTTCTTACGGCAGCAGGAGAGTAGAAAAAGTGATGGAATACATTAATTTAAATTTTGATAAACAGATTAGTTTAGCAGAAGTTGCCAGAATAGCTAATATGACCGAAGTTTCATTCAGTCGTTTCTTTAAAAGTCGCACAGGAATAAGTTTTATCGATAGTTTAATAGAAATCAGGTTAGGTCACGCCTCTCGCAAATTAATTGACACTTCAGCAGGAATTGCAGAGCTTGCTTATAATTGTGGTTTTAATAATATTTCAAATTTCAATAGGATTTTTAAGAAGAAGAAAGGTTGTACTCCCAAGGAGTTTAGAGAAAATCTTTCTGGACGTAGAATATTTGTTTAATGATGATTAGAATATCTTTTTTTGCACTTTTCATACTAGTTTGCAACTTTACATTTGCTAAGTCAGACCCATTAGTTTTCTATAAAGGCAACCACCCATTTATAAAATATACGGGCAGAGTTGATTTTTCGGATCCTGAAAAACCGAAATTTTGGGCTTCAGGCACTTATTTACAAATTAAGTTTAGTGGTACATACCTTAATCTAAAAATTAACGACCAAATGCTATACGGTAATGTTCTGAACTATTTAGAAATTAAAGTTGATAATGAGCCTGCTTACCGTATTCAATTAAAAGGGAAAGAAAATATTATATCCCTAGCTAAAAACTTATCAAAAGGCACACATACCATAATAATTTGTAAAAATACCGAGCCAGATAACGGTTATGTACAAATTTTGGGAATCGAATGCAGCAAATTACTTAAACCAGCGCCTCAGCAAAAACGTAAAATGGAATTTATTGGTGATTCCATAACTTGTGGGACTGGAAGTGACGAAAGTGGAGTTAAATGCAAAAATGGACAATGGTATGATCAGCATAATGCTTATTCAGCTTATGGGCCAGTAACTGCTAGAAGTTTAAATGCTCGATGGCAATTATCCTCCGTATCTGGAATTGGTCTTATACAAAGTTGCTGCAATAAAAAAACTGTAATGCCTCAAGTATTTGATAAAATAAATATGGCACAAGATACGATAGCTTGGGATTTTAAGCGCTATCAAGCAGATGTAGTAACTGTTTGCTTGGGTCAAAATGATGGAATTCAAGATTCAACCAAATTTGTTGATGCTTATGTTGATTTTGCGAGCAAATTGCGTGAATATTATCCAAAAGCTAAGTTGATATTTTTATCTAGCCCTATGGCAGATGCCAAATTAAAAACTGTAATGGTAAAATACATTACAGCAGTAAAAGATCATTTATACCTAAAAGGAGACAAAAATATAGGAACTTATATTTTTACTAAACAATATCATCAAGGATGTGACGGACATCCTACTGTGGCAGAACATCAAGAAATAGCATTAGAACTTAGTAAATACATTAAAAAAACATTGAATTGGTAATAATCTAATCACTCAAAATGAAACATTTAAAACTTATAGTATTTTTCTTTTTTATAGTTTTTCTAGCAAATGCTCAAGAAAAACTACCATTCTATAACGAAATTAATAATTTCAAAAAGCAGGATAGTCTGAAATTTCCACCCAAAAATGCTACTCTATTTGTAGGAAGCTCCACGTTTACAAATTGGAAAGACGCACAAAAACAATTTCCTAATCAGGTAATTATAAACCGTGGTTTTGGTGGTTCTTCTTTACCACATGTCATTAACTATGCTAATGATATAATCTTTCCCTATGACCCAAAACAAATTGTGATATACTGTGGAGAAAATGATTTCACTAATCCTGGTACAACAGTAGAAATGGTTGTTGATCGTGTTAAACAATTATTTGAATTAATAAGAAAAAAGTACCCAAAAACTCATATAGCTTATATTTCTATTAAACCCAGCCCATCAAGACAGAAGTATTTTCCTCAAATGATAGAAGCAAACAAAATAATTGCATCGATGGTCAAAGACATGAAACATGCTAAATTTATTAATACCTATGACGCGATGTTTAACCCAGATGGTACCCTAATGACTGATAT
>NZ_JBIILQ010000082.1:0-10365 GCF_044232565.1 Daejeonella sp. | reverse complement strand
ACTGATAACCGACAACTGAGGACGGAGGTCTGAAGTCTGAAAACAGATAAAAAATATCCACCCAGCCTGATAACGGACAACTGAGGACGCAGGTCTAAAGAACAGATAAAAAATATCCACCCAGCCTGACAACTGATAACCGACAACTGAGGACGGAGGTCTGAAGTCTGAAAACAGATAAAAAATATCCACCCAGCCTGACAACTGATAACCGACAACTGAGGACGGAAGTCTGAAGAACAGATAAAAAATATCCACCCAGCCTGACAACTGACAACTGATAACTGAGGTCTGAAGTCTGAAGTCTGAAGTCTGAAAACAGATAAAAAATATCCACCCAGCCTGACAACGGACAACCGACAACGGACAACGCAGGTCTAAAGAACAGATAAAAAATATCCACCCAGCCTGACAACTGATAACCGACAACCCCTAACCAACTAACCACCTAACTACTAACCACCTAACTACTAACCACTAATCACTCCCTAACCCCCGGTTTCCCAATACTCCTATATCCTCCTTCACCTTTTAAAATGGCGCTCAGAATAGTTTTATTAGTAAATACCTTGATCGCTTCATTAAGCTCCCGATCATTTGGTAAACTATAATCAGTCCTACCCTTTTGATAATAATAACGTGAAACAATTTCGCTTTCAAGTACTTTCTTGATCTCTTCTTTAAATAAGTAAAGATCATTCTTTTTAGAAGCAGCTATTTTAGCGTTTAAAGCCTCTAGTTCCGGCTTGAAGGTTTCAAACTTATTTTCTTCCTTTGCTTCTGCACGTAAATCATTCAACAGTTTTTCGCTTGCAGATTGGTAGCTATACGTTCTTTTTGAAAGAAATTTAACAAAATCTTCGTAATCACTATCGCTTAGCTTGAAGGTTTTAGCGCTAGCAAGTTTGGCTTTTTCTTGGTGATACTGCGTAGCATAGTCGAAAATATGAAAACCAGAAATTAAGGTCCGAGTTAACAAACTATTTTTCTCTGGACTAACAAATACGTCAGGAAAAATACCACTACCATCATAAACTGAGCGCCCACTTTTAGTTTTGTACTCCGTAATTAGGGAATCAGCAAGTTTGGCTACCTGCCCTTCTGTATCTCTTTGGTTATAATCTAAGGCTTGAATACACCTGCCCGAGGGAGTATAATACTTAGCCACGGTAACCTTTACGAGGCTATTATAAGGCAAGTTAAATGTTTGCTGCACCAAACCCTTTCCGAAGCTACGCTGACCAATTACAACGGCTCTATCGAGGTCCTGAAGAGATCCAGCAATAATTTCGGAAGCTGAAGCCGACTGACCATTAACAAGTATAATTAGGGGCAAATCTGGCTCGATCGCTTGAGCTGAAGTTTTATAAGTAATGGGTTTTTCGCGATTTCTACCTTTTTGTATGACAACCGTAATACCCTTCTCGACAAATAGATTTACAATTTTTACAGATTCTTGTAAAATGCCGCCACCATTATCGCGAAGATCTAAAACCAAAGCATTAAGTCCCGTTTTTTTGAGATCCACCAGTGCATCTTCAACATCTTGGGCTGCATTTTCAAGAAACCGATCTAATTTAATATAGCCCACAGAATTAGATAACATTCCGTGATAACTCACGTTACCGAGTTTAATTTCTTCTCTAAGCAATTGTATTTCAATAGGTTTTGGAATCCCCGGCCTTTGAATGAGCAAATCAACCTTGGTGTCTTTCTGCCCCTTAAGCAAATACCCCACCTCTTGATTGTTCTTCCCCTTAAGCGAAAAATCCCCTATTTTTAGCAATTCATCCCCAGCTCTTAATCCGCCTTTTTCTGCCGGAAAACCTTCATAAGGCTCTGCAACAATTACTTTTCCACCTCTAATTGAAATGGTAGCACCTATGCCACCATATTGATTACTGACATATTTAAGTTTATACTCTTCAATCTCCGACTCAGGAATATACTGGGTATAAGGGTCGAGCTCGTCAAGCATCGCAACAATACCGGTTTCCATAATTTTAGAAGAATTTACCTCGTCTACATAATTTATACTCAACTGCTTATAAACTGCTGCAAAAATGTCTAGATTCTTAGACACCTGAAAAAGGTCATCAACGTAAGAAAAGGAGAAAAAGGAAATTAAAAAGCTGCTTATGATTAAGCCCTTGAATAATTTTTGAAGGCCAGATTTTGTGTCGGACTGTTTGTTCATACGTTTAAATTAGAAATTTAAATTACAAAAAACCGTCCTATTATTTTTTAGAAAATAAGACCAAGGCTCAAAAGCCCATACTATAAACGGTTGGTATCGAGAAATTGAAGTCCCTTTTCTAGTGTAAATACAACATATTCACGCTTACGCTTCAAACGAGCCATTAAACGAGTAATTAACTCCTCTTCCTGACCTTGCTGATAAGAAAGATCTTCATCGCTAAGATTATTGTATTTACGCTTAAGTTTTAATTTCAAACGATCCCATTCCGTATTACTGATGTTCATCTCTGCCATGGCTCAAATTTGTACAAAATTAAATTTTATCGCGACAAATTTCAAGCTATTTCAAATAATTGACGAATAAAACGTTTTTGGAATAAGTATTGTATCTATTTTTGAAATTTAATTTAAAGATTGTATGAAAAAGATAATACTGCTTTCATGCCTTTTGGCATTCGGCGGACTAAGCGCCATGGCTCAATCATCCAAATTCGCTTTTGGAATTAAGGGCGGAGTAAACTACTCCAATTTGAAAACAAAGGATAATTTAACGAATGAAAATAGTATTCTAGGCTACCAAGCAGGAATATTTGCACGCATTGGTGGACTTATGTATTTACAACCAGAGCTCTACCTTGCCACTAAGGGTAATGAATATACTGGCATTCAAACAAATGGTGGTATAACAGATATTAAAGGGAACATTAAGTTCACTACACTTGATTTACCACTGTTGTTAGGAACAAAAATAGGAAGCAATAAATTGAATCTACGCTTTATGGGCGGACCAATTCTATCATTTATCATTCAGGAGGATAATAGTCTGGGCTCAGTTTACAACCAGGTAAGCGATTTCGGGAATTATAAAAATCAAACGCTAGGCTTTCAAGCAGGTGCTGGCATCGACCTAGGAAACATAAGCTTTGATGCCCGTTATGAGGCAGGATTGAGTAATATCAGCCGAAGTGAGAAATATAATCAACAACAGCAATTATTTCACTTGAGCTTAGGCTTTAAATTGTTTTAAAACAAAAAGAGTGCCCAGCGATATCACTGGGCACTCTTTTAATCTTTAAACTCGTATTCTACCTATTCAAGGTATTATCAAGAGCCGGCTTATTTGCAGTAACTGCAGTTGGCGACATATCTCCACGAGCACCAATCGTATAGATTCTTCCTTTAGAGAAAGAAACAGCAGCTCTAGTAATTAAATTAGTAGCCGATCCTGTAGCACGCACCGATAAATTATAAACACCGTTTGGCAATGCAATAAATGCACCGCCAGCTTTGTATGCAATAGCAGCACCTACAGCCTCTTCAGCTGCAGTAGTGTTCGCATTTTTAGCATAAAGGGTCATGGCACTAGAATTATGAATTGCATTCACAAATCTAACATAAGCCCTACCAGTATCTAAAGTTGCTGGGAAGTTATCCTCCACAACAAATCCATCAACTGTTTTTGAAGTGATATTATAAATTCCACTTTGGTAAAAGGAATAATCCTTCTGCGCAGCAATGGTGCTAGTAATACTAGAAATAGCTAAATCTTTATCCACAAGAGCAGCAATTTTTCCTGAGAAAACATAATTTCCAGGTTTGATTGATGAATAAAGTCCGCCAGCGCCAACGCCACCGTAAATAACCCCAGTAACCGACTCCGTGCCACTTGTTGAGCTGATTGCAGTCATTTTGGTTTCATTCGCATAAAAATTAACTCCGGGAGTTCCCAAACCGAAGTTAAAAAACTTAATGCGCGATTGAGGAGCATCGCCAGTGATATCCTGAACGGCATTTTTTTCACATGAATATAGTGCTGTTATAAGCAACAGTCCTAAAATATAATTTAATCTTTTCATATCTGATAATTAAGGTTGAGTGATCCATAAAGGTGTAGTATGGAAATCTAATGCTAGTCCGCCAATTTTTTCAAGAGATGCTCTATTCCAAACATATTCAGAATTATATCTCATACGAATTCTTTGAACGATCTTTCCATTATTATCTACATAAAGATTTGTTGGAGGAGTAAAGCCCATAAACACCTGCTTTCCACTTGCTGGATCTAAATTTGTATAGTTGTAACGACGAAGGTCCATCCAAGTTTCATTATGACCCCAACCCCATTGTGCAATGTACTTTTGTGACATAATGTGCGATAAGGTTAAACCTGCAGCGCTTGCCGGTACAACAGCAGCAGAAGCAAGAAATGCTGTCTTTTCTACTGCAGTAATCTGCATTGGTTGCTGCCCATTATCCAAATTCCTAGCATTCACAAAATCAATATGTGAAGAAATACCAATCTTGTACGCTGCCAAAGCAGTTGTCTTATCTCCAGATCTGTAAGCTGCTTCTGCTTTTATAAACTGAAGCTGAGCGTATGTCATTAAAGGCATTTTTGCTTTATCATCAAAAAGATAGGAACCAGGCTTTTGCAATCCATCAGTGCCCGCATAACCATGAAAATTATTTGGTCTTTGGGTTGCTGTTAATGCTCCAAAGTTAATGGTATTTATGTCTAGTCCACGGAATATACCATCAGGAGACGACGCTAACATCCTACTCTTACGCGGATCATCGGCACCTACAAACTGAGTTCCATTCATTAAATTAAGAATGAAATTGGTTTGTCTGTAATTGGTTATATTATCTCTTGAGCGACCCCAAAAATTGATATCATTGTTCTGCGTATTTGGATAAGTTAATAGAGCATCGTCTGCATTGCTGCCAAACGACTTATCAACTGCCGCAATCACATCAGCAGGCTTATAAGTAGCCTTATTTGAATAATGATTCAAATTTAAAGCAAGCATACCATAAGCTAATTTCAACCATTTTGTACGGTCGCCATTATACATCTTATCAGTTTTAGCTAGATAGGCAACATTTACCGCACCATCAGTCCGCTGAAGATTTACAATCGCTGCGTTTAAAAGTTTTTGAACTTCTAAGTACGCGTATTCTTGATCATCATAATTGAATGTAAACTTTGTTTGATCAAAGGCTTCTTTAACGATGATTTCTCCGTGCATGTCGGTTAGAACTTGAAATCCCCAGGCTTTCAAAATTTGAGCAACCCCTAATAAATCCCAACGCTCTTCAGCTTGAGCTTTATTAGTCATGTCAACAAGATTTTGACCGAAAGTCCAATAAACCTCTCTAAACTGCTGTGCAGCATTATCACTTGAAGGATCATAACCCATTCTATCCCAGGTACTTATAGCAGTTGATGGGAGATACCAATTTTGAGTATATCGTCCAATAAAACGACCATCATATTGAGGAGACGTAACCATCCAATGCAACATAGGTGCAAGGTATAGGTTAGCTGAAACCTCCTGTGGAGCATTTGGATTGGTATTTACATCCAGATACTTTTCACAACCAGTTGTTGAAATAACAACAGCTAGTATTAATAAATATATTTTTTTCATTTTTATTCCTCCTTAATTATAAACCAATTCTGACACCAAAATTGATACCTCTTGGTATCGGAAAATTACCATAGTCAATTCCCGCAGCTCCAGAACCTCCAACAGCAGCAGTATTACCATTAACAATTGGATCAAGTCCAGAATAGTTGGTCACTAAAAACAAATCGGTTCCTGTTACAAAAACACTTGCTTTTTTTACAAAATTCTGTCTCTTAAGTAATTTCTCTGGCAAAACATAGTTTAGAGTTACATCTCTTAATCTCAACCAATTGATGTCCTTCTCGATAAATAGTTCTTCACTAATTCCGGTATAATAATTAGTTTGAACACTCGGTACAAGAACAATGTTATTTGCAGTTGGAGTAGCAGTGTTTTCTTTTCCATCTCTAAGTACACCTTGTACTACGCGTGGCTCATCTCTATCAAGCGTACGGGGACTTAATCCTCTAGCTGTTAAGAATTGTTCAGTCGCGTTTAATACATCTCCACCTTTTCTAATATCGATAAGGAAATTAAGGGAAACATTTTTGTATTTAAAGGTATTGGTAATACCAATTGAAAAATCTGGCTGACGATCATATCCTGCATCAATAAATAAATTAGAACGCAAAGGAAGCCCTGTTGTTGGATCTATCAATAACTGTCCTTGATTGTTTTTTAAATAGAAAAAGCCAGTTAAAGAACGAGTAGATAAACCTGGCGCCGTTCCATTTCTAACGTTACCAAATAACCATGTATCCGAAACATAAGATTCAGGTAATGCATTTGGCAAGGCTAAAACCTTACCTCTCGCACTTTCAAAATTGGCTAAGATATCCCAAGAAAAATTACTTTTCAAAATTGGAGTACCTCTTAAAGTTAATTCGATACCTTCATTTCTTGTTTCAGCACCGTTCAAATTGAATAAGATGAAACCAGTTGCATAACTTCCTCTAATATCATTTACAATTTGATCTCTTGTTTGCTTACGATAAACTGTTGCATCTAAACCAAGTCTATTATCCAAGAAGCTTAATTCAGTACCCACTTCATAAGAAACTGCAAATTCAGGCTTTAAACCTAAGTTCGGACCAGTAAAACCATATCCATATCCACCGTTTGAAGTATTTTTATACTCCAATGATGGTCTGTACGCATAAGGTCTTGCATCCTTACCCACTTCAGCATAAGCCGCTCTAAGTTTACCTGTCATGAATTTACCTAGTGAAGGTATCGCGTCAGAGAATACAAAACTTGTTGAAACTGAAGGGTAGAAAAATGAATTACTTTCTTTCGGAATAGTTGATGTCCAGTCATTTCTACCTGTTACAGTAACGAACATATAATCCTTAAACGCTAAAGTAGCACTACCAAAAGCACTTACAAGACGTCTTTGAACGGTTGTACTCAGATTATTTCTAATAACAGTATTATTTACCGATACAAAATTAGGATCCAAGAAATCTCTTCCCTGCATGGCATCCGTATTGGATTTTAAATCTTGAATCGCACTACCTAATAAACCATTTATTGAGAAATTTTTAGAAATCTTTTGCTTTTTAACACTAAGCACAGTTTGATTGGTAATATTACGAGTAACATCATTCGCAATATCTATCGTTCCATTGTTACTAACACCATAAGCACTCTCTGGATGACGTAAAATCATGTTTTGATTGGTATAGCTATCTACACCAATATTGGTACGAATATTACCCCATTTGAACGGAGTAAATATCAAACCAAGATTTGAAATAACCCTATTGTTTTTTGAAGTGATAATATTTTTAGATACGTTGAAATATGGATTATCCACTTCTGAAGAAGCACCTAAATTAGTTAACCTACGACGAGTACCTGCAGGAGTTAAATAATCTTTAGCATCATCTGTTTGAGGCCAAACTAATAATCCTATTAATGGACCACCAAGACCTTTAAACGACTGATCATTCTTAGCATAAGTATAACTCATCGAAAGATCCGCTTTAAACCATTTATTTATTTGCGCTTGTGAAGCTCCAGTTAAGTTAATTCTGTCATATAAAGAGTTTGGAACAACACCCTCTTGATTGGTAAATGAAGAAGCTATTCTATAGTTACTACTATTATCAGCAGCTGCTCCACTTAAAGCTATATTGTGTTTTTGAGTAAATGCAGTTTGGAAAAACCCATCCACATTATCATAAAACTTAGTGCCTTCTGGGTATTTATCACCATAATAAAGGAACGTGGAAGAGCCAACAGTACTTGGACCGTAAACCTGCTGAATTTCAGGCTTAGCTCTGGTATTTTCAATTCTTAAACTATTTGAATATTCAATACCACCTTGTCCAACTTTACCTCTTTTCGTAGTAATTACAATTGCACCGTTGGCAGCGTCGATTCCGTATAAAGCTGCTGCTTCCGGGCCCTTTAACACCACAATGCTTTCTATGTCTTCCGGGTTTAAATCCGCCGAACGATTAGTGAAATCTACACCACGATTACTGAAAGCACCACCTCCAGAACCTGGCGCATCAGCAGCTAAAACTCCAGTATTTAACGTTTTATTATCCATTGGCAAACCATCAATAATCATTAATGGCTGGTTACTTCCACTGATTGAACTCACACCACGAATGGTAATGGAAGAAGAAGCTCCTGGTACACCTGATGAACTATTTACTTCAACCCCAGCAATACGGCCTTGAAGGGCGTTGATGAAGTTCTCTCTTTGTGTTTGTGCAATGTCCGATCCCTTTACAGTTTGCTGTGCCGTTCCTAATGAACGCTGTGTAGTAGTTTGCCCTAAAGCAGTAATTACAACCTCATTTAATGAGGTAGCATCCGAACGCAACTGAACATTAATTACATTGTTTGTGCCCACAGCTCTTTCTACTGTTTTTGTTCCAATAAATTTGAACTGGAGAACTTGACTGGCATTAGCCAAAATAGAATAAGTACCATCAACTCTACTTGATGTACCTCCTGTTGTTGATCCTTTAATTGAGATCGATGCTCCTGGCAAGGGTAATCCTTCATCGTCTGTAACCTTACCGGTTACAGTCTTTTGCTGCGCAAAAGCCTGTAAAGACACAAAGAAAACACCTAAAACCAGCATGAGTAATTGTTTTTTCATACAAATTGTTTTTGGGTTAATTATTAAATAGACTATTAAACCTTTTTGAGTTTAATTAGACTTGGAGAATTAAAGATTGCACAATTTAGGTGAATAAGCAAGAAAAAAGATGAAATTGGAATTATTTTAACTCATAATCAATAGTGTATAATGTACACTATTGGATGCCCTAAAAAGTTAAAATTAATAGAATAGAACCCTCAAACGCCTAATCCATGCAGTAACTTTCTGCTAATATTGATTTTTATTTCTAATTCACCAATTGTTTAAGATCTGAAGCATTATCGCCATATAATCAGTGATTTACTCAAAATATTCAAAAAAATAAATCTATTTATGATAGAAAAACCCACCATCATAAAAGGAATTTATCCTTTACCATAGAAACCCATAAACATCACGCTCATTTCTTGAAATTCAATAAAAAAGCAACATGAGATAGTGATACAAAAAGCCTATTCATTCTTTAAATAGTACAGGCCCAAATATTAAAAAAAGCTTTAAAATTCAGTATTTTAGGACTAAAATTATTTAAAATTTGATTAATATTGCTTCATAAAAGATAATTGATGCGCAATTCTTCGAATTGTATGTTTTAATTATAATCACTAACACCTTAAAATTTAAATTCTAAGATGGCCCGTTTAAATCTTCTCGAAGAAACCCGTTTTGAAAAACTCCCAGTTACCATTTATGAAAATGTTGACATCGCCTCCAAAAAAGTGGCTCGTCGCATTACAGATCTCATCCTAAGCAAACAAGAAAAGGGTGAAAATGCAATCCTCGGACTTGCAACAGGAGTTACACCAATTGGGGTTTATCGCGAACTCGTAAGAATTCATAAAGAAGAGGGCCTTAGCTTCAAAAATGTAATTACATTCAACTTGGATGAATATTTTCCAATGAAACCTACATCGCCACAAAGCTATGTAACCTTCATGAAAGACAATTTATTCAACCATATTGATATCAATATGGATAATGTTCATATTCCCGATGGAACATTGCCAATCGATGAAATTCATGAGTTCTGCCTTAATTATGAACGAAAAATTACGGATTTAGGCGGACTAGATTTACAAATATTAGGTATAGGTCGTACTGGTCATATTGGTTTTAACGAACCGGGATCGGCACCCAACTCCGGTACTCGACTAGTAACTCTTGACGATCTTACCCGCAGAGATGCTTCACGTGATTTCGGGGGTAAAGAGAATGTTCCTACCAAAGCAATAACCATGGGTATTGGTACTATTTTCAAAGCCCGCGAAATTATTTTGATGGCATGGAATAAGAAAAAAGCATTCATCATTAAAAAAGCTGTTGAGGGTGAAATTTCATCTGAAGTTCCTGCAACATACCTGCAACTATCTGATAGTGTAGAATTTATAATCGACCAAGATGCCGCATCAGAGCTTACAAGATTTAACACCCCTTGGCTTGTAAAAGATTGTACTTGGGATTTACCAATGATCAAAAAAGCTGTAATTTGGTTAGCCAACACCTTGGGAAAACCTATTCTGAAGCTTACCGAAGAAGATTATAACAGCCACGGTATGGCGCAGCTCGCTACGGAGCAGGGTCCGGTTTACAACATTAATATTCACATTTTCAATAAATTACAACATACCATCACCG
>NZ_JBIILQ010000081.1:0-10455 GCF_044232565.1 Daejeonella sp. | reverse complement strand
ATCAAGGAACCTAATATTAGAGGATTATTTATTCCTGAGTCTGAAAAACAATCAACTTTGGGTCGTATTCTTTTAATTTCGGATGCAGCGCATTCAATTGGTGCAATTTATAATGGCTTGCCTTCTGCCTTAAAAGCAGACATTACTATTTTCTCATTCCACGCTGTAAAAAATATCACTACTGCCGAGGGAGGCTGCATCTGTTTGAATTTGCCAGAGGTTTTTGATAGTAAAATGGAATATGTTTTTTTAAAAATGTTTTCGCTGAACGGACAAACTAAGGATGCGTTTACCAAATCAATGGGCAATAATTGGAGGTATGATATCATTTTTAAAGGACTTAAAATTAATATGCCGGATATCTGTGCAGCCATTGGTTTGGCACAAATTAGAAAATACAAGAGTACCTTGCTCCCCGAAAGAAAAAGAATTGCCCAAAAATTCTGTAATGCATTTCTTGCTTATGATTGGTTTATAGCACCCATTTTACAAGATGAAAATCGTGAATCATCCTATCATTTATTTCCATTACGTATTAAAAATATAACGGAAGAGGAGAGAGATCAGCTTATTGAAAAAATTATGGATACTGGTGTAAATGTGAATGTTCATTTCATACCTATGCCCATGCTCACATATTTTAAGAGTATCGGGTATCGCATAAAAGATTATCCTAATAGCTATAAACAATATTCGTGTGAAATATCATTACCTATTTATCCTCAACTAAAAGAAGAGGAGATTGATTTTATCCTTTCAAATGTAATCGATAAAATTCAAGCGCTAGTAAATCAAAAAAGTCTGGTTGAAATAAGTTCCTAAACTCCTCAATTATGGTTGCTAAAAGAATATTTGATGTATTTTTCTCAGTATTAGGCATTATTTTTATATTCCCTTTACTGGTAATTATAGCAGTAATTATCTTACTTGATTCAAAAGGGTGGTTTATTTACAAGCAAGTACGTGTTGGACTAAATAGCACGCAATTTAATTTGTTTAAGTTCAGGACAATGAAAATTGGTGCTGATAAAGGTAGTTTACTAACCATTGGCAATCAGGACGAACGCATTACTCGATTTGGAAATTTTCTAAGGAAATACAAACTTGATGAGTTGCCTCAATTGTTTAATATTTTGATTGGTGATATGAGTTTTGTTGGTCCGAGGCCTGAAGTTTCTAAATATGTAGCGCTCTACAACCAAGTTCAACTCAGAATTTTAACGGTTAAGCCAGGTTTAACAGATTGGGCTTCAATTGATTATATCGATGAAGCTCAACTACTGGCAAGGGCCAAAAATCCTGAGGCCTTTTATGTTGAGTATATTATCCCTCAAAAAATAGCTCAAAATTTGAGGTATATTGAGCATAATAATTTATGGATTGACTTGAAAATTATATTGTTAACAATCAAAAGCATACTTTCCAAATTGTTTTCTAAACCACAATCATGACCTTATCAATCATCAAGTTGTGCACATTTTAGATTTCTATTCTCCCATTTTTTAAATATTCTCCCATTTTCTATTGTTTATCATTCTCAATGTTGGGATGCACAAAAAGCGTCCTAAACAAAAACGATAAGAAAAACGACTATCTCCCAATGAAAATACTTAAAGTAATTGACTGGCCTTCCCAGCGGTTTTATTGTGAAACTCATCCTTTACACAAGTGGAAATCCCATTTTAGGGATAGTGGAATCTCAATTCAATTTATAGATAATCATCTTGATAAAGATCTAGCTGGATCAGATTTTCTATTTATACATTCAAGGTATTTTGAAAAAGGTAAAAATATTTATACCGAGCAAAGACAAGATCAGGAGTATTTAATCAATTATCTGACCGAAGTTAGAAGATCAACAGCTAAGCTAATCTGGTTTGATGCTTCAGACTCAAGTGGATCGAGTGATTTCTCTCTCATTCCTTACGTAGATATATTTTTGAAAAAGCAAGTTTTAAAAGATCTTAGCTATTATACAAATCCGCGCGCAAACAATGAATTGCGAATATGGCTTAATGAGACCAATGCCACCAGTCCTAATTATCCTTTTCCTGCTTGTCCGGCTGACCAACTTAAAAAAATTCGTTTAGGATGGAATCTTGGGTTTAACGACTATAGATACTTTGGTTATAAACTTAGCCGACTCAGCAATTACCTTAGTTATGGTGTGTATCCGCTTAAATTTAGTAAGCCTAGTATTAAAAGAGAACTTGATTTAACATTTCGAGGCACCATTCATAAGGAAGAAAATGGTCTTAATAATGTCATGAAGCAAAGAAATACCACGATTAATTTTCTTAATCATTTGAATTTGAAAATTTCTGCCGGATTACCAGTTCCTAAAATTAACTATTGGAAAGAGCTTAGAAACTCAAAATTAAGTGTTAGTCCCTATGGTTGGGGAGAAGTTTGCTACCGCGATTTTGAAACTTTCATTGCCGGAGCTTTGCTTGTAAAACCCTCCATGGAACATTTAAATACTTATCCTGATGTATATAAACCATTTGAAACCTATATTCCTGTTTCCTGGGATATGAATGAGCTGCCGGAAGTACTTGAAGACCTCACTTCAAATTATACAAATTACAGAGAAATTGCGCAAAGGGGACAAGAAATGTACAAAAATACCATTTCTGATGGCCATTCATTTGTTTCTCGCTTCTTAGAAGCTATTTCTTAAATATTTTATCTATTTCTTTAAAATCTTTCCCTATGAGACTATTTGTTTTGGTGTTTATGGTTTTATACCTCTATGCACTTGCTTTCGGAGTATTTATGACAGAATCATTTAGACTCCCAGCTCCATTTATTTTCAGTATTCCATTAATTTTACTCTTCAGGGAGGGGAGTAAGGAAGTGCTTTATTCCAAGGAATTAATTGCTTTTAGTATGGCTCTGATCAGCTATTATGTTATTGGGATAGGTGATTATCCATCATTTTTTGCCACTTTGTTGAATGTTGTTCTTTGTTTGTTTTATTTTAATTACTTCATTGGGTCTAATACCGCTAGATATAATTTATCCATATTTATTTTCTTTGTCTTACTTGGTGTTTCTGCTCTAGTTTTAGTTCTAAATAATTATTTTGATGGTGTTGATGGGCTTAGGGCGATACTCGTTGATGATGTTATCTTACAAAGTCCCGCAGGTATTTCCACCACACAATTTACTTTTGGTTACCAGCTAGCTGCTTTTACTCCCTTTTTATTGATTTATACTTTTGTATTTCAAAAGCCACTATTTATTAGATTATTAGCTTTTTTAGCCTGCCTAATTCTAATTTATTTAGGTATGCAACGCTCCGTTTTTGTAACTTTTGTATGTGCAATTTCACTCTTTCTTATTTTAGCCTATCGTGTTAAAGCAGTCTTTTTTATCGCAATAGCGGTGTTTTTTAGTATTGCATTTTATAATCTAGTTTTGCAAAATGAAGTCAATAGTAGGGACAATATTGTTGCAAAAAATATAAATAATGACCCTGAGCATAACCGATCTTTGCTTACCGCAGAAAATTTAAGAATTTACTCTGAATACCCCCTGGGACTTGTTTTTTATGGTAAAACTTGGGGCGATGTAATTTATAGAAATCAAGTTTTTTCTAGTGGAATTACATCTCACAATGCCTATTTAATGTTTATGACCTACCTAGGGCCTTTCCTTGGTATCGGATTTTTATTTGTGATTTATATTGGAGTGTTTCGTATTGCTTACCATGCACTAAAGGAAATTAAAAAAAGGGAAAATGCGTTATTAGTCTGTTTATGCTTCTCTTTTATTGCTGTTTCTATAAATGCCGTTGCCCACAACGCTTGGCTTTTGAGTGCTGATGGCCCAACCTTATTCCTTTATTTTAGTATCCTTCATTTTGATAAGGTTAAGACTTCTTCTGAGGTAAATCAAACAGTTATTGTCTAATTATTAGTCTATGTTATTTTCATTCGTAATTCCAACCTATAACCGATCTGAGAAAGTTAGAAGGGCTATAAACAGTATTCTAGTTCAAAAAAACTGGTCTGATTACTCAGAAATCATTATTGTTGATGATGGTTCTACAGATAATACTGAAAGGTCTCTTCAAAGCTATCTAAAACATGAGCAAATCAAATTGATAAAGCATGATGTAAATTGTGGGGTTGCCCAAGCTAAGAATACAGGCATTGAGCATGCTAAAAACCAATATGCAGTCTTATTAGATTCCGACGATCTATTAAAGGATGGTGGTTTAGCTCATCTAAAAAATTTGGTACTAAATAAAAACTATGATCTTTTTTTTTGTGGCAGCATGACGCTTAGTGAAGGCGATTTATTGTATGATCCTAATTTTTATGGTCCCAAAACCTATTTAGATCTTTTGAAAACATCAGTTGGCGAATATTTGCCAGTGGCACGAACTTCAATAATGAAAAATAACCTTTTAAGGGATTTGCGTGGCTATGAAAGTATCACTTGGCTAAATCTATCAAAAAATGGAGCCAAATTGTTTTTTGATCGTGAGGCCATCAGATTATATGATGAGGACGGTGACGACCGGCTATCAAATCGTTTTAACGGATTAAAAAATGCTGCTAAAATGAGAGATGGCTACCAATTTTATTTAGATGAGTTTGCTAAAGATCTCAAAAAATACAATTACATGGAATACTTGAAGGTGAAGATAAAACTATTTTCTTATCAATTGATTGCTTCTTTTACATCTTAAAGGTGAACAAAATGAAGAACAATAATTCTTTATTATGATATGAAAAAGGTTTTTTTTATCATCAGCCATTTGAAAGCCGGTGGCTCTGAAAAGGTATTTTGGATCTTATCACAGTATTTTGATCCATCTGTTTTTGAGGTTTATTTATTAGTCTTAGATTCAAATGAAACATTTTACTCTCGACATTTAAATGCGGTAAAAATCATTGATCTACATTCGCCTAGAGCATCAAAAGCAATTTTTAAAATTATTAAGTTAATTAAAGCGGAAAAACCTTATGCTGTATTTACTACGGGGGGGCATATAAATACCTTGCTGGCATTTATTTCTATGTTTGTTACCATTCCTAAATTAGTTGGTCGTGAGTCTAATGTGATGAATATCATGACCGAGTTGGGTGGTTTTAAAGAGAAATTTTGGGATAAATTCTTGAGTTTTACTTATAAAAGATTTGATATAGCCATCTGTCAATCTCAAGAAATTAAAAAATCATTAGCGGAGCATTACCAAATTTCTGAATGTAAATTAAGGGTTATTCCTAATCCGATTTTAAAAACCGAAATTATCAAATCTCCAAACCATACTAGCTCTAAAAAGATCATTATTATTGCACGATTGGCAATTGAAAAGGGTATTATCCGATTTCTCCATATTCTAAATAATCTCCCTCCAGAGTATGTACTAACCATTGCAGGTGAGGGTCCAATGAAATCAGAAATCGTGCAACTAATTAGAGATCTTAATCTTATTGAGCGCGTTAAATTAGTTGGAATAGTACGTGAAATTCCGGAGTTAATTGCCTCCCACGACCTTTTAGTTCTGCCTTCCTTTACCGAAGGTTTTCCAAATGTGGTTTTAGAATCCTTAGAAGTTGGAGTTCCTGTTTTAGCATTTGATGTAGGTGGGATAAGGGCCATGATAAATCCTGGGTTTAATGGATATATTATTAGACAGAATAATCTCCATGATTTTCAAAATGGCGTAGAAAAAGCGTGTAACCAAAAATGGAACCATCGTCTCATTAAAGCGGATGTAGAAAACAGATTTTCTGTTAAAAAAGTAGTTAAGCAGTACGAAGATCTCATTTCATAAGACTTCAACATACCCAAATTTTTAATTTAATTTTTTCTTTATGTGTGGGATATACGGTTCTACGATCAATTTTAGCGATGATGTGATTCGACAGAAACTGGCTGTTGTTAATTTTCGGGGACCAGATTTCTCGCAATTTATACATACACCCGATGTTATTTTAGGACATAACCGACTGGCAATTATTGACTTGGATCATCGCTCGGATCAGCCATTCACCTATTTGCACTTACGAATAGTTTTTAATGGCGAAATCTATAATTACCGCTCATTAAAAGCGCGCCTTGAGAAGGAAGGATATAAATTCCGAACTAGCTCAGATACCGAGGTTATTTGCGCAGCCTACCTAGCTTATGGTGAAGATTGCCTGATCCATTTTAATGGAATGTTCGCATTCGTAATTTATGATGAAAAAAAGAAAATTCTCTTTGGTGCAAGAGATCGTTTGGGTAAAAAACCTTTTTATTATTGTCATAATGGACAGTCTTTTGAATTTGCTAGTCAGCCTTCACAATTAAAAATAGCTAGGAAATTTACTGTCGATCAACAAGCTATAAATGAGTATTTTATTTGGGGCTATGTTCCTGATCCAAAATCAATTTGGCAGGAAGTAAAAAAGCTTTCTGCAGGTAATTTTTTTACCTATAACCTGAGCTCTGGTACGCTCTCCATTAAAAAATATTGGGATTTGGATTATGAAAGGGCAAATAAATTCAATGGGACTTATGAAGAGGCTAAATTTATTTTAGATGAATTAATTCACGATTCTGTTAATATTCGGATGAATGCTGATGTTCCATTAGGTGTATTTTTGTCGGGAGGAATCGATTCCTCATTAATTGCAGCCGTTGCAGCTCAAAAGGTAAACCATCTAAAAACATTCTCCATTCAGTTTAATGAAAAGGGATTTGATGAGAGTAAATATGCTAAACTGGTTGCCAAGTACTTGGGGACTGAACATCATACGATTGAATGTAATTATCATGAAGGTTTAAATTTAATTGATAATTTCTCAAATTACTATGATGAACCTTTTGCAGATTCAAGTGCAATTCCTACTATGCTCTTAAGTAAATACACCAGAAAGCATGTTACTGTTGCTTTAAGTGGAGATGGGGGGGATGAAGCCTTTATTGGATATACGCGATATAAGCGAATAAAAACGATGGAAGCTTTGTTTTCTATGCCATTAGTAATCAGGCAATTGATCGGAAAATTAATAAGATTTTCTCCTAATTACATTTTGAAATTGATTGCCATTGGAGTTTCAATTCCAGATATTGAAAGTTTGTATATCAAAATGTTTGGTGGATTGGAAAATTCTTGGATTCTTGATCCGGAGCAAGGAATGAATTACAGTTATAGCAATATTTTTAAAAATCCTCATCAATCAATCTTGGAAAAAGTGTCTGATTATGATATTAAAACCTATTTAAATGGGGATATCAATACGAAAGTGGATAGGGCATCTATGGCATTTTCATTAGAATCGAGAGCTCCATTAATGGATTATCGAATTATAGAGTTCTCTCGCAGCCTAAACACTAATTTTAAATATTCATTCGGCAATCAAAAGAGGATTTTGAAGGACGTTTTATACCAATATCTACCCTCAGAGATGTTTAATAGGCCTAAATCTGGCTTCACCATGCCTTTCAGAGATTGGTTTAAATCCGAACTAAAAGAATATGTTCTGGATCATCTTTCTTATTCTGAACTCCAAAAAATACCAGGAATTAATGTTCCCAGAACGCAAGAAATTATTCAGGAACATATGAGCGGTAAGTGGAATCGCTATCCCCAAATATGGAAATTATTGGTGCTTTCGCAATGGTTGAAAAAACAAAATGAGAGTCAAGCAATAATAAAGACCCCATTAATTCCTACAATCTAAATCAATTCATTAATAATTGAAAAATACCAATGAGAAGGAAGGTATTATTTATGACTTCATCCATGTCAAAGGGTGGTGCAGAAACTCAATTGATTAAGCTTGCTCTTTTTTTGAAATCTCTCGATTTCGAGATCTGTATTATTTCATTAAAACCAATAAATGAGTTTGATATTAATTATGAAAAGGAGGGGATACCTGTGCTTTTTATTCAAAATTGGACTAAAAGTCCATTTAGGAATCTTAAAATAATTTATACTAAAATCAAGGATTTTAAGCCCAATGTGGTCATTGCATTCATGTTTATCGCCATCATTTTTGCTCGTATTTATAAATTACTTCTCAAATATAAATTGATATCATCTGTAAGGATTGGAGTACTGCCTCAAAAATGGTTCTTGCCTTATTTATTGTCTGCAGGCTTGGATGATGTGCTTGTTTATAATTCAAATGCATCTAAAGTAAATTTCGAAAAAAATCTATTTGCAGATAAAAATGGCCTCGTGATTAATAATGGCATAAGTGTTCCCGTATTACAAGATTGCAGACTAAAAAAAACGGAAACAGATCAATTTTTATGGGTGTGCCTCGCCCATTTTAGGTGGAATAAAGATTATACTACCTTATTTAAAGCAGTCCAATTACTTAAAGCCTATAATTTCCGATTGGACATCATTGGAGAATATACCCCTAAAAATAGTCCCTTAGAAGACATAAAACGATTGGATATTGCCTCGCACGTTAATATTTTGGGTTTCAAACAAAATGTATCCGAATACCTCAAATCAGCTGATGCTTTTGTTCTTTCTTCATTTTCTGAAGGGATGCCTAATGCACTACTCGAAGCGATGGCTTATGCAAAGCCAGTAGTAGTAAGTGACATTGAATGTAATGTAGAAATTTTGACTGAGTCGCGCTGTGGTTTTTTATTTAAGTGTTCAGATGAACATGATTTGGCAAAAAAAATGCTTGACATGATGAATTATTCTGCCTCTCAAAGGGAGAGCTTAGGTATGCGTGGAAGATCATACATAAAAAATAATTTTGCAGAAAATGCAATTATGAACGACTGGCTTAATATTATTAATCAGTATTCAAACGATACAGAGCTTATTCTCAGTAAGTAATTTCCAATTATTAAAGACTCAAATTAAGAGTATTCATTTTTAAATAATTAATCAATGTGTGGAATTTTTGGCACTTTAAATATTGCTGTTTCAGATCGCGCTTCTGAAATATTTAGTGGTTTGTATCATCGTGGACCCAATGCTAAGGGACTATCGATTGATGATAACGTGGAACTTTACCATACTAGACTATCTATCCAAGATTTAAGCATTACCGGAAGGCAACCGATGCATCACCACGGACTAACCATCGTTTTCAATGGTGAAATTTATAATCATTTGGAGCTCAGAAAACAATACGGTTTGTATTCAGAATCTAATTCTGATACCAAAACTTTATTAATGCTTTTTGAACTTATGGGTATTAAAATGCTCGATAAATTAGATGGAATGTTCGCTTTCGCACTTTATGATCAATTCAGAAATGAATTGTATTTAGCTCGCGATAGGGCCGGAAAAAAGCCTCTATATCTATATAATAATGGCAAGGGGACAGCATTTTCTTCCGAATTGAATATACTTTATCAGATTTTCAAGCCGGAGGTCGACTATCCTTCACTATCGTCATATTTGTATTTAGGCTATCACTACAGAAAGGATACACCCTATAAACAAGTAATGGAGCTCGAAAATGGTCATTATTTAAAAATTAATACTAAAACCGCCCAAGAAGATTATGTTAAGTGGTTTGATATTAGTTCTTACTATCAAAATAAAAATCAACTTTCACATAATGAAGCAATTAATGAACTTGACAATCGACTAAAACTTTCGGTAAGCCGACGAATTGATAGCTCAGATCTTGAAATAGGTTCTTTTTTAAGCGGTGGGATAGATAGTGGAATTATTACTGCAATGGCTGCTTTGCATAAGCCTAATTTAAAGACTTTTACGGTTAAAATTGAAGGTTCCTACGATGAATCGCCTCTTGCTCTTCAAGTGGCACAAAAATATAATACCCAGCATCAGGTGGTTGACATTTCATTTTCTGACCTTCAGAATGATATTGAAAATATTCTTATTAATTATGGAGAGCCTTATTGCGATAGTTCGGCAATACCAAGTTATTATGTAGCAAAAGAAGCAAAAAAGCATGTTAATGTGGTTTTAAATGGTGATGGAGCTGATGAACTATTCGCAGGTTATAGGAGGTATGTACCCTTTAAATATTTTGATTTGCTAAATTCTGGAAGTTTTACTCAAGCTTCAGCTAAGTTTTTTTCAAGTATTTTACCTACAGCTCATGAGAAGCAAAGCAATTATAATTATGTGTATAGGCTCTTAAAATTTGCCGCTCACAACAATATTTTAAAATCTTATAGTGCCGCAACCTCTGATATCATGGTAGGTTTTGAAGATCAGTTTCTTATCCAACCTAATTTGGATGATATCGACTATGATCTTAGAAAAATCAATCAATTGGATATTTCTCCACTCAGTAAAATGCTATTGATGGATTCTCAAACCATTTTATTTAGTGGTTTATTGTCTAAAATGGACATCGCCACAATGGCTCACTCGCTTGAAGGAAGGAGCCCTTTTTTGTCGAAAGAATTATTAGAGTTTGCTCCCGGATTGGCGGATTCTTTTAAAATCAACGGATTGAAAACAAAGTCCATTTTGAGAGACCTTTCCAAAAAATATTT
>NZ_JBIILQ010000284.1:0-3167 GCF_044232565.1 Daejeonella sp. | reverse complement strand
GAACGAGTACCTTTTTGACATCGCGAATATCTGTACCAGACTTATCAAGAGTTTGTTGTATTAAATGTGGAACATTTTTTAGGGCGTATTCATAAATTTTGCGCCCATCCATTTTAATGTACTTTTCTTCCGTAATAAAATCCGGGTTACTAGATCCACCTGAATATAAATAATAGGCCTCGGCGGAAGTATGGGTTTGGGTTTTATGAGCTAATATCCCCTCATCATTGCTTACCCTACCTTCTAAAATAGTGGCGCCAGCTCCATCGGCATAGATCATACTATCTCTATCATAGGGATCGGTTACCCTAGAGAGTGTTTCTGTGCCGATAATAAGAATGCGTTTAGCATCCCCAGAGCGTATAAAGTAATCGGCTTGAATCATTCCCTGCAGCCAACCGGGGCAGCCAAACGGAAGATCATATGCTACACAGTCGGCGTTTTGAATGCCAAGTTTATGCTTGATTCGTGAACCTAGTGTAGGTATTACGTCTACGCGAGTACTCCCAACAGCAATATCTCCAAAATTATGGGCTACTATAATATAATCTAGGCTCTCAGGGTCGATTCCAGAACTTTCTAGGGCATCAATGGCGGCAAAATAACCCAAATCTGATGATTTGTGCTCTTTGTTAGCATATCTACGCTCCTCAATTTCGGTTATGTCTTGAAATTTTTGAATCACTTCAGCATTGTCTCGAACTATGGGGTCTCCATTTTTTTCGTAGAAACGATTTTTTAAAAAGTCACTGTTTGAAATAATATTTTCAGGGACAAAACTACCTGTAGCCACAATTACAGACTTGATACTAGCGCTCATCAAAAGAATTTATACTGAATACTATATTGGTTTATCGTATTAAAGGTACATATTCTTTTTAAAAAAAGAATCTTTCAATTTGGAAATTAGCGAAAGAATTATTGTATTTCAAAATATACAGTTGTTGATCTATTGGGTTTACTTAAATAAGAACGAATTGTATTATGTTTAATTTCTATAAAAAGAGGTATGTTTTTCTCCTTTGTAAATCATGACTAAACAGTTCAAGTTTATATTTGCATTATTCTTTCTTTTTATTTCCCAAAGCATTCATTCGAAAGATCGTTATTTCAAATGGTTAGACCCGAAAACACAATTGCATGTAAGGATTAACATTGAAACCTATGAGCTTGAGGGTGAGTCAGAAACCGGAAACTGGCAAAATAGAGGTAAAATCATATTGAATACAGCTATTTTTAAGCATATACCTCCCGAGATAAAAAATAATTTTTTCTTTTTTGATAATGGAAATAGAATAAGATTTACTATTGATGGTTCCGGACATGTATTCGATTATTTACCATTAAAAAAGGAATTAATTAGAGTTGATAACACTTTTCATAGTGGCTACAACTACCAATCAAATAAATTTATCAGGGATGGTTTGATTTATAGTATTGGAGGAGAGGGTTTTTGGAATTATAGTTCCTCAATTACCTATTTTGATGAAAAACTTAGAGAGTGGGAAATTTTGAGGCCCCAAAATAACGGACCTCTTACTACTAGTCAAGGTTATCAGGGATATGATAGTAGAGAGGATGTTTATTATTCTGGAGCATCTCCCATAGTTAGCTTTTTGGAAGATCAGAAGGTAGATTTTGTAGATGATTTATTTAAGTTTAATTTCAAATCTAATAATTGGGAGTTTTTAGGTAAAATAAATCCTCAATTATCTTTTCGAAAAAAAACCACGGTAATTTGGACAGGTCATTTATTTCTACATTTTGAAAATTCAACTATTTATATCATTAATCCGCTCATTAATGAGGTTCGAATTTTTAAGGATTATGCAAAGTCGTACGATTCTTTTAAGGAATATATTGTTTACAAAGATACAATTGTAGGTTTTTTAGCTAAAAATTCAGGAGCTCGAGTAAAAATCCCAATTATAGAAATAAGTAAAAAATCCACCTATTGGGGAGAGTTTTATTCTTCAGCTAACTTTCTGTCTTGGTATTATCTCGGAGCCATTTTAATCATTGGTCTTTTTGTTTGGAGATATAAGTATTTATCTAAAAACAGTAATCTTAATTATACAAAACTAGAGAGAAAGCTCTTAAATGAACTATTATCCCTAAAACCGGATGAGTATTTGACTACTCATGATATCAATGAAATTCTAGATACCACCGATAAATCTCAAGAAAATCAAAGAAGGATTCGATTTAATGTAATTGGTCAAATAAACAATAAATTGAGGTCAAAGCTGGGAAGTGAAAAGGGTATTGATCGAAAACCGCACGCGGGAGATAAACGCTTAATGGTTTATGCCTTAGATCCACAGATTGTTAGTGATTTAAGGAAGCTTTTACGATAAAAATATACGTTACTAATGCGTTACTGTAACCTAAATAACACGATTTAATTTAATAAGGTGCCCATTTTGAGTTAAATTTGGTAATGGGTTGTTTATGATCTGTTTGCTATTGGTTAAACCTTTTCAAAGCGATATATAAATAACTCCCAATCTCGAATTTATTAAGGTTTTTTAAATTCGAGGTCTGATTTGAATTAAAAATCTCATTAGGCAAGCCTAAGGGAACGGTTTAATTAAATACTCTAATATGATCACTTTAGAAGCGGAGTTAGGAAATTTAGGCACCATTCTTGAAAAGTATTATTCTTTGGATGGTCAAGAAAATCAACTACTGATAAATTTGAATCTAAGTGTAATTCATTCTGAAAATGAACGCCCTGTTAGCAATGCGCTAATTAGCATTGAGAGTATCGGAAAAACAGCTGTATGCAATTGTGAAGGGCAAGTGTGCATAAGCGAACTCAAGCCAGGTAGTTATTTTATTGACATTATTTCTCCAGGATTTATCGCTCAGAGAGTTTCAATATTAGTACCGATAGTAGATACTTTTCAAATTAGGGTTAAAATGATTAGCAATAGTTGATTTGTTAAATTTCTATAAACCCCAATATCTTCGCCGAAGCAGAAATAAAATTATGGATCAGAAATAATTTTATTAACAAAATAATTTAATCCTCAAGTAGAAATACGTAAAGTTCTTTAGGACCATGAGCACCTAAAACAAGTGTTTTTTCAATATCAGCCGTACGACTTGGCCCTGTGATATTTGAAATCATAGTCGGTAAATTTTCCGGATATTTTTCCTTTAAA
>NZ_JBIILQ010000080.1:0-10511 GCF_044232565.1 Daejeonella sp. | reverse complement strand
GGCTCCTTCCTCCTATCCGGATACCAACCACCAATGCCACTTAAAAAAACCAAGTGGCCGGAACGAATACAAGCAGAAAGCGGACTAGAGCTAGGATATTTACTCGGTATCGATACCTTTTTAGGTAGCCATTCCTCACGCTGCTTTGTGGCTGCATCCGACTTATTGATATTTACAGATCCAGCTAATGGGATCAAACTAAAACTTTTTAAAATTTCTCTTCTTTTCATATTGAGATTAATTTAAAGAAAGAATATTTATTTCCACTTCAATTCAATACCCTGTTTCACGATAAAATCCTGGAATTCAGCCAATAAATTTTTCCCCTCACGTACTTGATGTGGGATTACATTCTTTTTTAAGGAATAGCTTACCAATAAACCTACTGCTTCACCAATACTCCATTCAACTGGGTGTAGCCTGTAGCAACCATTGGTGATATGCGTGGTTCCTATATTTTTATTTGCAGGAAGCAAGTTTTCCATCCGTACTGGTAGTAATGAACCTAAAGGAATTTGAAAGGGTAAGGATGAAAAATCAATGTAATTATTTCCGCGGCTACTTGGATGTAAATCGATGTGGTAATAACCAATTCCTACACTATCATAAAAATCGGCAGCTATTTTACCGGCTTCTGCACCAGCAACCTGAATTCGGTTCTCCTGCCCTACATGTTCTTCTAAAATGGTAAACTGAGCCTTTATACGCCTAGATTCCCTAATATATGGATATTTAGCTAAGCCATCTTCTGTACCCATTACATCATTCCTTAAACGAAGTCCCGGCCAACCTTGCTTCCCATCCATGCGAGGAGCCTCAGTTTGCAGCCAATGAAAAAGGGATAAACTCAATTGCTTTCCTCTATTTACATGATAATTAAACTCCTTTTGAGATACACCCACCAGATTACCTAATGTATAATCATTCTGAGGCCAGTTAACCGTAGAAATATCCCCTTTAAAAGAACCGGGGGTAAAATTATCTTTTGCAAGTATGCGACGGTAATTCCAAAGGTTCAAAAATGGATCTGTGGAACTGCCATCAGGATTGAATCCTAATGGTTTCTTTTCCAGGGTTTTAGGATTGGAATAACTCAAATCAAGCAATTTACCTGGCCATGCAGGGGTCATTTTTGGTACTAAGTTGCGCCAAAAATCATATTCGGCAGGTTTATCACCAACATTATTTGATCCTGGAACATAGTCCATCGCAAAACACATGGTAAATGCCTGCTGATTATCAGGATCTGCTTTTAATGGCGCATGTAATTCATGAGTTTCATTTCTGGATTCAGTTCCCATCACGAATTCTGTACCGGTCAGAGGAAGTAATTCACCCGTTTCGGTAGCATCCACAAAATAAGGTGCTGTTAGAATCAAGTTACGGCCAGATCTCAAACTTTGAGCTTTCAGAGCCTTCACTTTATTACCTGAATACTCAGCGGAGCTGATTTTATGCTCAAGCAATAGCGTTAATTTACCAGAACTGATATATGGAGCAAGCATCTCCTGTAAAACTGCCAGTGAAACTCTAGGCTCATGACAAAGTGCAGAAACCATCGCATTGCCAGGATTTAACCTCGGTCTCGCCTTTGCAGCATCGGTTATTGGATAATTATTTTTGTAATAATTCCTGACCGCATTTCTATAATCACGATAAGATTTTGGGGCTCCATGCGTTTCAATCCATGCATGCTCATCAGGAGGAACACCTTGAGATGTTAACTGGCCACCAATCCAATCGGTTTCTTCGGTCATGATTACATCAAGCCCGTTGCGCAAAGCAGATAAAGCTGCTGCACAAGCACCAACTCCTCCACCAGCAATCACTACACTTGCATGCAGTTCAGCGGATTTCTGTTCTGGTACAGTTCCAGTAGCAAATGAATGATTAGGGAATGCAGATAATGCTGCTGTGGCCAAGCCGGTAGCTCCCAGCCCTGTCAGACTTATAAAACTTCTTCTTTTCATAAACTTTCAGCTTTTGACTTATAGCCGTTAATTCCAAAAAATACGATGTACAAATAACAAAGTACAGGAATCATGAATGCTACAGCCCATGTTGAATGATCCTTTAAATAACCTTGTGAAAATGAGATAATTGCACCACCTGCAATAGCGGTTGATAATATTCCCGAAGCTTTGGTGGTGTACTTGCCAAGTCCCTGAACGGACAGCGAGAAAATAATGGCGAACATCACTGAATTGAATAAACCTACACCGATCATTGACCAAACGGCAAATGTTCCAGCAGTACTCACAGAAAGTACTACAAGTAAAATTGCTGCAGCAGCGCAAATAGTTAGTATAAATGAAGGTTTTATAGTTTTTAGCAGGTAGGAGCCAATCAAACGGCCAACAAGCATACCACCCCAATAATAGGAAACATAGGAATTTGCATCCTCTATACCCATAGTTAAGGTGTCAGCGATATAGTTTGTCAGAAAAGTTCCAATTGACACTTCAGCTCCTACATAGGCAAAAATAGCCCATGAACCATAATTTAAATTACGGAATGAGAAAAGACTTCTCCTTTCTTCAGGACTTGCCACAGTACTTTCAGCGCCCGTACTAATTTTAGGTAATTTCAGATTATAAACTACAAGAGCGATAAAGATCAGCAAGGCTGCAATACCTAAATAAGGATATTTCACGGCATCGCTTGATGAACCTGATTCCTGCAAGCTCGAAAGAATATAATGAGCACCAAAAATGGGTGCTACTGTTGTTCCGATAGAACCCACTGCCTGAATAAGTGTAAGACGTGAAGATGCTGTCTTGGCCGGACCAAGAGCTGTGATATAGGGGTTAGAGGCAACTTGCAATACGACGATTCCAATTGCTAAAACAAATAAAGCAGCGAGAAACAAATAATATAGATGCATGTCGGCAGCCGGATAAAATAATAATGCTCCAATTGCTGCAATGGCAAATCCAAGAACCATCCCATTCTTAAAACCAATTTTCTCCACAATCATCCCTGCAGGGAATGACATAAGTCCGTAGGTAAGGAAAAAATAGAATTGAACGAGCGACGAATCTGCATAACTTAAGGTGAATCCTTCTTTGAAAAAAGGCACCAGAGTATCATTCAGGCAGGTAATAAAGCCATTCATGAAATACAGAACTGCAAGTGAAATAAGTGCTGGAGTGTAATTCTGGTTGCTGCTCTCATTATCTGAGATCACCACATTTTGCATGGGTATATTTGCCATATCCTATTTATTTGAGGTAACTCAGTCTTTGGCTAATTGCCAAAAGCTATTTACCATATTTTTCTTCTATTTTCTCCAGTGTCTTCCAACACTGATATAATCCGCGTGGAACGTGAAAACAACCTTTCCACTTACCCCCTTTTAGTGGAAGTAATACTTCCCCCCTACGGTTTAGATAGCCATACCATTCTCCCTTTTCGGCATCCGGGAAATGGCTCCATGTATATTTATGAACCTTTTCGAACCAATCCCAGCAACGTTGATCCCCAGTATGATAATAGCCTTTTAATAAGCTTATTAAGGTTTCAACATGCACCCACCAAAGTTTTTGATCCCATTCTAATTGCTGTGGCGGATGACCTTTTACATCCATAAAATATAAAATACCTTCAAATTCCTGATCCCAGCCATATTCCAAAATATTTATAGTGGTATCAACTGCCTTTTTTATTAGTGCCTGATCATTTCTACGCTCGGCAATATCCATGATAAACCACATAGATTCTAATCCGTGGCCAGGATTTACCAAGCGCCCATCAAACGAGTCAGAAAATGAGCCATCTGGATTTACGTTTTCAAGAATTATTCCAAGATCCTCCTGATAGAAAATATCCATCACAGAATGAATGCCATCATTTATTGTTTTTTCAATCAAGTCGCGATCCAAAAGATGCTCCAGTTCAAGAACCAGATTACATAGAATCATGGGCAAAGAAAAGCCTTGCAACGGCCTTGTACCAGGAAATGCTTTTGTATATTTGCCCTTGGGATCATTTTTTTTACGTAGGATATTATTGAAAGTATCAATGGCAAGCTTTGCATATTCTTCGGTTCCAGTAGCTTTATAAAGCTGAGCAAAAGCCATTGCTGCAAAGCAATCCGAGAAAATATTATAGGGTTGAATTAGTGGTTTTCCTTCGCGTGTAAGCGAAAAATAAAAATTACCCTCACTGTCTCTTCCGTGTTTTTTCATAAACTCAGCCCCCTGCAGTGCAAAATCAAGCCATTCTTTTTTCCGCTCAACTTGATTATAAAGCATACTAAAACACCATATTTGTCTAAACTGCAACCAAGCAAATTTATCAGTATCAAAAACGTTTCCCTCTCGATCGAGACAGGTAAAAAAACCACCAAATTCCTTATCACCTGAGTTTTTTAACCAAAAAGGAATGACATCTTTTAATAGATTGTCTTGATATTTCTCTGCGTATTGTCTGTAATTCATGATTTTCCTAATAGATTCTATAAGTCCCATTTTGAGCTTATTTTCTACTAATTAATAGAAAAATATCAAGAAAATCCAATTCTTTCAATAAAATCAAAGAAGTCTAACCTGAAAAAGGGATAAACAGTACTAATACACAGTAAATTATTAAAAATCTATCTAAGAAATTAAATTAAAAGAATCGTGTTTAAGAAAATGACAAACAAGTTTATCTTTGTGATAATTAAGCTTTTGATTATTGCAAGTAAGCATAAATTTTCCAGCCCTTAAAAGATTTAAATTAATGGGTTAAAAGGGAAAATTAATGGAGAATTATTCTTAGATCGAAAGTATGAATAATTACCAGAATGTTTATAACACATAGGAACAATCAGTTTGAGTGTTAAACATAGTGATGATGACCAAAAACTTTTTATTATCATGTTTCATATGGGATTTTTAATTTACAATAAACGATCATTTGAATGAAAATTTTTAAAATAATCTTTATCACATTATTGCTTATAGTAGCCAACAAAAAGGTACTGGCTCAGGAAGAATATATTCAAAGACAATCTGTTGCTATCACTAATTTTATGGTTAAGGAGAACCTTCTTAAAAAAAATAAAATAGCCATTATTGCAACTGATTCATTAGACATTCCGATAGAAAGCCTAAACGGGACATTTCAATTTAGCATCAATGGTTTTGGACAAGAATTAAAGTTCAACGATGGTGTGGCAGTGATGAAACAGCCGATAAATAAATCGACATTTATCTATTTAAGACACGAGAATGAATCGGGCACAAACGGTAAATTATACTATGTCTATCAAAAAGACGATAGTATCAATCCAATAAGGATTAGCTGGTGGGTTTTAGTGATAATACCCCTAATTTTAATATTATTTGCCGCCCTTTTTAGGAAGTTTATCGTAGTGGCTGTTATCCTTATGATTGGTATTTTTTATTATAATTCGAGCCAGGGACTAAAAATTCCAACTTTTTTTGATACGATTTTTGATGGAATAAGAAATTTAATTTAAAAATTATTAAAGCAGGAACCTTCATTGGTAAAGTTTAAAAAGGCATACCTATTCCGAAATTATACTGCACAAAACGGTAAATATCAGGGCGATGCGTAACTTCAAAGTCGCGTTTAAATTGCTTTTTATTGAAAATATGTTGAATCACATATTGGTCTGAACCAATAAACTGAGGATCTTTCACTTTAATACCTGCATCGAGTCTAAATACAAAATAGTTATAGTCGAATCTTAATCCGGCTCCTACTCCGATTGCCAGCTGACCTAGAAACTGATTAAATTTAAATTCACCACCCGGATTTTCAATAAAATCTGAACTTCTCCAAATATTTCCAAAATCGGCAAAGGTTGCACCTTTAACTTTCGCATTTAGGATATTATTGGCAACTTTAAATCGGTATTCAAGGTTAGCCTCTAATTTTATCTCCCCAAGTTGATCCAGATTTCGGAGATTACTTCTAAGGGTATCAGCTGTACCTGAAGTGCCAAAAACTGCTCTATTGTATTTTCCAGGTCCCAAAGTTCGTGCCTGCCATGCCCTAACACCGCTTGACCCACCCGCAAAAAAGTTCTTTTCAAAAGTCAAACGAACGCTATTTCCATAGGGAATACCAATACCAGGATTAATACGTGCCACCAATTGCTTATCACCACCAAATGAGCGATAATATCTCAAATCAAACTCTGTTTTAACATATTGTTGGTAGGGTATACCAAAAACTTGTTTAAATCCCTCTTGGTCTTCGCTGAAATTTACGATTGAATTTAATAGCGCTAAAGAATTTCCAGCAGCATCTAAAGAGCCTTTGAAATACCAAAAATTACTATAAGAATTTAACTTAACTGAATTCAGCGTAAAGGCATATTTACTGCCAAAATTAAAGAACTGTCGATCATTCGTTTTTACGTATAATTCAAATCCTCTTTGAATTAAACTATCTCTTAAAACAGCATCTAATTCTCCCTTTCTAAATTCAATATTTATTGGAGTAAAAGAGTGTAACTTTCGTTTTGTTTCAACCCAATCATAGGTAATGGAGTTTATAAAAACGCGACTTGAAAATGCTTCCTTCTGATCAAAAAGCTGGAAGCTACTTGAAATTGTTGTCCTAGGCATCCCATTTTTTCCCATCATAGGAACATTAAATGGGACTAATAGTTTGGGAATAACAAGATTGGCACCTAGCTGAAGATCACGGCTAAAAACACGGTCGAATACTTTCTCTGAGCTATTGGCATCAAAAAATATTCCATATTTTATTTTTAGCTCTAAAAGTTCGGCGCCACCAAAAAGATTTCTATTGGTATAAGTATTACCAATATTTAAACCATTCCGACCAGAATTGAAGATATATTCACCTTCTAATCTACTACTCATTCTCTTTAGGGGCGTAATTGTGTATTTGGGAATAAGCTTAGCCGTACTATCTCCAGTTTTTTGATAATCAATTTTTATATTTCTAAATACATTTAAATCGTACAATCGATCATAAGTAATTTCCTCATTATCAATATTATAAAGGTCATTTTTCTTTATATATATATACCGACTGATTGGTTTAGGATTAAATTTTCGGGAGTAATCAATGAAATTAAATTGAGAATCAAGGTTAACTGTGTCTAGGTTTTGAATGTCTTTTAAACCAGCGCTTGTAGTAATTGATATTTGGCTATTATCGATAAGATAGGTTTGATGAGACGATTTATTTGCAGGGTTGGTAAGAAATAATCTCAGATTAGCCTCATTATTTTTAAGATTGCTATCCACCTCAAACCTCACAAACTGACGCACATAATCAAAATAACCATGCTGTTTCATCATTCTATAAATTTGTTCACGCTCCAAGGCCAATGAATCTGAATCAAAACGTTGCCCCTCTTTTATGTGCCCAAAACGTTCACGATTAGCCATATAAAGAGCTTCTGCAATTGAATCTTGGATAAAATAAGTGACTTTATTGATTTTAAATTCGGGACCAAGATTGGCTGTAAAAACAATTTCAGCTTGTTTGTTCTTAACTTTCAGATCGCTACTCACTTTTGCATTAAAATAACCCTTAGTAGCTAAAAACTTCTCGATTTGCACACGTGAAATTTCCATCAATGAGCTATCTAAGATATGAGGAGCCTCACCAATTGCTTTAAGTCTATCGCTTCGGTATTTACCATTCCGGGTATTAAAAATATTATATAATGCTAGATTTTGCCTGGAATTTGGTCTAATATCATTCTGGACAAAGGTGGATGCCGTCTCCAAAAATTGCTTGTCAATACCCTCCAATCTGACTTTCTTAACCAAAACTTGATCCTCAGACAAATACCTAGATGCATTGCACGCAGAAAATATTAAGAACAAAAAGCTTATACTTGTAATTAAGTAAGCTCGGCAGAGAAGGTATGATTTCAAAGTCTCAAATAAGTTTTATTAAATCTTTACATCAAAAAAAGTTCAGAAAAGAACATCGTCTTTTCATCGTTGAAGGTTTTAAGTCAATTCAAGAGTTTATTAGCTCAAAATACGAAATTGATTCCATCTATCATCTTACAGATGTAATGCCAAAGTTGGGTAAATTATCACAAAATATAAAGTTACATGAGATAAGTCCCGACGAATTATCAAAAATAAGTACTTTAAATGCCCCACAGCAATTACTGGCAACTATAAAATTACCTGAGCCACAAGAAATATCTTTCGAATCTATCCAAGGTAAATTTGCATTAGCATTAGATGGTATTCAAGACCCTGGTAATTTGGGGACGATCATTCGTACTGCAGATTGGTTCGGCATAGAATACATATTCTGTTCAGAAGATACCGTTGAGGCATTTAACCCCAAGGTTGTTCAAGCTAGCATGGGGTCATTGGCAAGGGTTCAGGTAATTTATACCGACTTAAAAAGTCTATTTAGCAAAATAAAATCTCCAGTTTATGGTGCATTACTGGAGGGAGAATCAATTTATAAAACAAATTTCGGAAAGGAAGGAATCCTTTTATTAGGAAATGAAGGAAAGGGAATAAGTGCAAATCTGATGTCTGAAATTGACATTCCAGTCACAATTCCGCGCTTTGGAAATGCAGAATCTCTGAATGTTGCCATTTCAACATCAATCTTCTGTTCAGAAATTAGAAGAAATTGTTAAAAAATGTTGGGTAGCAATAATAATTTGCTACTTTTGCATTCCTTTACAAAAGGTCGGGTGGCCGAGTGGCTAGGCAGAGGTCTGCAAAACCTTTTACAGCGGTTCGAATCCGCTCCTGACCTCAAAAAAAAAATTAAATTTAAAACCATGGGTGTTACACGTTTAAAAAGAAAAGACAGAAAAAATAAGACCACTTCACGTTTAGAGGTTCAATTTTTAAAACTAGGCCGAGACATTGAAATCGGAAGTCGCTCTGCACAATCTGCTAAAAGTCAGGTTAGTAAAAACAATGCAGTATTAGCTGCAATTGAAGCAGCTGCAAAGAAGTAATTCTTTTAAATTAAGAATTTAATCCTGGTCGAAAATGATCAGGATTTTTTTTGAGTAAAAACAGATTTTTCTGTTTTTATATTAGATATTACAGATTCCCTTCAAGATTCTTTTTATCAAAGCTGGCCCTTCATAGATAAAACCTGTGTAAATCTGGATCAGAGAAGCACCTGCATTAATTTTTTCTATCGCATCTTCCGCAGAATGTATTCCACCCACTCCAATAATTACAAAAGACTTATTTGATTTTTCAGAAAGGTAACGTATTACTTCCGTGGAACGTTCACTTAAAGGCTTACCGCTCAATCCGCCGCTCTGATTTTTCAAAGTTAGATTTGAGCTTAAGTTTTCTCTAGAAAGTGTTGTATTTGTAGCAATTACACCAGTAATTTTTGTTTCAGATACAATTTCTATGATATCATCTAATTGCGAATTGGTGAGATCAGGAGCAATCTTAAGTAATATGGGCCTAGAAATACCATTCTTCATATTTCGCTGCTGCAGGGCATTCAAGATATGTTTGAGCGGTTCCTTTTCTTGTAGTTCGCGTAAACCAGGAGTATTTGGCGAGCTAACATTAACAACGAAATAATCCACTACATCAAATAAGCGATCAAAACACTTGATATAATCGCTAACAGCATCCTCATTAGGTGTTATTTTATTCTTACCAATATTCCCTCCAATAATTAAACCCTTGCGATTAACCTGCTTTAATCGTGCTGCAACAACATCAACACCCTGGTTATTAAAACCCATACGATTAATTAAGCCCTGATCTTCAGGTAATCGAAACATTCGAGGCTTTTCATTACCCGGTTGAGGCAAAGGAGTAACGGTACCAATTTCAATAAAGCCGAAACCCAGTTCAGCAAAATCTTCAATTAAAGTGGCATTTTTATCAAATCCTGCAGCTAAACCTAAAGGGTTTTTAAACTTTAAACCCATCACCTCGCGCTCGAGTCGTTTATCTTCGAATTGATATAGATTTTTTAACAAAGACTTTACACCCCAAACTTGATTCACTCTTCGCAATCCACCAGTAACTAAATGGTGGATAATTTCTGGATCAAATTTAAAAAATAGAGGTTTAATCAATTCGTACATGTTGCAAAGTTAAAGGTTTGATTGACACTTTCAGTTAGAAAAATACAAAACTTGTGCTCTAAAATATCACATTCATCAAGGAAAATATCTTAGGCTTTTAATTTCTAAATTTTTAAAAAAATAATTACAGGATTATTTTTATCAATTCACAATATTAATTGATATCTTCATGATTATTAAATTTCTTTCATAAAATGGCTTTAACTGAGCAAATGGAACGTCAGGGCACCTGGCTATTCAAGTATCGTGGCATTTTACCACTTATTATTTTCGTAATTGGTATATTTTTATTCTATAAAAATGAAACTGAGCCCGAAAATTGGGTTCTCAAAAATGAAACAGAACAATATCTTTATGAATTAGGCTGTCTTTTTGTCGCATTTATAGGATTTTTCATCCGAGTTTACACCGTAGGATATAGCCGCCCAAACACTTCCGGAAGAAATACTGATGAACAAGTTGCCGACGA
>NZ_JBIILQ010000283.1:0-3180 GCF_044232565.1 Daejeonella sp. | reverse complement strand
CATTTAAAAAAACTAGAAAAATCATTAATAATTCATAGATTTCAAATTTAAAGCCTACAAATGAATCTAAAATTCTGCAAAAGTACTATCCTACTATTTTTATTGCTTTTCCCTTTTCTGGGGTCCGCTCAAATCAAACTGGCTAAAATCTTCTCAAATAATATGGTTTTACAACAGAATGAACCCATCCGTTTTTGGGGTAAGGGACTTCCCGGCGAATCGCTCTCAATTGAGTTCGCTAATAAAAAGCAAACTATTAAGGTAAACAGCGATTCCACTTGGCTAGCTATCTTCAAAAGTCAGAAATATAATACAAAGGCTCAATCCCTCATTCTTGAGAGTGAAAAAGAAAAAATCGAGCTGAAAAACATTCTCATTGGAGATATATGGCTTTGCATCGGTCAGTCGAATATGGAATGGCCCATGTCAAAAGAAATGCATTATAAATCTGAAATCAAGGAAAGTAATCAGGCCAACATCCGCTTTTTCAATCCTACATACGCAGGGAAAAACACCTACAATATCCCATTTTCAGACTCCATAATTAAAAAACTAAACCCAAACGATTTTTACCAAGGTGAATGGGAGTCCTGCGATTTAAATACTTTTAAAGCCATGAGCGCTGTTGCTTATTATTTTGGAAAAAAGGTAAGTAATGAAACGGGGATTCCTATCGGACTGATAAACATTTCTATTGGAGGGGCTCCTCTTGAGACATTTATCAGTTTAAAAAGCTTAAAAACCAGTGCTGCTTTTGCTGACAAAGCGGCGGGCGACTGGCTTAAAAATAGTTCTTTGCCTGTTTGGGCAAGAGAGCGTGGCAGACAAAATACCACTGGAAAAGAAAATATTCAGGAGGATGAAAATGGAAGAAATCATCCCTTTAAAACCGGATTTGCCTATAAATCGGGTATTGAACCTATTTTAAACATGCCAATCAAGGGAGTTCTTTGCTACCAAGGGGAAAGTAATGCTCAAGAAATTGAACGGGTAAATGAGTATGCCGCACTTTCGGCACTCATGATCAGCGACTACCGGAACCAATGGGGAAACCCAAAAATGCCATTCTATTTCGTACAGTTATCATCCATAGATACAGTTCAATACAAGGGCCAGTTATGGCCAAATTTTAGAGATGAACAAAGAAAAATGCTTCAGCTAATTCCGAATAGCGGCATGGCCGTTACAAGTGATATCGGTTTTAGAAATGATGTACACCCAACAAATAAAAAAGATGTTGGCGCACGGCTCGCTCAATGGGCATTGGCAAAAACATATCGTCAAAATATCATTCATGCTGGTCCCCTAGCCCGAAATGCGAAATATAAATCAGGAAATCTAATTGTCAAATTTAAAAACATGAGTGCTTTCTTATCCACCTCCGATGATAAATCGCTACGCGGATTTTCAATAGATGGTAAAAATGATGTCCCAGCAAGCATAAGAAATAAAAGAGTAATTATTCCCTTAACAGAAAAACCAGAAACCATTTATTATGGATGGAAATCGTTTACAGATGCCAATTTGATCAATTCAGAAAAATTACCTGCATCCACCTTTAAATTAGAAGTGGAATAAAATAATTTTACAAAACATTTGTAAAAAATGGGAAAAACATAGCTTATTTTGGCACTCAACAGGAACGAAGCAATCTTAAAAGTGAATTTTTTAAAAAATAGATTGCTTCGCTGTACTTCCGCGGAAAGACCTTATAAAGATCTCTCAGTGAAAGCTCCGAAATTTTTTAGCTGAAAAACAAACTGAGGTGTTTAATTTTACCAAAGTCCCACACCTTCCTGCTTTTTAAACAAGGGTATACTTAGCATAAATTCATGGGTTGGGTTAGGAATTAAATAACTAGTGGGAATAGGCCATTCATATACATATCCTAATCTCTTCTTTCCTATCAATACCCCTAACTGGGCACTATTTGCATAATTTACCCGATGACCACCACCTACCCAAAACTTATCAAGAAGCAATAGTTTAAGATTAAATTCCAAATTGTCGGGAAGGTCATTTTGACTTCGCCACATTGCATTGATTACACCTTTAACTTGATCATTGATTTTATTTCGATATCCAGCTTGAGCGACGCTAAGTACGGGTTTACCTTCCATAAAAACATCTCCCTTACTAATTCCACCTCTATTAACGTTATGTCTGCCATATGACAAGTAGTAGTTCGGATGTGTCAATGATAGGCCTAAATTAAAATCAAGTACTCTCATATTGGCAAAATCCCCTAAATACTGATTGATTATTTGGTCATCCAATTGCTCAGCCATCAAATTATTGCCGTCTAAACGGATATGATTCATGTTAAGTCCAGCTCCAAGGCGCAAACTTAAATTCTCACTCAGCATCACTCTGGTAGAATAACTTAAAATAAGTTCAGTCTCACGAAAAGCACCATATTCATCATTAAGTAGATTGATTCCAATAGCATTTTTACCAAAAGATCCAGAACCACGAAGATCTGAAAAATCTAGCTCTGCTGATACGAAATAGGTCTTGGGTGCACCCTCCCATCCAGCCCATTGATTGCGTACAAAAGTCTTAACCATGGAGCCCTCATAAGCCGTCAAACCCGGATTATAATAACTCTGTAAGTGGCTGAACTGGGAAATATATTTCCTAGATTGACCCAAAACTGCAACACTTATTAGTAGTGCAAGACAGAATATCACTAATTTTTTCATAGATTTTTCAAATGTATTGACTAGTAATTACTAGCCTAATTTTTCCAATTAACAAGTTCTGAATATCATTCATCCAATGTCAATTGATAATTATTTTTTTACTTTCTCAATAAATTCAACAGACCTCTACGAGTTCCTAAATTTTCCTTAATCTCAATCACCCAATAGTAGGTACCTACTGGCACTTCCTTACCCTTGTAAGTACCGTCCCAACGCACATCAGGATCTTCGGTATAGAAAACTCTAACTCCGCTACGCTCAAACACTTGAACTCTTGCTCCCAAATACGACCTAATATCTGGAACGCCCCAGGTATCGTTAATCCCGTCTCCATTAGGAGTGAATGTGTTGTAAATAACTATATCATTAATCGACGGGCGTGTCCGCGTGATTTCCAAGAGTTTATTAAGGATGTTTCCGTCTCGATCTGTCACTCGAACAACAATTTTGAAGCTCGTCCTACCCGCTACAGGGTCTG
>NZ_JBIILQ010000079.1:0-10527 GCF_044232565.1 Daejeonella sp. | reverse complement strand
AACCTAAATCTAACCTTTAAGTATAGCTAATAATTTTTCTACGTCGGCTGGGGTATCTATTGCCTGACTTTCTTTAGTAGTTATTGCGGTTTGTATGGAATATCCGTTTTCAATCCAGCGCAATTGTTCCAGACTTTCAGCTAATTCCAAGCTTGATAGAGGAAGTTTGATTATTTCGGAAAGCGTTTGTGTTTTAAAGCCATAAATTCCGATATGCTTATAGAACGTATGATTTTTTAGCCAAGTACTACTTTTTTGTCCTCTTATGAATGGAATTGTTTGACGACTAAAATAAATTGCTTCTTGATTTTTGTTGAGAATCACTTTGGGGCTGTTCTCATTATATAGTTCCTCTAGCGAATCGATTTTTTTAACTAAGGTAGCTATTTGAGTATTTATTTTATCAAAGCAGGAGCAGAGTAGGTCGATTTGAGAGGGGTCAATCATGGGCTCATCCCCTTGAATGTTAATGATAACATCAAAGTCAGGAAAATTTGCTACAACTTCTCCACAACGATCAGTACCAGTAGCGTGATGTGTAGAAGTCATAATGCCCTCAGCATCAAAGCCATGGAGGTGATCTAATATTCGTTGATCATCTGTTGCTATGATAATTTTATCTAGTTTAGTTGATTTAAGGCATTGCTCATACACTCTTTGGATCATGCTTTTTCCGGCAATATCGATCAGAGGTTTGCCGGGAAATCGACTAGATTGATAGCGGGCTGGAATAATTCCGAGGATCTTCATTGGCCAAAGAAATTATTGGTTTATATTAAAATAATCCGTTGATTTCACGTTCAATACTATTGATTACAAAACCAAGATCTTCTGGTTTATTGGCGAAATCAAGTTTATCTTTATCAAGCACTAATAATTTACCTTTGGTGTAAGAATCAATCCATTTTTTATACTTTTCGTTAAGCTTTGAAAGGTAATCTAAGCGGATTCCAGCCTCGTACTCTCTGCCACGTCTTTGAATGTTATTAACCAATGTTGGAACCGAAGCCTTCAAATAAATTAACAAATCAGGTGGCTTTATAAAGGAGGTGATATTCTCAAAAATTGAACAATAATTTTCATAATCTCTAGTAGACATTAAGCCCATATCGTGCAAGTTTTCTGCGAAGATGTAGGCATCCTCGTAAATGGTTCTATCCTGGATTATTTTCCTTTCTGCGTTTTGAAGTTCTAGAATTTGCTGAAAACGACTGTTTAGGAAGTAAATTTGCAAGTTGAAGCTCCATCTTTTCATATCGCTATAAAAATCTTCAAGGTAAGGGTTATTGTCTACAGCTTCAAACTGTGCTTCATAACCTAGGTGCTTTGAAAGCAGCTCTGTAAGGGTAGTTTTTCCAGCCCCAATATTTCCAACTATGGCAATGTGCATGATGTTTCTTATTTGTATTTAGCGTGTTAGGCTAATAATGTTTTAATTTACAAATTGTTATGATACTAAAGATTTAAAAATTTTTAAATCCGATAATTTCGCGAACTTCTCTAATTGTTTTTGAGGCACTTTCGCGAGCTTTAATTGCTCCAAAACGAGCTACTTGTCTCAAATAGGTATCGTCTTTAGCAATTTCTTTGATTCGCTCACGCATGGGTGCAGTAGCAATAATCATATCCTCTGCCAGCTGCTTTTTTAAGTCGCCATATCTAATTTCACATTTATTATAAAGACTGTCGAAATGCTCAAAAGTGCTCGTAGGAGATACGATTTTCATGAGGTCAAACAAATTTTGAACAGACTCGGCTTTTGCTTGGTTTTCCTCTGTCGGACCGCTATCACTCACTGCCCTCATCACCTTTTTGCGGATAACTTCTGGCTCGTCGGATAGGTAAACAGCATTTCCTTCACCTTCTGATTTCCCCATTTTACCTTTTCCATCAAGTCCCGGTACTTTTACTAACTTTTCGGTGAAATTAAAGGCAAATGGTTCAGGGAAATATTCGTTGTTGTAAAGTCTGTTAAATCTATTTCCAAACGTTCTAGACATCTCTAAGTGCTGCTCCTGATCTTTTCCAACAGGTACTTTTGTAGCTTTATGGATTAAAATATCAGCCGCCATCAATACAGGATAGGTTAATAAACCTGCATTTACATTGTCGGGATGTGCACGAACCTTATCCTTAAATGAGGTGCTTCTTTCAAGCTCGCCTAAGTAGGCATTCATGTTAAGGTAAAGGTATAACTCTGCAATTTCAGGCACATCCGACTGGACATAAATGGTTGCTTTTTCAGGATCAATTCCAGCTGCTAAATATTCAATTAATACCTGTTTAACATTTCCATGAAGGTCTTCGGGAGTAGGGTGTGTGGTTAATGAATGAAAATCTGCTATAAAAAAATAACAATTAAATTCATTTTGCATCTGCACAAAGTTTTTTACAGCGCCATAGAAATTCCCTAAATGCAGTTTACCGGTACTGCGAATACCACTTACAACAGTTTCCATATCCGCGAAAGTAAGGATTTTTTCTGTAACAGAATCTCCTAATTCATGCGATGAATCCAATAATAAAAAGGTCCACAGAAATTCGTATTTTTGATATAATGAAAAGACTTTTTAAGAGCGTCCATCTTTATTATTTTCAGGTTTGGCTTGGCCTAATTTTCACAAGTCTTTATCCTATTATATTTTATTTTTCTCGTAGCCCAGTAAAATTCCATGGTATGAATCGGATGCGATGGGTTTTTAGTTATTTGAGTTCCTTGATTTCTGGTTTTATATTTCGATTTAATTTTGAGGAAAAGGTAGATTGGTCAAAAAGATACATCATTTGCGCAAATCATACATCCAATTTAGATATTACGGCCATGATTCTTTTAGTAAAGCGCAATTATGTGTTTTTTGGTAAAGAAGAACTGCTCGATAATTTCATTACGGGAATTTACTTTCGTACTATTGATATTCCAGTAAAACGAGAGAGCAAAATATCGGCATTTAGAGCATTTAAAAAAGCTGGAGAGAAGCTTAAGGATGGAAAAACGATTGTTATTTTCCCTGAGGGGATGATTAGCGAACATTATCCGCCTGTTTTGCAGCCATTTAAGAATGGACCATTTAGGCTCGCTATTGAACAGGGAGTACAGATATTACCTGTTACAATTTGTAATAACTGGAATTTAATGTGGGATGATGGCAAACGCTATGGTACTAGTCCGGGGATTTGCGATATTTGCGTTCATGCACCCATCGATACAGCAAATTTAACTGCTGAGGATGCTGACGACTTGAAAAACAAGGTTTATGAAATTATTGCTAATCAGCTTGAGGTTCAGCAGCAGCGCAAACAATAGGATAAGAAATATGCTTAAAAAGTTGAATTTTAATAAATTATGAAAGTAAGTTCGGAAACAATCGATAAAATTGCTCATCTGGCCAGACTTGAAGTTCATGAAGGTGAAAAAGGTGGGCTTTTAGACGATATGAATAAAATTTTAACCTTCATGGATAAGTTGAATGAAATTGATACTAGCGGTATTGAGCCATTAATTTACATGAATGATGAAGTTAATGTACTTCGTGAGGATGAAATAAACCAAGAAATTAGCACGCAAATTGCTTTAAAAAATGCACCGAAAGATGATGGAAGGTTTTTTAGGGTAGCCAAAGTGATTAACAAAGTCTAATTTCTATACTACTGTAACAATTAAAACACACCGATAGTCTAAAAAACAAAAATATGGCACAAGATCCTTTAATTACTTTAACTGACATCGGTAGGAAATACGTTATCGGAGCTGAAATTATCCATGCATTAAAATCAGTCTCTTTAACAATAAATAAGGGTGAATTTGTCGCCTTAATGGGACCATCTGGCTCCGGAAAATCTACTCTTATGAATATTCTTGGTTGTTTAGATACTCCAACTAAGGGAATCTATATTCTGAATGGCAACCAGGTTAGTGAAATGAGCGATAGTGAACTTGCCGAAATAAGAAATAAGGAAATTGGTTTTGTGTTCCAAACGTTCAATCTTCTTCCAAGATCTTCCTCGCTCGAAAATGTGGCACTTCCTTTGGTTTACGCTGGAATTGGACGTGCTGAGCGTGAAGAAAGAGCTCAAAAAACCCTTGAGAGTGTTGGACTGGGGAATAGGGTAGATCATAAACCCAATGAACTATCAGGAGGGCAACGTCAGCGTGTTGCTGTAGCCAGAGCATTGGTTAATAATCCCTCAATTATTCTTGCAGATGAGCCAACGGGGAATCTTGACACCAAAACATCTGTCGAGATTATGGGATTATTAGAAGAGATTCACTCCAAAGGAAATACCATTATTCTAGTTACTCACGAAGAGGATATCGCTCAACATGCCCATAGAATTGTTAGAATGCGTGATGGATTAATTGAAAACGACTATCTGAATGAGAATATTAAAACTGTTTCTCCAAGGTTGGATGATATGAAATCCAAGGATTCTGATTTCGAAAAGATTCAATAATTTTATTTTTTGAATAGTAAAATATTTTTTGGGATGCCTTATTTTTCAATAATGGCAAATCCTAAAATATGTTTTATGAATGTCAAAATAAGTGTTAAACATACCAGGGATCCTAATTTTGCAATAATAATTCTTAATATCGCAATTGTTTAAATTAAAAATTGCTCAAACAGGAAATCTAACGATTAAAAAGAAATGAAAATTTATACCAAAACTGGAGATGAGGGTTTGACCTCACTGATTGGTGGAACACGTGTTCCAAAATATGATCTGAGGATTGAAAGCTATGGCACTGTTGATGAGCTAAATTCATATATCGGAATGATCCGTGACCATGATATTGATGCCAGTCAGAAAGATATTTTAAAAGAAATACAGGATAGATTATTCACTATTGGAGCTGCATTAGCCTCTGATCCTGAGAAGTCAAAGATGAAAATTCCAGATCTTCATCTTTCAGATATTACCTTCCTAGAAAATCAAATTGATGAGATGAATCTAATTCTCCCTGAATTAAAGCATTTTATTTTGCCAGGGGGTAGTCCTGTAGTTTCATTTTGCCATGTTTCTAGATGTGTTTGTAGAAGAGCAGAGCGTATTATCGTTCATTTAAAAGCGGAAAGTTTTGTAGATGAGAAGGTAGTAGTTTACCTAAATAGACTGAGCGATTATCTTTTTGTACTTGCTAGAAAGTTATGTTTCGATAGAAATGTGCCTGAAAATCAGTGGTTTCCCCGTGTTTAAGCGCTGTGTTGAAAAATAATTAACTTTGTTATTAATTTTATTATACTTTTGCAAAAAAATAGTATAAATCAAATTCTAAGAAATATGTATTGGACATTAGAATTAGCATCTCATTTAGAAGATGCGCCATGGCCGGCTACCAAAGATGAACTTATTGACTATGCAATTCGTTCTGGAGCGCCCGTGGAAGTAATTGAAAACCTGCAAGCATTGGAGGATGATGGCGAGCCATATGAAAATATAGAAGAGATTTGGCCGGATTATCCTACTAAGGATGATTTCTTCTTTAACGAAGACGAATATTAAAAGATAAACCCTGCATCAGCAGGGTTTTTTTTATGCCCTTTAAAAATGATTAATAATAATCGTTTTTAAACTTTTTTGAGCGTTAAGTGTTAACATTTAATAACGAAATAAAAAAGACTTATGGGAAATTTACTTTATTTGATCGCAGTGATTTTGATTGTTGCTTGGATTTTTGGCTACTTTATCACCCCCTTTGGTGGCGGTTTAATTCACATTTTGCTTGTAATTGCTGTAATTGCAGTACTTCTTCGGATAATTAGAGGTGGCACTGCTTAATGATTTTAATAATCGTATCTGCTAATTTTGAGCTAATAAGATTATTTATTTCGGTTGAGAAGGAATTCAGCAAGTAAGATATCTTCTGGGAATGTGATTTTGATGTTTTGACTCTCACCCTCGATAATATTTATTGAAATGCCCATGCGCTCTACAACAGAGGCATCATCTGTAAATTCATTTCTATAATCTTGTTTATAAGCTTTACTTAGGATTTCTGATTTGAATGTTTGTGGTGTTTGAACTAAATAGATTTGATCCCTATTTAATGATTTGCTCAAATTGCCATTTTGTTGCCTTACAGAATCTTTTGATTTGAGAGCTGCTATGGCGTTTCCTGTCGCTTCTGCGGCTATGAATGAACGAGTAATCAACTTATTGCTTGGCAAGGGACGAACAGCGTCATGGATAGCGATTATTGCTTTTCCTTTAATTAAATTGATTCCGTTTTTAACAGAATTGAAACGTTGGAGTCCGCCTTTAACAAGAGTATGTGGGACTGAAAATTTGTACTTTATACAAAGATTCTCCCAAAAAATATGGTAATCAATGTTTAGAACAAGAATAATTTCAGGTTTAAGGTCAGAATAGTAGAAAGCTTCTATTGTATGCATTAAAATGGGCTTGCCATTTAAAAGCATAAATTGTTTTGGTGTTTCCGATTGCATTCTGCTTCCGGAGCCACCGCCTACTATAATTGCGTAGTATTTCAAAGTTAAAAACTCAGATATAATTAAGATTTAGTGGAAATAAGGAATTTAAATCCCTATTTCCACTAAAGCAATTAAATGATTAGCATGGCATCGCCATAGCTATAAAAACGATATTTCTCTTTTACAGCAACTTCGTAAGCCTTCATCACGTGTTCATAACCTCCAAATGCAGCTACCATCATCAACAAAGTTGATTCTGGAGTATGGAAATTGGTGATCATGCTATTTGCAATACTAAAATCGTATGGAGGAAAGATAAATTTACTGGTCCAATCATTAGCAGCTTTTAATTCTTTTCCTGCTGAAACGGCCGATTCAATGGCTCTCATTGAGGTTGTACCTACGGCACAAACTCTTCGTTTTTCAGAAATAGCTTTATTTACGATGTCCGCATTTTTCTGCTCAATTATAAACTGCTCAGAATCCATTTTATGTTTGGTTAAATCTTCAACCTCAACAGTTCTGAATGTACCAAGACCCACATGCAAGGTAACCTCTGCAAAATCAACACCTTTTAATTCAAGGCGCTTCATTAATTCGCGGCTAAAGTGTAAGCCTGCGGTAGGAGCAGCAACAGCACCTTCGTTTTTAGCAAAAATGGTTTGATATCTCTCTTTATCTTCGGCTGTAGCTTTACGCTTAATGTATTTAGGAAGTGGAGTTTCGCCGAGTATTTCTATGTTTCTACGGAATTCCTCATCAGTTCCATCAAAAAGGAAACGAATAGTTCTCCCGCGAGAAGTAGTATTATCAACAACCTCGGCAACAAGAAGATCATCATCACCAAAGTATAGTTTGTTACCAACTCTAATTTTTCTTGCCGGATCTACCAGAACATCCCAAAGACGCAGCTCACGGTTTAGCTCACGAAGTAAAAAAACTTCAATTGTAGCACCTGTTTTTTCCTTATTACCGTAAAGTCGGGCAGGAAAAACCTTGGTGTTATTTAATATCATCACATCTTTCTCTTCAAAATAACCTAAAACATCCTTGAATATTTTATGTTCAATTGCTCCGGTTTTCTTGTCCAGCACCATTAAACGAGCCTCGTCACGAATTTCAACAGGATTATGGGCTATTAATGATTCAGGTAAATCAAATTTGAACTGAGATAATTTCATAATTATTTTAATGTATTTAAGGGCGCAAATTTAGCAAATTAAAACCACAAATGTTTAATCAATAATAGTAGAAATTTAACATCTTTTAATTATATTCGTATTTCTTGCATCGACCTGTAACGTTTTTCCGTAAATTTGGTCTAATCTCATATATGATATTTCTCAAACTACTTAAAGAGAGTTTTTTGTTTGCCTTTGAAGCTCTTAGGCAAAATAAACTAAGAACAATATTGTCGTTGTTAGGAATAACAATTGGAATAATGACCATAGTAGGCGTTTTTTCTGCCGTTGATACCTTACGGAATAATATTCAGAGCAGTGTTGAAAAACTGGGAAGTAACACCATTTATATTCAGAAATGGCCTTGGGTTGGCGGACCAGATTTTCCATGGTGGAAATATATCTCCAGACCGCAACCATCATTGCGTGATTATAACAAGCTTGCCGAACGACTTCAAAGTGCTGAAGGTATTTCTTTTGAAGTTGGTATTGGTAACCGAACCATTAAGTTTAGAAATAATAGTGTTGAAGGTGTCGAAATTAAAGCTGCATCTCATGACTACTATAAAGTCTGGAAATTTGATTTTCAGGGAGGTCGCTATTTTACAGAAAGCGAATCTAAGAGTGGAAGGCCAATCGCAATTATAGGTTTTTCCATTGCCGACGGCTTGTTCCCAAATGAAGATCCAATCGGAAAAGTGATTACCGTGCTAGGTAGAAAAACTACAATTGTAGGTGTTTTTACTGAGGAAGGGGAGGATATGTTAGGTGTTTCTGCTGACAAAACAGTGCTAATTCCGCTGAACTTTGCTAAAGGTGTTATAAAAGTTGAAGATGAGCGCTACGGACCGCAGATTACAATTAAAGGAAGAGAAAATATTTCTGTAGATGAGCTTGAAAGTGAATTGAAAGGAACTATGCGCTCCATTCATAGGCTAGGTCCGCAAGATGATGATGATTTCTCCTTAAATAAAACTACTGTACTAACCGCTCAACTTGATCAACTTTTTGGCATAATTGATTTTGCTGGTGCCTTTATCGGTGGTTTTTCCATTTTAGTTGGTGGTTTCGGGATAGCTAATATTATGTTCGTATCTGTAAAAGAACGTACTAATATCATCGGAATTCAAAAGTCTTTAGGCGCTAAGAATTATTTCATTATGCTCCAGTTTTTAATCGAATCGGTTCTCTTGTGCCTGATGGGAGGATTTATAGGTCTCCTTATTGTGTTCGGATTGGCATTTATTTCCAAAACCTTCTTTGATCTGACAATTATCGTAGACATGAGCAAAGTTGTTCTTACCATTGTTCTCTCTACCGCTATTGGTCTCATTTCAGGATTTATCCCTGCATTTAACGCTTCTAGGTTAGATCCTGTTGAAGCGATAAGAAGTAAATAAATTGGTTATGAGTTGTCAGGCTGGATGGTTATCAATTATCGTCTAGCTTTGTCAGTCCTGCTACTGGGCGGAAAGAGGATTCTCCCGCAAATTGTGCAAATTAGCTCAGATGGAAATGTTTCGCAAAGGAGTTAACCCATTTTCAGATGTCGCTAGCCTGGTTTCGAGAACCTCAGCCACCGGAGAACCTCAGCCACCGGAGAACCTCAGCCACCTGTTAAATTTTTCAAATGTCGCCAGCCTGATAACTGACAACCGACAACTTACAACTTATCTTTCAAATCTCGCTTGCCTGATGACTAACAACTGACAACTTATTTTTCAGATATCGCTAGCCTAACCAAAAACCAACTAACTACTAATCAACTAATTCCCCCACCTCCCTCAATAACCTTCCCTTGTCAATTGGTACCACCCCAACATGTTCACATACAAGTCCGCCAGCTAGATTTGCAATTTCAGCCATTTTGAGCTCGTTTAAGCCTGCTGCCAGGCATAATGCTGCTGTAGCAATAACAGTATCTCCTGCTCCTGAAACATCGGCTATATCGCGCTTGTGAGCCTTGATATGTTCACTTCCACTTTCCGCACTTATATACACCCCATTTTCAGAAAGGGTTAGCATGACTGATTTAGCACCCAATAGCTTTTTTAAACCTTCAACTGCTTGTGCAACCTGCTCAATATCTTTAGGATCAAGATTTATTTTTAAACCTTCATTTAATTCTTTGAGATTTGGCTTAAATAAATTCACGCCTTTATAAGCATTAAAATTCCGTTTTTTAGGGTCAACAACCGTGATTATGCCCTGTGATTGTGCAAGTTTAACGGTTTGGCTTATCAGGGTTTCAGTAATAAGACCCTTATCGTAATCTTCAAAAATGATTGCACTAATTTTATGCCCTGCAATAATTTGTTTAATCTTTTCAAAGACCAAAACCGTATCTGAATCAGTTAAATTACTTTCTGTTTCAGCATCGACACGCACAATATGTTGATTATGAGCGATTATTCTGGTTTTTACCGTCGTAGGGCGTTCCTTTATTTTGATTATACCCTCTTCTGAGAGCCCCTGGTTTTTTAAAAGTGAAAGTAGATTTTCGCCATCAAAATCATCGCCAATTACAGCACAAATTAGAGGCTTTGCACCGAGCGATTGTATATTTAGGGCTACATTGGCAGCGCCACCTAATCGATTTTCTTTTTTTGTAACACGTACAATTGGGACTGGTGCTTCGGGAGAAATACGATCAATTTTACCCCAGATGTAGCTATCAATCATGACATCCCCAATTATAAGAACATTCAAGGAATTGAACTTTTCAAAGATGTTATTCATGCAGCTTTTTAAATTTGGGAAGCAGGTTTTTAGTCCGCTTTATAAAGAATTTTTATTTTAATGCTCCGAGCGCATTTTTTATACGTTTCATAGCTTCAATCAATTTAATGTTTGCCGCTGCATAGGAAATCCGGATTGAATTTGGATCTCCAAATGAATCACCACTAACAGTAGCA
>NZ_JBIILQ010000282.1:0-3187 GCF_044232565.1 Daejeonella sp. | reverse complement strand
AACCTCCAAAAGGTTTATGCGCTTTTGTATAATTTTGTTTCTGCATCTCCCCAGAGGTCTTCAATTCCGTAGTATTCTCGCTTGTCGGTTTTGAAAATATGGACAACTACATCAAAATAATCAATAATAATCCAATCGGTTTGTTGATATCCTTCCTTTCTGTAAGGTTCAAGTTTTAGAGCTTTAAAAACCTCATCTTCAACGCTTTGTGCAATTGCTTTTAGTTGGACAGTTGACTCTGCATGACACACTACAAAGTAGTCGGCAACCGAGCTGTGAATATTTCTTAAGTCAAGACGCACAATCTCATTTCCCTTCTTTTCCTGTATTCCATAAACAACAATTTCAGAGATTGAAGTTGATTCTTGAGCATTTTTATTTTTTACCATTAAAAAATTTTAGTTTTGATGTTTAATTAAAGCAAATATTCATTGCAAAATAATACTTTTTCAGGACTATTTGTTGGTCACAATCTAATTACCTTAAAAGATGTTGACTCAACAAATACCTTTCTTAAGGATGCTGTGTCAAAATCTACGCCACTAATGGATGGCACTGTTATTATGGCAGATAGGCAATTTGCCGGAAGAGGTCAGTCGGCTAATTCTTGGCAAAGCGAAGCGGGTAAAAATTTAACCTTTAGTATTCTTTTAAATCCCAGTTTCCTTCCTGTGGAGAGTCAGTTTGACCTTAATAAAGCCATTAGCATTGCTTTAAATGATGTTTTAAGGAACCATGTTGGTCCTGGTGTTTATATAAAGTGGCCTAATGATATTTACATCAACACCAAAAAAGTTGGGGGTATTTTAATTGAAAACATAATTCAGGGGACAAAAATTAAATATGCCATAATTGGAATAGGTCTAAATGTGAATCAGGTAAATTTTGCAGATAACCTTAAAAATGTTACTTCTCTGAAGCAAGTATTACATCAGGATTACCACTTAATGGGATTATTAGGCGAAATTTGTAGTGCTATTGAAGCCAGATATCTTCAGTTAAAGTCGGGATCATTAAAAAAAATCAACGAGGAGTACTTGAATCGTTTATATTTAAAAGGGGAAATAGCTTCGTTCAAATTTAATGGGAGAATTGAAAAAGGCAAAATCATCGGAATTACTGAAATTGGTCAGCTTATTCTGGAAACAGAGGGCCAAATCAAGTATTTTAATAACAAAGAAATTGAGTTCATAAATTAATAAAAACATGAAGAAACTTTTAGGATTAGTGTTTACACTTTTTTTCTTTAATGCCCAGGCACAATTTTCTGATCCCAACGCTAAGATTTACGAACCTGTTAAGTGGTCTTATTCTTCTCAAAAAATTAGTGATAAAGAAGTTGATTTATTCATTACCGCAACAATTGAAAAGGGCTGGCACCTTTATTCACAATTTATTGAGGAGGGTGGACCCATTCCTACATCATTTAAATTTTTACCATCGGTTGATTATAAACTAATTGGAAAAGTTTCAGAGAGTCCGAAAGCTGTTACCGCTTTTGATAAAAATTTTAACATGGACATTGCCTGGCATAAAGAGCAGGTGGTTTTTAAACAACGTGTTAGCTTAAATAAGCCTCTAGAAAGTGTTTCTGGAGTACTTGAATTTATGGTTTGCAATGATGAACGTTGTTTACCTCCAACAGAAATTGAATTTCAAATTCCTTTGGAAATGGCAGCATCTAATAATTTGCTTGCCGATGCCCCCCCTTCGGGCAATGTTGATACTATTGGAGCTACTATTGATACAAAAAAAGCTAGTTCAAGTACTTTATCAGAAGCAGATATTCAAAGTACTAAATCTGAAGGTTCTTTATGGGCAATTTTTCTCGCTGGTTTTATTGGGGGTCTTGCTGCATTTTTTATGCCTTGTATTTACCCAATGATTCCAATGACGGTATCTTTTTTTACAAAGCAATCGGGTTCAAGGGCTAAAGGCATTAGAAGTGCAATTATTTATGGACTTTCCATCATCATTATCTATGTAGCTTTGGGTTTATTGATTACCCTTATTTTCGGAGCTTCGGCATTGAATGAAGCGGCAAGTAGTGCTACCTTTAATCTCCTATTTTTTGTTGCATTAATCATTTTCGGTATTTCTTTTCTTGGCGCATTTGAGATTACTTTACCATCATCCTTAGTAAATAAAATGGATGAAAAGTCGAACCAGAGTGGCTTTATGGGTTTGTTTTTCATGGCCTTTACATTGGCACTAGTTTCATTCTCTTGTACTGGCCCAATAATTGGGACACTCTTAGTTGATGCGGTATCAAAGGGGTCTTACCTCGGGCCCGCCATTGGAATGTTAGGGTTTTCATCTGCACTGGCTATTCCTTTCACCCTTTTTGCCATTTTCCCATCTTGGTTAAAAGAGATGCCAAAATCAGGTGGCTGGTTAAATACGGTAAAGGTTTCTTTAGGCTTTTTGGAAATTGCGCTAGCTTTTAAATTTTTATCGAATGTAGACCTTGCTTACCACTGGGGAATATTTAACAGAGATATATTCCTGATTATCTGGATTGTAGTTTTTGGTGTTTGGGCCCTTTATTTATTTGGTAAACTTCGTCTTTCTCATGATGCTGAGATTAATTTCCTTTCTTTACCAAGGCTGTTTTTTGCGATGTTTATCTTAGGGTTTACCATTTACATGATACCTGGTTTATGGGGTGCGCCACTCAAGGGAATAAGTGCATGGCTACCACCTCAGTCGACACAAGATTTTGACCTTTACTCGAATGCTACATCAGCAACAGTAAAAACTGAAACCATAGGAAAGAAATATGCGGGCTTGTTTCATGCGCCACATGGTTTAGATGCCTTTTATGATTATGAAGAAGGTCTAGCCTATGCTAAAACAGTAAATAAGCCTGTTTTAATAGATTTTACTGGTTGGAGCTGTACCAATTGTCGTAAAATGGAGGCAAGTGTTTGGCCTGATAAAGACGTTTTACGTCGCCTTCGCGAAGATTATGTTTTGATATCTTTGTATGTTGATGATAAAACAGAACTTAGTGAGGATGAGAAGTATCAATCTGCTTTTAGTGGTAAAAACGTAAAATCAATCGGACAAAAATGGAGTGATTTTCAAGCCTCTAAATACGGAACAAACTCTCAACCATATTACGTAATTGCAGATCATGAGGGAAATACATTAGTTGCACCTCAGGCTTTTAATCTTGACATAAGTA
>NZ_JBIILQ010000281.1:0-3189 GCF_044232565.1 Daejeonella sp. | reverse complement strand
TATTTAATGGCAAGAATATTTAGTCTTTGTATTTTTTGAAAATTACAGAAGCATTATGCCCCCCAAAGCCAAAAGTATTACTTAAAGCAGCGTTAACGGTACGTTTTTGAGCCTTATTGAATGTAAAATTCAACCGCGGATCAAAGTTTGGATCATCCGTAAAGTGATTAATTGTTGGTGGTACAATATCATTTTTGACAGATAGAATTGAGGCGATAGCTTCAATAGCTCCTGCAGCACCAAGTAGATGACCGGTCATTGACTTGGTAGAGCTAATATTTAGTTTGAATGCGTTTTCACCAAACATGGTAAGAATTGCTTTCACCTCACTTATATCTCCAAGTGGGGTTGAAGTTCCATGAACATTGATGTAATCAATGTCGGCCGGACTCATACGAGCATCTCTTAAAGCGTTGGTCATTACTAATCTAGCTCCTAAACCTTCTGGATGTGGTGCAGTAATATGATTTGCATCTGCACTCATACCACCACCAACTAATTCAGCATAGATTTTTGCACCCCTAGCTTTTGCATGTTCTAATTCTTCCAAAATGATACCTCCAGCGCCTTCACCTGCAACAAAACCATCTCGGTCTTTATCAAAGGGACGTGATGCTGTTTTGGGATCATCATTTCTAGTAGAGAGTGCATGCATTGCATTGAAACCACCCATTCCTGCTTCATAAATAATGGCTTCTGAACCTCCAGAAACGATAATGTCAGCCATATCCAAACGGATATAGTTAAATGCATCGATTAGTGCATTGGTTGAAGAAGCACAAGCAGAAACGGTAGAGAAATTCGGACCGCGCAAACCATGCCTTATAGAAATATGGCCTGGTGCGATATCCAGAATCATTTTGGGGATAAAAAAGGGATTGAATCGAGGAGATCCATCACCATTGGCAAAATTGGAAACCTCATCAGTAAAAGTTTTCAAGCCACCTATTCCTGAACCCCAGATAACCCCAATTCGATTGGTATCAAGATTTGGGAAATCTAAGCCAGCATCCTTAATAGCCTCATCCGATGCAGCAATTGCATAGTGTACAAAGGGATCTAATTTACGAGCATCCTTTTTCTCCAAAAAATCTTCCGCGTTGAAGTTTTTTACTTCGCAGGCGAATTTTGTACGAAATTTTTCAGGATCGTAATGCGTTATAGGACCGGCTCCGCTTACACCATTGATTAAACTATCCCAGAATTCTGGGACAGTATTTCCAATTGGAGTAAGCGCACCTAGTCCTGTAACAACAACTCTTTTTAGCTCCATTTATGTGAGGATATCGTAAATTACTTTACGTTTTTTTCTAAATAAGCGATAGCTTGACCAACAGTGCCGATAGTTTCAGCCTGATCATCAGGGATAGCTACATTAAATTCCTTCTCAAACTCCATGATTAATTCCACGGTGTCCAATGAATCGGCACCAAGATCATTGGTAAAAGATGCCTCTGGTGTAACTTCATTTTCGTCAACACCTAATTTTTCAACGATAATTGCTTTAACTCTTGAAGCGATATCAGACATGGTTTTATAATTTAATTGTTAAATAATTCTGTGCAAAGAAAAATAAATTCTATCAATTTTCAAACCTTTTTGTTTTCAGCATTTTTTTATGCCCTATTAATTAAGGTTTAAGCTTATTATATTTGTTTTTTAATGCGTAAAAAACTTTGATTAAAACTACATTAAAATTTGAACTTGACCTAGACTTTAAATTGCTTGCTATAAGCTCGCAGCTAAAAGACTATATTTTTTGTTTTAAAATCAATAAACAACTGAGTATTGACTTCTGCAAGATTAGTGATTTAGAGCTTCCCTTCAATGGAGGAAGTGAAAATAATTATTTCAGTAGATATTATTTTCTCACGCCTGATATAGAAACGGAGTTCTATATCGTTGCTAATAAGGGTTCAGATGGGTTTTTGGTGCCTGAAATGAAGAAGGCGGATTTTTTTATTTTAATTCGTAATTACATCGATCAAGATGAATTAAAACAGCTTATGATGCAATTAAATAAAATGCCTGATGTGCTTGTTGCACTAGAAGTTGATCCTAAAAAATTGAAATCCAAAGAAAATCTCATATTTTAGCACTTAATTGCTGGGTGTATTTAGTACACTTTGTTAAAAAGAATAATTCAATTAAATAAATAGCTGATGAAAACGGTTCATAACAGAACTAAAATTGTAGCCACATTAGGCCCTGCTTCTTCCTCGAAAGAAGTTTTGTTAAACATGATAAAGGCTGGTGTTGATGTATGTAGATTAAATTTTTCACATGGAAGTCAAGAAGATCATCAAAAAGTGATTGACGTAATCCGTGAGATAAATGAAAAATATAAAACCAATGTAGGGATACTTGCCGATTTACAGGGGCCTAAAATCCGTATCGGGATGGTGAAAGAAGGTGGTGTTAATCTGGCCAGTGGCCACAAGATTGAAATTACCACTAAAGAGCTCCTTGGGGATGAAAAGCAGATTTACATCACTTATCAAAGCTTCCCAAGTGATGTGCGTTCAGGAGAAATTATCCTACTTGATGATGGAAAAATCCAAATGCGCGTTTTAAGCACCAACAATAAAGATACAGTTCAATGTGAAGTGGTTTATGGTGGTGTGTTAACTTCTCGTAAGGGCGTTAATCTTCCAAATACAAAAGTTTCTATACCTAGCTTAACAGAGGATGATCTAGACAATCTTGAGTTTGCATTAAAAAATGATGTGGAGTGGATTGGTTTATCATTTGTTCGTTCTGCTGAAGATATTATTGAACTCAAGCGAATTATTGCTAGAAGTGGCAATGCAGCACGTGTAATTGCTAAAATTGAAAAGCCTGAGGCCATAGACAATATTGATGAAATTATCGAAGTAACTGATGGGGTAATGGTTGCACGTGGCGACCTTGGCGTTGAGATGCCAATGGAGCAGGTGCCTCTTTTGCAGAAAATGATTGCTAGAAAATGTCGTGCTGCTTCTAAACCAGTTATTGTTGCTACACAAATGTTAGAAAGCATGATTACTTCTCCTCGTCCAACGCGTGCTGAGGTTAATGATGTGGCTAACTCAGTTCTAGATGGTGCTGATGCGGTCATGCTAAGTGGTGAAACATCTGTTGGGGAATATCCACTTATTGTTATTGAAACCATGCAAAAGATTGTAAGGAATGTGGAAGAAAATGATTACC
>NZ_JBIILQ010000280.1:0-3202 GCF_044232565.1 Daejeonella sp. | reverse complement strand
ATGATGATCATGCGGTAGTTAAAAGTTTTCCATTGTTTAGAATTTATAATAAATCTATTTCTCAAAAGGATGGTAAGTTTTTTGAAAGCGATGGTGTATTTTAGGCTTTACTAATATTTTATTGATACTTTTTTTAAATATGTATATGGTACTATTCAATAGATTAGTGTTTCGAGTATTGAAAAATTTGCAGAATAAATTATTTAATATTTTAGAATAGTTTTTATCTGATACTTTGTCTAAATCCAAATTAATATGATGATTTCGAATATCCCTAATTTTAAAAATCTGGCATCTCTCTTTTTAGTAATACTTTCATTTGGCCTATCCGCTCAGGATACAAAAAAGTTGAAATACGAGCCTGTTTTAGGTGCAAAACCACGGAATATCATTTTCATTCTCTCTGATGATCATCGATATGATTTTATGGGTTTTACAGGGGCAGTCCCAGGATTAAAAACACCTAACTTAGATCGAATTGCCAATGAAGGTGCACATTTTCAAAATGCTTTTGTAAGTACTGCACTCTGTTCGCCAAGTAGGGCATCTATTTTAACGGGACAGTATGCACACACACATACCGTAGTTGATAATCAGGCTCCGGCACCCAAATCTCTGATCTATTTTCCACAATATCTTCAAAGTGCAGGGTATCAGACATCCTTTTTTGGTAAATGGCACATGGGAGGTGGTGATAGTAATCCGCGGCAAGGCTTTGATCGTTGGGTGAGTTTCGCGGGACAAGGAGTGTATTATAATCCTCAAATTAATATGGATGGTAAGATGGTTTCTTATCGCGATAGTGCTTACATAACAGACGTTTTAACCGATCTAACCTTAGATTGGCTAGCGCAAAGGGATAAGAAAAAGCCCTTTTTTGTTTATTTATCGCACAAGGCCGTGCATGCCGAATTCAGGCCTGCAAAAAGAGATAATGGTATTTATAAAGATATTAAGATTCAATATCCTGTGTCAATGTTCTCAACTGCAAGAGCAAACAGTAAAAAGTTTACACGTGGTAATCAGGTTGATTCAAGTGCCCATAAAATCAATTATAAAGATATTCCTTCCTGGGTTCGTGCTCAGCGCGACAGCTGGCATGGGGTTGATTATATGTATGATGGTCAGACTGATTTTGATAGTTTTTATGTGGATTACCTCGAAACTTTAATGGGTATAGATTATAGCGTGGGTCGCGTATTAAAGTATCTTAAGGATAATGACCTCGACAAAGAAACACTCGTTATTTACATGGGTGATAATGGATTCTCTTTCGGGGAACATGGACTAATTGATAAGCGCCATGCCTATGAAGAATCAATGCGAGTTCCACTGATGGCTCGCTCTCCAGCACTAATTAAAGCCGGGACAAAGGTGAAGGAAATGATTTTGAATATTGATATTGCGCCTACTATTTTGGAACTTGCCGGAGTGAAAAAGCCAGGCAAAATGGAGGGGAATTCCTTTGTCTCTCTTATGAAAGGTATGCCCGAAACCAATTGGAGGAAAGAAGTGTTTTATGAATATTATTTTGAAAATCCATTTCCGCAAACTCCAACCCAATTCGCCATTCGTACGGATCAATTTAAATTTATTCGTAGCCATGGAGTTTGGGATATTAACCAACTTTACGATTTAAAGAATGACCCTTTTGAATTAAATAATCTTATTAGAGAGCCCAAATTTCAAACTGTTGCAAAAGAGTTGAATACGAAATTATGGGATTGGTTAGAAAAAACTGGGGGATTGTATATTCCTTTAAAACCTATTAATGAACGCAAGAATGATCATGTCTTTAAATCTACTTGGTAATAATTCACATATTTATTTTCACATTATTTAATTTTATTATGTTTAAACGAGTCAACTATTTATTTCTGGCTTTACTAATTTTGCAAGGTGCGAGCTTATTTTCTTTTGCACAGAAAAGCCCCAATATTGTTTTAATTTATACGGATGATTTAGGTTTCGGTGATATCAGTGCAAATGGTGCCAAGAAAATAAAAACCCCAAATATTGATCGTTTAGCTAAGGAGGGATTGCGATTTAATAAAGCTTATGCAACGTCAGCAACTTGTACGCCTTCCCGGTTTTCATTACTTACTGGTAAATATGCTTGGCGGAAATCTGGAACTAATATTGCACCGGGTGATGCTGCATTAATTATTCCTACCAATGAAGAAACGATGCCAGGAATGCTTCAAAAGGTAGGTTATCGGACAGCCGTGGTGGGTAAATGGCATTTGGGTTTAGGTCCTGCGGGTGGTCCAGATTGGAATGCCGACATTAAACCGGGTCCGTTGGAAATAGGTTTCAATTATTCGTTTATTATGCCTGCTACGGGCGATCGAGTTCCATGTGTGTACCTCGAAAATCATAGAATTGTAGATCTTGATGCGTCCGATCCAATCCAAGTATCCTATAAATCGAAAATAGGGAATGAGCCTACTGGCAAAGAAAATCCTGCGCTTTTAAAGATGAACTATTCACATGGTCATGATGCTACAATTATTAATGGAATTAGTAGAATTGGGTGGATGACTGGCGGACAAAGAGCGCGATGGATAGATGAAGATATGGCCGATGTATTTACCAATAGAGCTATTAATTTTATCGAGCAAAATTTAAAAAGTCCATTTTTTCTTTATTTCGCCACGCATGATATTCATGTTCCTAGAGCTCCGCATTCACGATTTGTAGGCAAAAGTGGCATGGGCGCACGAGGGGATGCTATTTTGCAATTGGACTGGTCGGTGGGAGAGCTTCTAAACACCCTCGATCGCTTAAATATCGCAGATGAAACCTTGGTGATTTTTACAAGTGATAATGGTGCAGTGGTGGATGATGGATACGAAGATGAAGCTGTTGAAAAACTAAACGGACATAGCCCATCAGACATTTTTAGAGGTGGAAAATACAGTGCTTTTGAAGGAGGTACCAAGGTTCCGATGCTGATCAGGTGGCCCGGGAAAATTAAAGCAGGAACTGTGTCCAATACCTTGTTTAGTCAGATAGATTTTTATGCTTCATTGGCGGCTTTAACGGGAAGAACAGTCAGTTTGCCAGATAGTTATAATAGTTTGAATGCTTTGTTGGGTGGTAAAGAGAATAGAGAATACATTGTGCAACAGGCTGTAAACAGCAGATTGGGGATTATTCAAGGCGATTGGAAATATATCTCAGCTGGTCCCGGACCTGCAAT
>NZ_JBIILQ010000078.1:0-10594 GCF_044232565.1 Daejeonella sp. | reverse complement strand
GGTAGAGAAATTTAGAGCTTTAACTTATCAAGCTATCAAATAAATTATATTTTTTCCCTTTAACATTATCAATTATGAAGTCATTTTTTATAGCAGCATTCATTTTACTAAGCAGTAAAATGGTTATTGGCCAAGCCACTGCCGACCTATTAATACGTAATGGGAAAATTATTGATGGCACTGGAAATTCCTGGTACTATGGCGACCTTGCCGTAAAGGATGGTAAGATTATTAAAATTGGATATATTGCTGACATTCAAGCAAGCAAAACCATTGATGCCAAAGGATTAATTGTTGCCCCTGGATTTATTGATGTTCATGGACATATTGAAGGTGGAATAATAACAACTCCTACAGCCAATAACTACATTTTTGATGGGGTTACGACGGTAATTACGGGAAATTGTGGCGGCTCGGCCGACAATATCGCTTCTTTTTTCCAAGAAATTAATCAAACCATACCCTCCATTAATGTTGCAACACTCTTTGGGCATAATACCGTTCGCTCACAAGTCATGAAACGTGATAATAGGAGTCCGACACCTGCCGAACAAAAACAAATGGAAAACCTTGTAGAACAAGCCATGAAACAAGGAGCTGTTGGTTTATCAACGGGACTCATTTATATTCCGGGCTCCTTTGCAAAAACAGAAGAGGTAAGCGCCTTGGCAAAAACGGCCGCAAAGTACAAGGGTGTTTATGCTTCTCACATTCGTAATGAAGAAAATAATGCCGTAAAGGCTGTAAATGAAGCTATTAATATTGGTAAAGAAGCCAATATCCCAGTGCAGATTTCCCACTTTAAAATTGGGGGCAAGTCTAACTGGGGGAAATCAGATATCACACTCGGATTGGTAAAGCAGGCTCGGGAGGAGGGTTGGGATGTTACCATTGATCAATATCCATACACAGCAAGTAGTACAAATTTAGGTATTCGCTTGCCCGATTGGGCATTCGCAGGAGGAAATGACTCCTTAAAAATCCGATTAAATAATCCTACAATAAGGACTCAAATAAAAAAGGAAATGTTGGAGCAGTTAGCCAGCTATAAATTTCCAGATTATAGCTATGCTGTGGTTGCCAATTACCCATCAGATACTACTTTAAATGGAAAAAACATTTCCGAAATAAATAAGTTAATAGGCCGCAAAGGAAAGGCAAAATTTGAGGCTGAAACCATTATGGATATGGTTGAAAAAGGAGGTGCCCAAATGGTTTATAATAGCATGAATGAGGTGGACGTAAAAAATATCATGAGATACCCGTTCAGCATGTTCGGTGCCGATGCAGGTGTACCTGTCCCGGGACGAGGAATGCCCCATCCAAGAGGATACGGTAGCAATGCTAGAGTACTCGGCAAATATGTACGCGATGAGAAAGTTATTAGCCTAGAGGATGCCATTCGTAGAATGAGCTCGCTGGCTGCACAAAAATTCGGACTTACCAACAGAGGTTTATTATTGCCAAATTATGCAGCAGATATTGTAATCTTTAGCGAAACAGAAGTAAATGATAGGGCTACATTCCAAAAACCACATGCTTATTCAACCGGATTTAAATATGTACTCGTTAATGGTGAGCTTGTTGTTGAGAACGAAAAACATTTAGGAACAAGAAGCGGAAAAGCGCTCTACGGACAAGGATATTCAGAATCGAAATAAATAAAAATTAATTTAATTAAAAAGAAATAAATTATCTTTTTAATAGCATACGATGAAATCTTCCTTAACTTGATTTTTACGAACAAATATGAGTCCAATCCAGAACAAATCAATACTCACACTAACTTCTGGATGTGCTTTAATTTGTGCCCAAGCTTCTTTCATACCCTTACTCCAATAGATATCATCAAATATCATGATTGAGTTCTGGCTAAGCTTCGGTAGGCACCATTCAAAATAGTTGAGGGTAGCATCTTTGCGATGATTTCCATCCACATATACAAAATCGAATGCTTCTGAAGTGTTTATAATATTAGGAAGAAGATCATCAAAATTTCCAGTTAGTATTTCGGTGTTTTGAACAAGAAGTTTATCCAAATTTTCACGGGCTAGAGCTGCAGTTGCAGGGCAACCCTCAATAGTAATCACTTTAGCACTGGGAGCAGCTTTAGCTAGATAGGCTGTAGTTATTCCTAAACAAGTACCAAGCTCAATGATAGTTCGAGGCTTAATATGTACAGCCAAACGGTATATTAATTGTGCTAAGGAGGCCGACTTTAGTGCATTTTTCGCCAAAACGCGAACCTGCTTTTTAGTACTCTTATTTAATTTAGATCCAGCTCCAAGATCAGTAATGCGTATCCAACGATTATCCTGAAGAAGGCTTGAGCGCAATTTTTCAATATCGAAATAGTCGCTTTTGGCATGATTATCGTAAATAACTTCATCTAGCAATCGGTAGACAAAAGGCGAATGCACGCCATGTCGTGTTTTACCTTTGATACGGTGTTTTAAAAAATCTATTACTGTCTGAAGGTTTGTCATCGAGGCAAATATAAGTGTCTAGACCATAATTAAAATAGAATTACAAGAATAGAGAGTAGAAAAAAACTCAATTTTGAGATTAAGAGCTTTTATTCTAGCTAATAAATTTTCTTAAATTTACCTAGATTATGATGAATGAGAAGGAAGTAGAATCTTTAATAAAATTACTTGATGATCCGGATACTGAGATATCGAGACATGTGGAGGATAAGCTTTTATCCTTCGGTAATGAAGTAATTGAATTATTGGAGAATGCATGGTCTCAGACTATGGATGCCATCCTTCAAGAAAGAATTGAAAACCTTGTTCATAAAATTCAGTTCAGCAATGTGAAGCGCGATTTAGAGCTTTGGTATATTTCTGGAGCATTCGACCTTTTACAGGGGATGTTGATAATCAATAAATACCAATATCCTGATTTAGACGAACAAAGAATCATCAATCAATTAGAAGATATTAAAAGAGACATCTGGATACAATTGATGTACGAGATGAGTGCAGTTGAGAAAGTTAAGATTATCAATAATGTACTGTATACTAGTCATGGTTTTAGGGGTAATACAAATAACCACTTAGATCCACAAAATTCCTATTTAAGTCAGGTTCTAGAGAGTAAAAAAGGCAACCAAATACTTCTAGCAGTAATATATTCCATCATTGCGCAAAAACTTGATATACCAATTTACGGAGTAAACTTACCTCAACACTTCATTCTCGCCTATGTTGAGGAAGCAGCCACAGTTCAAAATAATCATATAAACAATGATTTTGAAAACCGCATTTTGTTTTACATTAATGCATTTAATAAAGGTTTTTTATTTGGAAGAAAAGATGTAGATGCTTTCCTGAAACAATTAAATCTTAAACCATTAAACCATTTCTACGAACCCTGTAGCCATGTAGAGATTATCCAGCGCGTACTAAGAAACCTGATAAGCGCCTATGAAAAACTATCGGAAATGGAGAAAGTTGAAGAGCTACAAGAAATGTTAGCAATTTTTCCACAACCGAGGTGAAGGGCAATTAGATGGGAGACATGAGAAATAACTTATCTAAAAACGATTTCGGACTTGACGAAGGCGGTGATTTTCAACACAAAGGTTGAAGCGGAAAATCAAACTTTGATTAACCACAAATGTGTCTGCAGGCACTACACCACCACTTTTTCCAAACCAGTGTTTTAGGGTGTTTTTTTTATCAAGACAGTTTATATTTAATTCTTCAATTTCTATTTGTCGGGCATTTGCAAAACCTTTGCCTGAACCAATTTGGACAAAACCACATTTTTCTAATACTTTTTGCGAACCAAAATTGTCAAATACAACTCGTCCAAAAATTGGTCTGCTATTTTCAATGTCAACAAATATTTTTAATGCTTTTGTCGCAATACCTTGTCCCCAAAATTTTTTGTCAATCCAATATGTGATTTCAGTTTCGCCATCCATAATAAACTTAGCTATACTTCCAACAATTATGTTGTCAATGACGATTGTTTGATTATTTACTGTTGGTTCGACTAACAATTTTGTGTATTTAATCAGGTATGCTACTTTGTCTGTCGGATCTTTGGGCATAAATGCAGCCAAGTATCCGGCTTCTTTGTCAGTTTGAAATTGAAACAAAGTGTCTAAGTCCGAAATCTGTGTTGGTCTAAGTTTTATGTCGAGTTTATCGGTTTTCAATTTTGTCTAATTACTAATGAACAATTGCTAGTTTACTGACGTCCTTAAATGCCCTATAACTAGTATCTAAAATCCGATAAAAAGATTGGAGATATGAGATGTAAGATGAATATCTCAGGTCTCACATCTAGTATCTCACATCTAATATCTCTATTTAAAATTCCATCAAATAAGCTTTTAAAAATTCGTCTAGGTCGCCATCAAGCACTGCCTGTGCATTCGAGGTTTCGTGATTGGTGCGTAGATCTTTTACGAGCTTATAAGGATGTAGTACATAATTCCTTATCTGTGAACCCCATTCTATCTTTTTCTTATTGCCTTCAATGGCTGCAGAAGCTTCCTGTCGCTTTCGCATCTCTGCCTCATATAATTGAGATTTCAACAAGCGAATAGCATTTTCTTTATTTTGAAGCTGAGAACGTGACTCTTGGTTTTTAATAATAATACCTGATGGTTTATGATATAAACGAACGGCAGTCTCAACCTTATTTACGTTCTGCCCACCTGCACCACCGGAGCGGAAGGTTTCAAATTCAATATCTGCCGGATTAACATAAATCTCAATCGTATCATCCACTAATGGATATACATAAACCGAAGCAAATGAGGTATGTCGCTTTGCATTTGAATCGAAAGGTGAAATCCTGACAAGCCTATGAACGCCATTCTCCCCCTTTAAATACCCATAAGCGAAATTACCTTCAAACTGTATGGTCACAGTCTTGATTCCTGCCACATCACCTTCCTGGTAATCCTGCTCACTGACCTTAAATCCATGCTTTTCGCCCCACATAACGTACATTCTCAGTAGCATAGCAGCCCAATCGCAACTTTCGGTACCACCGGCTCCTGCAGTGATCTGCATCACAGCATTCAGCTGGTCTTCCTCCGAGCTGAGCATGTTTTTAAATTCAAGATCTTCTACCTGCTTGACTGTGATATCGTACTGCTCCTTAAGTTCTGCTTCGGTAGCATCGCCCGACTGGAAAAAATCGAGCATGACGGTAACATCTTCCACGGAAGCTTCCGCCAGCTGGAACTCATCGGTCCATTTTTTCTTATTATTTATTGAGTGTAATGCTTTTTCGGCCTCTTTAGGATCATCCCAGAAATCGGGCCTCAGGGCAATATCTTGTTCATTTTTGAGATCATCTAACTTCTTGTCGATGTCAAAGATGCCTCCTCAGAGACGTTATTCTGTCTCTTAAATCCTGAATATTTTCTTTGGTCATAGTACAAAAATAGAAAAAATTTCATCACCAATTGAGTAAAAGCTGACAGGATTATGAAGATTTTTTGAGAAAATGAAGACGTTGATTTGTAATTAGTTATGTTTTGACAAAATCGAAATTGACCGATTTTAACCGATTTGAGGGGATGTTTTCCTCACGCTGGGGTGTATTATGACTTTCATGATATTATGGTATCATTTATGACTTAGATATATCACAATCGTTAATTAAATTTATTTTGGATTCCAATCTGTTTTATCTTTTTCAGTAAACTGCTTATATGGGGTTGAAAAAAAATGATCTATATTTTTTACAAACTCATTTTTATAGATCCATGCAATCAAGTGTCCAGATGAAGGCTGAATATATAAATAAGATTTTTTAATATTTTCAAATATTTGTACAGAATGACTTGGCTTAATTACATCATAGTCACCTGAGATGATCATAGTCGGCGCTTGAATTTTATGCAAATCTTCAAATGTCATATTATTATATTCTCTTTTTATTTTTTTTAATTTTATTTTATCATTTTCTGTTTTAATTTGAATAAGATTGAGACTATCTAATAAATTTTTATGACGCTGGTTCCAATACTCGCCAATTGTTTCAGCACTAGATGTCAAGCTAGCTCCATTAATAGCAGCTTTCATTACTTGTTTCGGGTATTTCGCAGCAAGCCATAAAGCAGAATTTGCGCCAGAACTTATACCTAAAACATAAACACTATTATGATTCATTTTAATCAACAATTCACTTATGTCATCTGCAATCATTTCATCTGACAAGGAATCGGCTTTATCAATACTTTTTCCATAACTCCTACAATCAACAGCTATAACCTTGTATTTTTTTTGAAAATCGTAGATTAATGGACTGTTATTTCTTATAGTATTCCCGTTGCCATGTATTAACAACAAAGGCTCGCCTTGTCCATAAACTTCTACATACATTTTAATACCTCTAATATCATAGTATTTCCCAACACTATCATTTTCTCCATACTTAGAGGATTTAAATAAAGTTTGATAAGATTTAAATATAGAATCTATGTTAGCCTGAGCTTTTAAAATATTGGATGATGCAATGAAAAACAATAGAACAATTAGCGAATAAATTTTGATACTTTTTTTCATTTATTTTTTTTGTATGATATGGTAAGCTAACCTATTAGTCTCATTGAAGGAGTAATACTTTTATATGAACACCTCACGCAAAAAACAAAAAAGCTGACAGGATTATGAATCTTGTCAGCCTTTAAAACTTAAAATCCGTCGGCCTTAATATCTTTTTCTATAACAGGGCCATACTTTGAAGCGATACTCTTAATATCTTCCGATTTTCCAATCAATAAAAACTGAAGCTTATCCTTTGGAAAATATTTAGTGATAATCTCTTTTGACCTAGCAAGGCTTAATCCATCGACATTACTCTGAAAATTATTAATAAAAGACTCATTAAAACCATACCAAAACATCTGAGTGAGTAAACCCGCAAGCTGCCCAGCAGTTTCATAACGCGGGGGAAACTGACCTTTTACATAATTCTTAGCTGATGCCAATGTCTTTTCATCCAAACCTGTTGAATGCAGACTATCCAGAACCTGCAAGGTTTTTTCAACCGTTGGAAGCGTAGTATTTACAGCCGTAAAAGTTGAAATTGAGAAAGTTCCGGAGTTTTTCAATGGCGAAAAACTACTTCTAGCACCATAGGTAAGTCCGGAATTAACCCGAAGCTCATCATTTAACCAGGAAGTAAAGCGACCTCCAAAAACGGTATTAACCACTTCAATAGCCACAAAATCGGGGTTATCACGGCGAATTCCCATACCTCCAATTAAGAAGGTAGTTTCGCGCGCGTCTTCTTTATTTACCAACAGTACACGGGCAGTTTGCGGCGGACTTACTACCTGTGCGGCAAGATTATTCTGAGGCAATCCGGTTTTTTTCCATGCACCGAACAAACTAATGATACGTGCTTTCATCATTTTAGTGTTGAAGTCGCCCACAATAGCAATTGCTGAGCCTTGCGGACCGTAATTATTTTTGTAGAAGGTCTTAAGGTCATCCACACTAAATTTTCCAACAGTGGCGGGACTTCCATTTACAGGATTTGCATAGACATGGGAGCCATAGATAAATTTATCCCAATAGGCATTGATGACGTTTCTGGGGCTTAGCTTTGCCTGCTCAAGGCTTGAAAGAACTCGCTTTCTTTCCTTTTCAAATTCGTCTTTATCAAATATAGGGTCCACCATCACTTCCTTAAGAATCGACAAAACCTTATCAGCATCCTTTGCTGCGAATTTTGATGTAATTGTGGCTGATTCCTTACTTGCATAAGTGCTCAGATCTGCACCAATAAAATCAAGCTCCTCCTCAATTTTTGTTTTTGAATATGATTTGGTGCCATATTGTAAACCTGCGGCAGTTAAATTCGCCAAACCTGATTTCTCAGCATCATGAATAGCCCCTGCCGGAACAATGGCAGAAAGACTAATCAAAGGAACCTCATGCTGCTCCATCAGGTAAACGGTCAATCCGTTGGGCAAACTAAATTTTTCATATGCCGGAACCTTAAATCCTGTGGGGGTATTTTGAGCAATAGCCGGACTACAAAGCACTCCTGTGATGAGGATTGCAGATATATTTCTTATAAATTTTTTCATTTTCTTATTCTTCTACGTTAGATTTCAAGATACCTACTGTACGGTTTGACTTATTGAAATATTGGCTTGCTACGCGCTTCACATCCTCCGCTGTAACCTTCGAATATTCCGCAGGTGCATCAAACATCTTGCGGTAATCCCCAAAAAAGAGCTCATAGGTGCCGATATTATTCGATTTCCCATTGATCGTCTCAATCTGGCCATAAAACTCTATCAACTTCTGATTTTTGATCTTTTGAAGTTCATTTTCGGTGATCCCATCTTTTTTGATCTTATCAATCTCTGAGTAAATTGCAGATTCTATATCTTCTTCTTTCACTCCTTTTGCTGCAATTGCATAAATATTAAACAGGTTCGGATCAAAGCTCTCGCCGAAATCAGATCTAACCATATTTGCAAGCTGCTTTTTATCAACTAGCTCTGAATAAAGGCGTGATGAATTTCCGCTACTAAGAACGGCGTTTAGAATACTTAACGAATAATAATCTTTATTCGTGGCTTCGGGTGTATGATAGCCAATCATTAAATAAGGGCTAGGTACTTGCTTCTGAATGGTTACTCTGCGCTCACCAGTTTGGGGAGGCTCTACAAGGTGAACCGGTTTTGGTGTAGCATTAGCAGGTATTGAAGCCATGTATTTCTCTGCCAATCGTTTTACCTCATCAACTTTCACATTTCCTGAAATTACTACAACACAGTTATTTGGAGCATAATAGGTCCTGAAATATTTTTCAAGGTCCTCTTTGGTCCAGTTTTTTATATCCGTCTCATATCCAATAACCGTCCAATGGTAAGGATGCTCCTGAAATGCACTTGCATTAACGGCATCACTCAGCATATTCCATGGTGAGTTTTCAAGTGCTGTGCTGCGCTCCGAAAGCACGACACCACGCTCACTTTCAACCATTTTAGGATCAATGTTCAAGCTGGCGATACGATCAGACTCGAGGTCAAAAATTGTCTCCATAGCACTTGCAGGAAACCAATCTGTATAAACAGTAACATTCTGGGTGGTATAGGCATTGTTAGCGCCCCCATTAAATTCCATGGTTTGATCAAACGTTTTAGGACCGTATTTCTTTGATCCATTAAACATCATGTGCTCAAAAAAATGCGATAATCCTGTTATTCCCGGATGTTCATTTCGGGAACCAACCTTATAAAAAAGGTACATATTGGCATTGGGAATGGAATTGTCCTCAGCTACCAGGAATTTCATCCCATTTTTTAATGTAAATGTTTTAATGTCATCAGCTTTGGTCTGAGCGAGCAGGGGGATGCAGAAGCCCATGAGCAGAATGCTTAGTAATTTCTTCATTGTTTATATTGGCTTTATAGAATTTTATTAAAAATAATAGATATTAAGTCTAATTTTACAATATAATTGATTTTTCTTTAACCTAATATCTGATTCTATGCTTTCGCAACATAATTTACTGTCAACAGATGCATTCAAAGCCCTTTCCGACCATTTCAAAAGCATTGAAAAAGAAGAATTAAAGAATCTCTTTAAGGATACCACACGTTTTGAGAAATTTTCAATCACATTCGGAGATATTCTGCTTGATTATTCGAAAAACCGCATCACCGCCGAGACCCACGAGCTGCTGGTCAGGCTTGCCGAAGAATGCGAACTGAAGGAAGCTATTGAAGCCATGTTTAATGGGGAAAAGATCAATGAAACTGAACATAGGGCAGTTTTACACACCGCATTACGTAACCCCAATAATTCAGGTTTTAACCTAGATGGCAAGGATATACTAGTAGATATTCACCGTGTTTTGAACAAAATGGAACAGTTTTCTGGCCGAGTGATCAGCGGGCAATGGAAAGGATATACTGGCAAAGCAATTGCCAACATTGTGAATATTGGTATTGGTGGTTCAGATCTAGGGCCCGTAATGGTAACAGAAGCACTAAAGGCATACAGCAATCATATAAAATTACATTTCGTTTCGAATGTGGATGGTTCTCATATCGTGGAAACACTGAAAGAACTTGATCCCGAGACTACCCTCTTCATGATTGCTTCCAAAACTTTTACTACACAGGAAACTATGGCCAACGCCTTTTCTGCACGCGGCTGGTTACTAAAAAGTGGCGCTACAGAAACAGATGTAGCCAAACATTTTGTGGCTATATCAACGAATGAACAGGGCGTTTCAAAATTCGGGATTGATACAGATAATATGTTTGAATTCTGGGATTGGGTTGGCGGACGATATTCGCTGTGGAGTGCTATTGGTTTAAGTATTAGCTGCGGAATTGGATTTAGCAATTTTAAAGCCTTACTAGCTGGAGCACATGATGCAGATGAGCATTTCAGAAACACAGATTTCAATAAAAATATTCCGGTAACGCTGGCACTGCTAGGCATTTGGTATACCAATTTTTTTGGTGCTGAAAGTCAGGCGATACTGCCATACGATCAGTATATGCATCGCTTTGCGGCCTATTTTCAGCAGGGAGATATGGAAAGTAATGGAAAATCAACCGACCGTAGCGGTAAAGCTATCGACTATCAAA
>NZ_JBIILQ010000279.1:0-3205 GCF_044232565.1 Daejeonella sp. | reverse complement strand
AACTGGGGGTAATAAATATCAATCCAGCAGGGTTTAGCATCCTTGTTTTTATCAGGTAGAACAGCTGCATATATGGAGAAGTCAAACCTAAAAGGACAATTACTGCTATAATTTTGGTATTTGTTTTTAGGAAGGTCAATTTTATAATAACCACGCGGTTTAGGCGTATAGTCAGCTCCACATGAAGAAAAAAGGCTAGCAAAAGAAAAAAGGGCAATCAAAAAATTCCGCATCATCAGCTATTCCAAATTTCCCAGGATTTTTCAGCCTGCAAGTGCAACATTTCCAAACCATTTTTGATGGAAGCACCCTTCGCCTTACCACGTTTAAGAAATTCGGTTTCTAGGGGATTATACACCAAATCATAAAGCAAATGTTTACTTGTCAGCAATTCATAAGGAATTTCTGGGTATTCGGTCGTATTGGGTGCGGTACCTACCGGACTCGTATTGATGATCAGCGTATATTCTTTTAGAACGTCTGCATCAAGCTTTTTATAGGATAATTGCTTCCCTGTTGCACGCCGTGAAACCTTTTTGAAGGAAATTCCAAGTTTTTTAAGCACATAAGCAATAGCTCTAGAAGCACCACCTGTGCCTAAAATTAACGCTTTATGATGATGCTTTTTTAATAGAGGCTTCAAGGATTGTTCAAAGGCGAAAGCATCTGTATTGTAACCCTCTAAGCTCATTTGCATAGATGATAACTCGCCACTGAAAAAAGCCTCTACCGGCTGTCGATTAACAATCTTGATACAATTTACTGCATCAATCTCTTTAGCTGCAGGATCTACCTTATCCAAATAAAACATCACTCCAATTTTATGAGGAACGGTTACATTTAATCCGCATAAATCGGGATTGGCATTAATTAACTCTGGCAAATCGCTTAGATTAGGCAGAGGGTAGAGCTCATACTCATAATTGTCAAGTCCTTCCTTTAAGAACTTCTCTGTAAAGTACTTCTTCGAAAAAGAATGCGATAAGGGATATCCAATCAAGCCGTATTTTTTCATATTATTCTATAAAATGAGGCTTTCAACCGAAAACAATTTCTATTTAGCTTCCATATCAAGGAAATGATCAAAAGTATCACTTCTTAGTCCCAAACGTAATGTCTCAACAGGAATTACATCTGCAGGTGCAATATTTCCAAGATTAATATTTGTTCCAATCAATTTAATAAACCAAACTTGTTGTGCTTTTTGTGGAGCTTCCCAGATAATGGTTTCAGCAGGAATTTGAGTTAAAATCTCATCAACTAGCCCCTGTCTTACCTCGCCAGAATCTCTGTATAAGCCAACATTGCCACTTTCACGAGCTTCAGCAATCACCTTCCACGATCCAGCTTCAATTTCAGCTTGCATTAAGCTAATCCACTTGTATGGCGCAAAAATCTTAGCCGCATCTTTCGATCCAACCTCAGAAATTACCGTTACTTGCTCACTTAACTTACGGATATACTCACATTTTTCATCATGAGGTATAGTAATTGAACCATCAGATACTTCAGCAAACTTCATTTCGTATTTATCCAAAATTCTACGATAATCATCAAACTGATTTCTGATGATAAAAGCTTCGAATAGAGTTCCTCCGAAATACACAGGAATCTGAGCATCACGATATATTTTTAACTTATTTTCGAGGTTAGGGGTTACATAAGAAGTAGCCCAACCTAATTTAACAATATCTGTATGCGGACCGGCAACTTCTAGGAAATCTTCTACCTGACGAATACTAAGTCCCTTATCCATAACCATGGTAAGTCCGTTAACACGAGGTTTTTGAGTACGATCAGGAATGCTTTTTAGTGTATAATTCATTTGTTAATCTATTGCTTTAGAATAATATATAGGACCAATGCTTAATCTTATGATTAAAAAAAGGTTTTTATAATTTTTTGCAAATTTCCGAAAAAAAATTAAGACCTAAGGACTAATAATTTTATTGATTTTTCAACGGGTATATCTATTAATAATATCAATAATAACCTTATTTTCATGGAGCTGAGGTAGATATTCAAAAAGGATATGGTGTTTCTCAGGGTCAGAATTCAATGCTGTTTCAAGATATACCAAAGCTTCCTCAATTTGATGGGCTGCAAAAAGGTAGGCCACCATACGATAATAAAGCTCTGCAGAGTCGGGATTATTCTTTATGCCATCAGAAATTACTTCAATTGCTTCATCAAGCTTCTCTTGCTCAAATAAAACAGAGGAATAATCAAGCCAGCCCTCAATATCTACCGGATTGAGTTCAAGCACTTTTTGATAGGCCTTCTCAGATTCGTCAAGCTGCTTAAGCTTATACTGGGCATCTGCAATTGCGAACCAGTAATCTGCATTTTTATCATCTAGATCTAGAGCCTTCTTGTAAAAATATAATGATTCGAAATATCGCTCCTCAAAATCGAGGGTCACACCTATACCAAACCAAGCATCCGATTGTGAAGGATCAAGTTTAACTGCTTTTTTATAATAGGAGCGGGCTTCATCCATTTGCTCCAATTTTTCATAGCACTCGCCAATAGCAGTATAGGTATCCCCGCTTGGCGGTTCATACTCGAAAGTATGCTTATAAACCTCGATTGCCTCTGTATAGCGGTCCAAATTAACCAATGCATTTCCCTTATTAAAATAGGCAGAAGCAAAATTATCCTTTATTAGGATTGCATAATCATAGGCGTCAATTGCCTTTTCAAACAAATCCATTTTATTAAATGCATTGCCCAAATTATACCATGCAGCATAAGAATAGGGTTCATTATTGATGTATTGCTCGTAAAATCTAATGCTCTCTTCCTGCTTGTCGAGCACATCATAACAAAATGCGAGCTCATAAAGTGCATCTTGATTTTCCATGTTCTGCTCCAAACATCTCTTCAAGTAAATAACTGCATGCTCATAATCGCCCATACTTTGATACACATAGGCAATGTGAAGTAATATTTCATCAGTGCTTTCTGCCAGGTTCAAGGCTTTTTCATAGTTATCTAAAGCATCCTGATTACGTTCCAAGCCTTCAAAGATATTGCCCCTAATGGTAAAAATATCTGCATCTGAAGGCTCCAACATCTCAGCCTTGTTTAAAGATTCAAATGCCTGGTCAAATTGATTAGTAGCTAAATATAATTGTGCCTGCTTGATAGAAAATACAGCAGCAAAGGGGTGCTGATTAATCGCATATTCAGCCACCTGAAGCGC
>NZ_JBIILQ010000077.1:0-10608 GCF_044232565.1 Daejeonella sp. | reverse complement strand
ATGAATTTTTGAGCTCTTATTGTTCGATAAAATAATGTGAGTCAGTGCTTTCGGAAATTCTTGGCTCCAAACCAATTCGCTCCAGTCGGGGTTAAATCTTGAATAAAATTGAAGTTTGACATAATCTTTTGTGAGCTCTTGATAAAGAATTGGATTTCCAAATCCATCCTCCCAAATAGGAAAGCCGCTAGCCTCATTTTCGGAAATATTAATTCTTTTATAAAGTTCAATATTTACGTTGGGAGCACTTTGTTTAAGCTTTAATTGTGAATTTACATTTTTCACATCCCCACTTTTATAGGTAAAAAGGGTGTTTTTGGGTTTAAGTTGATTCGGAATTCCCGATTCTGATAGCCAAAAAACAATATTTTGGTCTGAAGGAATGTTTTTTGTAGAAAATTCGCTCAGCTCTATTTTTCTGGCGGTATAGTTTTGGATGGCGACAATGGCGGCTTTAATATAGCTGGCATCACTCTTAAATTTATCAGTATAAATCGCTATTTTGATGCTAGTGGTGTCGATTAATATCGAACTGCTATCCTTTTTATTCCTGTCTATATAATTTAGCACTGCCGCTCCTTTGTCAAATTCTAAGCTTAAGCGACTGTTTTTAATTGCTGGATTGAAGGTTTCGGTAGTGAAAATTGTGGCAGTCGGACTGCTTGTTGCGATTGTTGCCATGATGTTCCCTGATTCTTTAAACCAGGCGTTTTCAATCCATGTGCTTGTTGAATCTATCATATTGATAGTCTTCCACGTCAGGGGGAATGAGATTATGGCGCGCTCTGAGCCCAATCTATTCAGTCTGTTGCTAGTAAAAAGAAATGCTTTTGTATTTGTGGGTATTTTATCATTTAATAAATTTAGCAGCGGCCAATAAGAAAGGATATTGTTTTTATTGCTCTTGTTTTCAGCGATGACTTCTGTTATTTTGGCTGTTCTAAATTCGGGTTCGAAAAAGTGAAATTCATATTCTAAACCAAGTAGTGAATCTATTTCTAATTTAAAATTGTCATAAATTTCTTTGCTATTTTCTTCCTCAATAAGGATCCATCCTGATTTTATGTTTTTTTTATCAAGACTTTCCCAAATAGGTTTCGCGAGGATAAAGGCTAAAATAATCAACAAAAAGCAGCGTAAAAATAATAAGAGGAGATCGCTTAGTTTTAGGCTTTTTGCGCTTTGTCTGGAGCTCTCACCAAGAAGACTAATGCTTCCAACTTTCAGGGTTTTACCTTTTTTTACATTCCACAAGTGGATTATCAGCGGAATGGCAATTCCGCCAATAGCAAATAACCAGATGGGATTTAATAGTTGTAGCAAGGCCTATGTTCTTTGTTTATTACGTTGGTTTAAAAAATCTCTTAAGGCCTGATCGAGGGGTTCGTCCATGCTGATCAATCGATAATATATATGTCGATCTAAAAGCTTCATTCTGAGACTGCTCAAGTGCTCATTTAGCCTCTCTTGATAGGCACTTTTTGATATTTTTTGATCGATTTTAACGGTCTTTCCTGTTTCAAGATCTTCCAATTCTGAGTAACCTTTAAAATCGAGGTCTAATTCATTTTTTCCCATTAACTGAAATACAATCACTTCGTTTTTTAGAGCGTTGAATGTATCCAATAATTGCAATAGCTCTCCATTTTCTTCATAGAGGTCTGTGATAAAAACTAAGAGCTCTCTGTTATTTGAAGCTGAATAAAGGTCTTTATAATGAATGGGTTTTGTAAATGTTCCTCCGGCTTCAATATTTTCAAGTTGATAGAACAGTCGTGATAAGTGCTGAAAATCTTGTTTCGAAGTTAAAGAGAAAAATTTTTCATCCTGGAATATGTAAAGCCCAATTGCATCGCCTTGTAAATGAGCAAGATATGCAAGTGACGCGACTAGATATTTGGCATAATCGATTTTTTTGAATCCGCCATCTAAGTGATTCATAGAGGCGCTTGCGTCGATTACGAAGCGAACTGAAATGCTCGTTTCCACCTCAGATTCGCGGATATAGTAGCGATCAGAACGGCCATACATTTTCCAGTCGAGCCAACGTAAATCATCGCCTGGTTGATAGGAGCGATATTGGCTAAACTCTAAACCCAGCCCTTTAAACGCACTTTTATTAATTCCCGTCATAAAACCATCCACCACAGTCTTTGCTGCTAATGAAAGGTCTTTGATTGCCATTACGGCTTTCGGATCTAATAATTTGCTCATGTGAGGGCTTGAAATTATTTATTTAAGAAATAGTCAATATTTGTATTAGGCCTTTATTGCTGGACGTTTTATTGATGTAATTAATTCTGAAGTAACTCGGTCGGAGTTCACATTTTCTGCTTCTGCTTTAAAATTAACGAGGATTCGATGCCTTAAAACCGGATAAGCCATGGTATGTAAATCTTCCATTATAACTGCAAATCTACCTTTCAACAAGGCTCTGGCCTTGGCGGTCAAGATTAGTGCCTGACCAGCTCGCGGTCCGGCACCCCAACGTACCCATTCCTTTACAAAATCTACACTTGTGGTATCTGGGCGTGTGGCACGAATTAAATTGCTTACATATTCAATTAGATCTTCGCTTATACTAACATCCCTAACAAGGGATTGGATTTGCAAAATATCCTCAGCATTCAAAACGGGTTTTATTTCGGCCTTTTTTGAGCCCGTTGTACTATTCAAGATGCCAAATTCTTCTTGTGCTGTTGGATAACCAATTTTTACGAAAAGTAGGAAGCGGTCGAGTTGCGCTTCAGGTAGGGGATAGGTTCCTGCTTGCTCAATTGGGTTTTGTGTTGCAAGTATAAAAAATGGGCGATCAAGAGGGTAAGTTTGCCCACCATACGTTACCTCGAACTCTTGCATTGCCTCAAGTAAAGCTGCTTGGGTTTTTGGAGGTGTCCGGTTTATCTCATCTGCAAGGATGATATTAGCGAAAATTGGCCCTTTATTAAATTTGAAAAACCTTTTTCCTGAGCTATGGTCTTCCTCTAGAATCTCTGTTCCAATAATATCTGTAGGCATTAAATCGGGAGTGAATTGAATCCTACGGAAAGAAAGGTGCATGGCTTGCGACAAGGTTTTAACCATCAATGTTTTGGCAAGTCCCGGTACACCTTCCAAAAGACAATGCCCACCAGCCATCAAGGCTATGATCATTTCTTCAAGTACTTGATCTTGCCCAACAATTACTTTTTGAATCTCCTGCTTTAGGTGCGGTAGTTTAGCAATTGTTGCCTTAATCTTGCTTTCTGAAATTTCCATTTCGTATAATTTGTTAAATTAGGTGAAAATTAGGAATATTTTGGCGGATTGTGGGAGTATGTAATTCCCCATCCGTATTTTTACATATAATCCTTCCTGAAAGCGTGCTTTAGGAAAAATATTAAAGATAATTTTAATGAATGTTAGTTCGAAGTTCACATTTGCGAGGTTAAAATACCGCTCAGGAAACTGGGATACGGATCAGCGTATGCCTTCAAATTTGTTGAACTCCCTGGTAGAATATACTACAATCCCGATTAGCTATGAAGAAAAAGTTGTTGATCTTGCTAGTAATGAGGTATTTATGTATCCTTTTACTTATCTCAGCGGACATAAATTGGTTCAATTTGATCAGCAGGAGAAGGTAAATTTTAAAAAGTATGTCGAAAATGGTGGGTTTGTTTTTGTAGATGATTGCAATCATGACATTGACGGACTCTTTGCTAGGTCGTTCGAGGCTCAAATGAGCGCACTTTTTGGTTTCTCGGCACTGAAAAAGATTCCCAATAACCATGAAATTTATCGATCTTTTTTTGAGTTTGAAAAGGGGCCACCAACCACCTCATTTGAATTAAATGGTTGGGGTGATGATCTGGTCCATGATTATCTTAAAGCAATAGAAATTAATGGACGCATTGGTGTTTTGTATAGCAATAAAGATTACGGCTGTGAGTGGGATTACGACTTTAGAAACAAACGCTTTTATGCCGAGGATAATACCAAATTTGGAGTGAATATTATTATGTATGCGATGGGGGTGTAAATTGTAGTTAAATATATATGCTTGATTATAAGTAGCTTATGTTTATTTTTTTGATGTTTATACTGTCTTTTAGCCATGCTAAAATTTGACATTACATAAGCATCATATTATGTATTTTTGTGAAAATTTGATTCTTTTTAATGATAAATAAGCCATTTGATGCTCTAAAAGGCAAGTATTGTAATTCTTTGGATACGTATTCCAGATTTTTAACTCGCGAGGTAACGATTGGAAATATTGCGATGGGTGGTCAAAACCCTATCAGAATTCAAAGTATGACCACCACAGATACTATGGATACCATGGCAACTGTTGAGCAATCTATCCGTATGGTAGATGCAGGATGTGAATACATCAGAATAACTGCTCCTAGTATAAAAGAGGCTAAAAATTTAGCTTTAATTAAAAAAGAATTACGTGCGCGTGGTTACCAAGTTCCATTAATAGCTGACATACATTTTACTCCCAATGCAGCTGAGGAGGCTGCAAGAATTGTAGAAAAAGTACGGATCAATCCTGGGAATTATGCAGATAAAAAGCGTTTTGAAAATTTTGAATATACAGAAACAGAATATCAGGCTGAGTTAGAAAGAATTTATAAGAAATTTACGCCTCTTGTTAAGGTTTGTAAGGAGTACGGTACCGCTATGCGTATCGGTACTAACCATGGTTCACTTTCCGATCGTATTATGAGCCATTATGGCGATACTCCTCGCGGGATGGTGGAGTCGGCAATGGAGTTTATGCGTATGTGCGAATCTTTAAATTACTACAATTTGGTGGTTTCCATGAAATCTAGTAACCCTCAGGTAATGGTTCAGGCTTATCGATTGTTGGTTGAAACGATGGTTAAAGAGGGCATGAATTATCCTTTGCATTTGGGGGTTACAGAAGCTGGCGATGGGGAAGATGGGAGAATTAAATCGGCAGTGGGTATTGGGGCGCTTTTAGAAGATGGCTTGGGCGATACCATTCGTGTTTCGCTTACCGAAGATCCAGAATTTGAAGCTCCTGTGGCACTTGCTTTGGCTGGTCGTTACAAGTGGAGAACGGAATCGGTTGATGGTGGTCAGTTGCCTGTTGTCGGTTCTGAGTTGTCAGTTGGCGGTTCTCAGTTATCAGTTGACAGTTCTCAGTTGTCGGTTGTCGGTTCTCAGTTAGCGGTTGACAGTTCTCAGTTGTCGGTTGACAGTAAGGGAGCACAGGAAAATGTTTTGTCTGCAAGCCACAATCCTTATGAGTATCAAAAGCGTCATACAGCCGAATTAAATACGTTTATTGGTGGGCATCAAGTGCCTCGCGTAGTGATAGATATCTCGGATAAAAATCTGAAAGATCCAGCAATTCTTGGTGATGTAGGTTATTTATATTCAACCTTGCTTGATAAATACAATATGGCTGAGCAATCATGTGATTTTGTTTATTTAGCAGATCAATTGCCTTCATTTAGTTTTCCGGGTAATTTAAAGCAACTTTATAATTATTCGACATGGAAAACACTTTCCAATAAAAGTAATTGTCACCCATTTTATTCTTTGTCAGAGTTTGTTTCCTCAAAAGAACATGATTCTGCTTTGAACTTAGTTTCAATCAGTAATCAAGATATTGATTCTGAGCTTTTCAAAGAATTACCTCTTGATAATACCTTAGTTTTTGTGTTAGAAACTAATGCCGTTTGTGGAATGCAAGATCAGCGAAATGCCTTCTTTAAATTGGTGGAAATGGGGCTTGATGTTCCGGTGATTATTAAGCGTGAATATAGCTTGAAGGACCAAAGTAAGACTTTTTTGCCGAATGATACTGATTTTCAATTGTATGCTGCAACCGATCTTGGAGCGTTACTTTTGGATGGTTTTGGAGATGGTATTTGGGCGGATGCTTCAGACATATCGACAAAAAACGTACTTTCTACTTCATTTGGTATTTTACAGGCTACACGCTCCAGAATTTCAAAAACGGAATATATTTCGTGCCCAAGTTGTGGCCGAACGCTTTTCGATTTACAGATTACTACGCAAATGATTCGCAGCCGTACGGATCATCTTAAAGGCTTAAAGATTGGAATCATGGGTTGTATAGTGAATGGTCCCGGAGAAATGGCAGATGCTGATTATGGCTATGTAGGTACAGGGCCTGGTAAAATTACGCTTTATCGTGGTAGGGAAGTGGTTAAGAAAAATGTTGATTCCGAAAATGCGCTTGATGAACTTATTGGAATCATCCGTGGGGATGGCAATTGGATTGAACCCGAGTCGATTAATTAATTTTTGAGAAAATCAACGCTTTTTTCGCATGCCAAATGAAGCTCGAGGGGTAATTCATCCTTTGTAAATGGATGCGATGCTCCAAAAACATGGTTTGCATGAGGCACGATAAATAATTCTGCATCCAGACAATTTTCTTTCAGTTTTAATGCTTCATTGAGAGAAACATTAACATCTTGATCGCCATGGATAATGAGCCAAGGATTTCGGATTTGTTGTGCAGCAAGTAAAATATCGTATGATTTGGAATGTTTCTCCAAATCATATAAAAGGTCAATTTTTAATGGAGTGTATTGTTTTGTACGTGTATTAAAATTAAAAATAACGCCTTTTATTCGCCATTCCTTTTCATCTTCTTTTTTCCAGAGACTTCTAAAGTCAGAGATTGCAGCCCAGGTAATGAGCTTGTTGATCCTTGGGTCTTTTGCTGAATGTATGATAGAAGTCCCACCCCCGCGACTATGGCCAATGAGGTTCAATATTTCTGCTTTAGGGAAGTTTTTCCCACTTTTTGCAAATGAAATCACTTGATTCAAATCAAAAAATTCCTTGCTAAATGTATTGTCGCCAAAGGCACCGAGATCAGTAAACTCTGTAGGGTTTTCAGGACTTGTGCCATTGTGTGAAAAATTAAATTTCAGAAATCTAAATCCTTGTTTTACAAAGTATTCTGCCACTAAATTATAGGCTCCCCAATCCTTAAAGCCCTTAAAACCATGCACAAATAATACTAAAGGATGCGCTTCTTGTCCGCTTTTAAAATGCAGATCCATTAAGATGGCTTTGCCTTCTGCTCCTTCGATAGTGAATGATTGCCGATTAATCATACAGAATTAACGTTTTGAAACTTTTATGTGAATAAGACCTCTATGTTGAAACAATTTTTAATTTATATGACAATTTAAGTATTATAAGTTATTTCACAAATTTTTTCCATTTTTATAGCAAAGAATCTAATGATTTTGTTGTGTTTCTATTTATAATTTATCTAAAATTGAGCATTGAATTTTAATAAGGTTTTTTCAAAAACATCCTGAATTAATATCTTTCGAGGGTTTTTTACAGGCTTTTGTCATATCTTATTTATAATCTTTCTAAACGCTTGTGTTTACAAAGGTGTGACATATTCAAAAACGCTAATTTGTTACATTTGTTTCGGTTTCAAAAATAGGATCACATAGTTTGAAGTATTTAAAAGTCATTGCCTTTACGCATAAACAAATCGACCTAAAAGATTTAGGGAAGTTTGTGATTTGTAATGAGTCTTTGGAAAGTAGTTTAGAAAGCGTCAAACAGAAGTTTGATATTCCTGAAATATTTTACATTGGGACTTGCAATCGCGTAGAGTTTGTTTTTACTGCAGAGCAAAATCTAAGCCATGATTTTGTTAGAGACTTTATTCATGCTTTGAATTTGCCAATATCTGAAGAACAGGTTCAAGCCTTTTCTGAGCAAGTTTCAACTTATGAAGATGAGGATGCATTAAATCATTTATTAAGAATTTCTTGCTCTCTAGAAAGTTTAGTGGTGGGGGAGAAAGAGATTCTTGCCCAGGTTCGTAAAGCTTATGATACTTGTAGGATTGCAGGATTTACAGGCGATTACTTGCGTCTTATCATGAATCGTGTCGTTAAAACATCTAAAGAGGTATATACGAATACCGCTATTTCACGCAAGCCCATTTCGGTAGTTTCATTAGCTTACAGAAAATTGCGTGAGCTTAAAATGTGTACTAACTCAAGAGTTTTGATTATTGGTGCAGGCGAAACAAACAAAAATCTATCGAAATATCTTAAAAAGCATAAATATTCAAACTTTACTATTTTCAATCGCTCGATTGAAAATGCACATGTTCTTGCTGATGAACTTGGGGGGATAGCTTATAATTTGGATGCATTAAAAACTTTTAAGAATGGCTTTGATGTCATTATTACTTGTACAAGTGCTACAGAACCAATAATTACCAATGAAATTTATAAGTCTCTTCTCAATGGGGATGAATCTAGAAAAGTTATTGTCGATTTAGCTGTTCCAAATGATACTAGTCCGGAAGTGCTTCAAAACAACCCTGTAACCTTTATCGAAGTTCACAGTCTGCAGGAAATTGCCAACAGCAACTTGAAGGAACGTTATGAAGAGCTAATTTTTGCTGAACGTATTATTGAAGAAAATATACAGGAATTTAAACCGGTTTTAAAACAACGCAGGGTTGAAATTGCTATGAAGGAGGTTCCTGAAAAAATCAAAGAAATCAGAAACGCTGCCGTAAATGGTATTTTTGCTGAAGAAATTGAAAATATGGATCAACAATCACGCGAAGTATTGGAGCGAGTGATGAATTATATGGAAAAGAAATATATTAGCCTTCCAATGGTTATGGCAAAGGATATACTGTTAAATAATAGTTGATTTCCTACTGATCCCAATCATTTTGGCTACTTTAGCCCTTCAAAAAAAACGCGTCCATACAACTTAAATGCCATGCCTGATCATTTAACAGAAGATAAAGAAAAGTCTAAAATTATCATTGGTACACGGGGAAGTGAGCTCGCACTGTGGCAAGCTAATTATGTTAAAGGTCTTTTGGCTAACATAGGACTCAATTCAGAGTTAAAAATCATTAAAACTCAAGGCGATAAAATCCTTAACCTTAGTTTCGACAAGCTAGAGGGAAAGGGGTTTTTTACTAAAGAACTTGAAGAAGAGCTTTTGAATGGAACCATTGATCTTGCTGTTCACTCGCATAAAGATTTACCTACCAATCATCCCGAAGGATTAATTGTTGCTGCAGTTTCTGAACGTGAAGATCCAGCAGAGCTTTTGCTAATCTTAAAGGATTGCGTAGATGTTCAGCATAAGTTATCTGTGAAATTTGGTGCTATGGTTGGCACGTCCTCCAATCGTCGTAAGGCGCAGTTGTTGGCGGTGCGTCCAGATCTTGAAATTGAAGAGCTTCGAGGCAATGTGATTACCCGAATCCAAAAATTACGCGACGAAAAATATGATGCCATCATGCTTGCTAAAGCTGGTGTTTTACGCTTAGGGCTCGATTTAAGTGAGTTTTACGTTGAAGAGCTTGAGCCTAATGAATTGATTCCTGCGCCGGCACAAGGTGTTTTAGCCTATCAAATCCGCGAAAGCGATACTGCTCTTTTTGCAAAGCTTCAAGCGATAAATAATAAAGATGTTGCTGAGCAAATTGGGATTGAAAGGAAGGTGTTAAACCTCTTTGAAGGGGGCTGCCAAATGCCTTTGGGTTGTTATTGCCGGAAGGATGGTTCTACTTTTCAAATTTGGACTTCAAAGGCGGATGATGGAAATGATTTCCCTGACCGACATTTTACTGAATCTGAAACGTCTGAAGGAATTGCTGAAATGATTGTTTCCAAATTTGCTACCAATCGTAAATTTCCTAAAAATATATTTATAACCCGCGAGCTTTCTGAATCGAGTTATTTGAAGCATGCTATGGCAAAGCATCAGGTGGAGCTAGAGGGACGTTCATTAATTCGTACTTTCCCATCTATCAATAAATTGGATTCATTTATCTTAAGAAATATAGATTGGGTTTTCTTCAGTAGTAAGAATGCTATCGAGTATTTCTTTAAGCTTGAACCTCAACTTCCTAAAAAAGTGAAATTTGGGGTTTTAGGTAGAGCATCGGAGGATGTACTACGTTTACACGGCAAGAAAGCCGATTTTAATGGTGAAGAGGAGGGTATTGATACGAGCGATATCGCTAAAGAGTTCGCCAAGCTTGCTAATGGAAAAAATGTTCTGTTCCCAAGTGCTAAGGGTTCATTAAAGACTATTCAAAAGGAATTATCTGCAGATACAAAAATTATAGAGTTAACTGTTTATGAGACTATTAGCATAGAGAAGGTTGAAAAATCATATGCCGAAGTATTGATTTTTACAAGTCCCTCAAACGTAGATTCTTATTTTGCTGAAAACCTGCTTGAACCTGATCAAAAAGTTATTTGTATCGGTAAAACTACTGGTCAGAAGTTTGATGAAATGGGTGTTAACTATACATTGCCATTTTCGCCTGATGAAATGGGCTTGGCAGAGGCGGTTTTTGCGCTCGATTTATAATATAAACAAAGTATGGATCATATGTTAATTCGTCCCAGGAGGTTAAGAACAACTCCAATATTACGCGAAATGGTTGCAGAAACCAGATTGTCGAAGGATATGTTCATTTATCCTTATTTTGTTGTCCCCGGCAAAAATGTTGTGCATGGTATCGATGCGATGCCCGGTATCAATCATTTTTCTGTTGATACCCTTTTGAAGGATGTAGAAAAATCCTTGAAAGTGGGT
>NZ_JBIILQ010000278.1:0-3212 GCF_044232565.1 Daejeonella sp. | reverse complement strand
AGAAGCAGCATCTAGCTCATGAATACTAAAAGAGTTGCCATTTTGGAACGAAATACAAGAGTGGCAGGTTCCGCAGGCTTCGGCTTCGGGACTTATATTCTCACAGTTTATTGTTTTGGCGAGGATTCTTGCACAGGTAGTTTTACCCACGCCTCGCGGTCCGCAGAAAAGAAATGCCTGAGCTAACTGATTGTTTTTAATGGCATTTTTCAAGGTGCCAGTTATATGTAGTTGACCCACAACGGTTTGGAACGTTGCTGGTCTGTACTTTCTTGCTGAAACTATAAAATTATCCATTGCTGCTAAATTAGAAAGAGGAATGGGTTAAACCAAACTTAGAGGATTTTTTTTATAGACATTTTTGCAAAAAAATTAATTATCGCATTTCAAGCGAAAAAAATTAGCATTTATGATGTGATTTAGAACGATTTATTTAGAGTAATTTTTTTGAAATATAGAAAGGTGACCTACTAAATTTTTTAGATATGTACCTTTAAATTCTTTAATCAATCAAATAGACCTTATTGGAGAGAAAATAAAAGGGTAAAAAACAATTTAGACATTCTACAATACGAAAATTCCAAAAACCCCTTGATAAATAGAAAATTATATCTATTTTTGCGTCCCGCTTTAAGGCCTGTTTAAGGTAAAGCGAATAAATAAATTAAAAAAACAAAAAGCAACAATGCAACAGTACGAAACAGTGATCATTCTGACCCCGTTGTTATCCGAAGAAGCTGTGAAAGAGGTATTCGCCAAATTCAACAAGCTTATGACTGATAACGGAGCCGAAATTGTCCATGAAGACAATTGGGGTTTGAAAAAACTAGCGTATCCGATTCAAAAGAAGACAACAGGATACTATCACCTAACTACATTCAAAGCTCCGGGTGAGTTTATTAACAAACTTGAAGTTGAATACAGACGTGATGAACGTGTTATGCGTTTTCTGACTGTATCATTGGATAAGCATGCACTTGCATTCAGCGAGAAGAAGCGTAGCGGAGCCTTCAACAAGAACAAGGAAACTAAAGCTGAGGAGGTAGCAAAATAATGGCAAAAGACCAAATTCAATACGTAACCGCTCCGAAAGTTGACGAGAGCCGTAAGAAGTATTGCCGATTCAAAAAGAACGGTATTAAATACATCGATTATAAAGACGCTAACTTTTTATTAAAGTTTATTAACGATCAAGGTAAAGTTTTACCACGTCGTTTAACAGGAACTTCATTAAAATTTCAGCGTAAAGTAGCACAGGCTGTAAAGCGTGCTCGCCATATTGGTTTATTACCTTATGTTACTGATTCATTAAAATAAGAGGGAGATAAGCGAAATGGAACTAATTTTAAAACAAGACATCAAGAATCTCGGAGAGAAAGATGATGTAGTAAATGTAAAACCAGGTTTTGGACGTAACTACCTTATTCCAAAGGGTTATGCTTCACTGGCTACTGAATCTGCAAAGAAAGTTTTAGCTGAAAATTTAAAGCAAGCAGCTTTCAAGCAAGATAAAATCAAGAAGGATGCGGATGCAATTGCAGCCAGATTAGAAGGTGTTAAGCTTTCAATCGGTGCCAAAGCTGGTGAAACTGGAAAGATTTTTGGATCAGTAAATACTATTCAAATTGCGGATGCATTGAAGAAAGAAGGCTTTGACGTTGATCGTCGCCGTATTACTTTTGATGTAGAGCCTAAATTTGTTGGTGAATACACTGCAAATCTTAATCTACACAAGGAAGTAAAGGTTAAAGTTACTTTCGAAGTAGTAGCAGAATAATTTCCATTCTCCGATTAATTTCGGTGTATTATCTGGAAATAAGTTATAATTTTAAGTGCCTTCTAAAATTTGTAGAAGGCACTTTTTTTATTTTAAAGTTTCTTTAAATCTAATGTCAATATTTTTGAAAAAGTTTTGGAATATCATCCGTAAAGTGGCAATATGGTTTTTTGCCATCACCTTTATTTGGGTGTTATTGCTCCGCTTTGTTAACCCTCCAATTACTTATCTGATGATCCAGCGAGGTTTTGAACGTCAAGCTGAAGGCAAGGAATGGAAGATTGAAAAAAAATGGCTTGATATAGAGAATCTCTCAAATAACCTTAAAAGAGCTGCACTTGCTGGCGAAGATGCTAATTTTTTAAATCATTGGGGCTTTGATTTCAAAGCAATGGGGAAGGCCTTTGAAAAAAATCAAAAGGGCAAAAAAATTCGAGGTGGTAGTACAATTAGTCAGCAGACTGCCAAGAACGTCTTTTTATGGCCCGGCAGATCCTACATTCGTAAGGCCTTTGAAGCTTATTTTACCATTCTTATTGAATTATTGTGGGGCAAAGAACGTATTCTTGAGGTTTATTTAAACGTGATAGAAATGGGCGATGGTATTTATGGTGCGGAGGCCGCTACTCAGAAGTATTTCGGGAAATCAGCACATAGCATGAGTAAATCACAAGCGGCATTAATTATTGCAGTTTTACCAAATCCGCTTCGTTGGAACCCCTCCAGACCAACACGTTTCGTATATTATAAACAGAGACTCATACTACAAAACATGAAAAATCTTGAGAAGCTTCCTTTTTAAAATTCGGCTATTAAACACTGAAAACTCGTGCATGCCAGCTATTTTTAAAAGGAATTTGCCAGCTGGTTTTTAATTCCTTCCTTGTTTGAATGAGATTGTTAAATACGATTGTATTTTCATTAACATGCTGATTCTTAATCATTTCTTCAAATTCTTCCTTGCCACAGCAAATGAGTTCATCATGTAATTTAAATGCTATTTGAAACCTATCGAATAGATTTATATTGAATTTCTGTTCGATATCTTTCATCAATGCTACGGATTTATCGATGCTGCAACCAGTTGCTCCAGCTATTTGCTCATCAACAGAGAGGATAATAAATTTATGGTAAATTACTTCACCTAAGGCAGCCAAATTGTGTCCATGTGCTTGCCAATTAGAAGTAAATTCTTCAAGTACTTGAAGAATTGCTGCCTCCTCTTCCTGTTTAAGGATTCGGTCGGATTGGTAGATCCAGATTCTTGAATTTTCAGAAATGTGCATGCTCAAAAATACGGTAATTTGAAGGATTATTGCTTTGTGTTTTTATTTTCACAACATTATTTGGCGAAATAATCGGCAGCTTCTTAAGCCTAAAATAGTGATGTTTATTGTTTGTTTAGATGTTCTGCATCAATTTTTAAATACCCCAA
>NZ_JBIILQ010000076.1:0-10648 GCF_044232565.1 Daejeonella sp. | reverse complement strand
TCTGTAATACCTCTATCCATGCTTTTCGCAATCATTTTGATGAATACCTTCAAAGTGAGTGGCAACTTAATGAGTTTAGGGGCACTAGATTTCGGACTAATTGTAGACGGAGCAGTTATTATTGTAGAAGCCGTTATGCATCAGCTCTCTCGCAGCAATAAATTCGGAGTAGCTAATCGACTTACACAGCCTGAAATGGATGGTGAAGTAAAAAAATCAGCCAGTAAAATGATGAATAGTGCAGTTTTCGGACAAATAATTATTTTAATTGTCTACCTGCCCATATTTACGCTTCAAGGGATAGAAGGTAAAATGTTTAAACCAATGGCACAAACAGTCGCATTTGCCCTTTTAGGAGCCTTTATACTCTCATTAACCTATATTCCTATGATGAGCGCATGGTTTTTAAGTAAAAAAATAAAGCATGAGCCTAATTTATCTGATCGGATAATGTTTAAAATTGAAGAATTCTACCAAAGACAATTAACAAAAGTCTTGAGAATCCCAAAAACTATCTTGGGAATAGTAGTCGCCTTATTTATTGCAGCCCTAGTTATTCTTTCCAATTTAGGAGGGGAATTTATTCCGGCCTTAGAAGAAGGAGATTTTGCAGTAGATACTAGAGTTTTAACTGGAAGCAATCTCAATACAACCATTGAAAGCACCACTCAAGCAGCCCGAATTTTAAAAGAGAAATTCCCGGAAGTCATCAAGGTAGTCACAAAAATCGGAAGTGGAGAAGTCCCAACCGACCCGATGCCAATGGAAGCAAGCGACCTTATGGTAATCATGAAGGATAAAAGTGAATGGACCAATGCCAAAACATTTGATGAAATGGCTACAAAAATGAGCAAAGCTCTTGAAGATGTTCCAGGTATTACCGTGGGCTTCCAATTCCCTGTCCAGATGCGATTTAATGAATTAATGACTGGCGCAAGGCAAGACGTTGTTCTAAAAATTTTTGGTGAAGATTTAGACACTCTATCAAAATATGCCGAAAAACTAGGCAAAATCGTGAATAAGGTGGATGGTAGTCAGGATCTTTATGTAGAACCAATAACTGGAGTGCCGCAGGTAATAATAGACTATAATCGGGATGCCATTGCACAATACAATTTAAACATTGCAGATATCAACAGAGTTGTTAATTCTGCATTTGCGGGTCAGAGCGCTGGGCTTATATTTGAGGGTGAAAAGCGCTTCGACTTAATGGTTCGATTAAATTTAGACAAAAGAAAAAACCTCGACGATGTACGAAATCTATTGATTCCTAGTCCCCAAGGCACCTTTATTCCCCTTCACCAATTGGCAAGTGTAGAAATAAAAAACGGTCCCAATCAAATACAACGGGAAGATGCAAAACGCAGAATTGTGGTTGGATTTAATGTGCGTGGTCGCGATGTTCAAAGCATTGTAAATGAATTACAATCAAAAGTTGATCAAAGTATTAACTTACCAACTGGTTATTTTATTACTTATGGTGGTGCATTTGAAAATTTAAACGCTGCAAAACAAAGACTTATGATCGCCGTCCCCGTTTCACTCGCATTAATTTTTATCCTTTTATTTTTTGCATTTAATTCAATAAAACAAGGATTAATTATTTATACCGCCATACCCTTATCTGCAATTGGAGGGATTTACTTTTTAGCATTAAGAGGTATGCCCTTTAGTATTAGTGCAGGTATTGGATTTATAGCACTTTTTGGTGTTGCTGTATTGAATGGAATTGTGCTCATAGCAGAGTTTAACCGACTAAAAGAATCTGGTTTAAACGATCTCCGACGAATAGTTTTAATGGGTACAAAAACCAGATTGAGACCGGTATTAATGACTGCTTTTGTAGCTTCTTTAGGGTTCCTACCTATGGCATTAAGCAATGGCGCAGGTGCAGAAGTTCAAAAACCTTTAGCCACCGTAGTAATTGGAGGTTTAATGATTGCTACACTACTGACTTTGTTTGTTCTACCTATCCTTTACATTATTTTTGAAGGACCAACAAAAGTTACAATCGCTAAAAAAACCGCTACTACAATATTAATTCTTTGCTTTTTGGGGATAAACAATGTGAATGCCCAAGAAAAAATTGATTTAAAGACGGCGATAGATTTAGCCTTAAATAACAATCGGACTGTTAAAAATGAGAATTTAAAAGCCGAATACAATCAAAAATTGATTAAAACAGCTAAAAATATCAATCAAGCGACATTAAGCACAGAGTTTGGCCAAATTAATAGTATTTATACGGATACCCGATTCGGTTTATCGCAATCGTTTAGCTTTCCAACAATTTATTCTAATCAGAAAAAATTGCTAAATGAGGAATGGAAATCGTCGGTATTAAGCGTCTCACTAAAAGAAGCTGAGGTCAAAAAAGCAGTAAGTCAATTATTCTATTCCATCTTAATTTTACAGGAAAAAGAAAGACTTTTGATTGAAGCAGACAGTATTTACAACAATTTTCAAGAGAAAGCTGAATTACGTTTCAACGCTGGAGAAAGCAATGTTTTGGAAAGCGCAACTGCAAAAACCCAAAGAGGAGCTGTGTTTTTGCAGCTTAAGGCATTACAAGAAGAGATTGAATTGGCGAAATTGCAATTCCAGCTCGTTTTAAATACAGAAAATAGAATGGAGCCTGCACCGATGTCACCCTTAATCCCAACCATCTTTTCGTTTGATAATCAAAATATTACAAAGCATCCACTCATTCAAATTGCTAATCAGCAAAAAAATATTGCTTCTGCAAATACGAAGCTTGAAAAATCGAAGTTTATGCCGGAATTGAGCTTGGGATATTTCAATGCTAGCATCAGGGGGACGGGAGCAGATGATAAATATTATCCAAGATCTAAACGTTTTGGATCTGCATTTGTGGGAATAGGGATACCCGTTTTCACTTCTGCCCAAAAGGCAAGAGTTAATGCTTCGGTCCTATCAGAAAAAATCGCGGAGAATAATTATCAAACTCAAAAAAGCAGCGTCGAAACAGACTATTTAAGTGCCATATCACGCTTTAAAACGTATAAAGAAACGCTCAATTATTTTGAGGAATCATCTCTTCCGGAAGTGAAAAAAATTAAACAATCATCTTATAATCAATTCATTAATGGAGAAATAAATTATTTAGAATGGGTAATGTTGAACAATCAAGTATTTATGCTTCGAAACAATCATCTTGATTTAATTAGGGGACTAAATGAAACCATTATTCAAATCAATTATCTAAGTCAGCAGGAGAAATAAAATTAATTCACAGCATTTTTTAACATAATTAGATGAAAAATATATTCATAATCACCTTTGCATTATTAATTACAGCATGCGGATCAGGCACGGAGAAAGAAACAAGTACTGAGGCTATCAATGGCACTGAAAATATAGTCATACTCAATAAAAAACAGTTGACTGCTGCCAAACTTTCAATCGGCAAGCTTGAAGAGAAAATAATAGGATCATTCATCACTGCCAATGGAACTATTGATGTACCGCCACAGAACATGATTTCGGTCAGCGTGCCTTTAGGAGGTTATTTAAAATCGACTAAATTACTCCCAGGATCACAAATTAGGAAAGGAGATATTATTGCAATTATGGAGGATCAGCAGTATATCCAAATGCAGCAAGATTACCTGATTACAAAGGCTAAATTGGCATATAGCAAATCGGAATTTGAACGCCAAAGAGAGTTAAACTCGAGTAAGGCAAGTAGCGACAAGGTATTTCAGCAAATTCAAATGGAATATAATACGCTAAGAATTACATTGAACTCATTGGAGCAAAAATTGAAAATGATAAACATCAAGCCTGAGTCAATTACTGAAAACAATATTTCAAGCACTATAAAAATTTATTCTCCTATTAATGGATTCGTTTCTAATGTGTTTGTGAATATTGGGAAATTTGTAAACCCATCTGATGTACTTTTTGAATTAATCGACCCTTCTTCTATTCATTTAAATCTTAAAATATTTGAGAAAGATTTAAACAAGCTAGCTATCGGACAGAAACTAATTGCTTATTCTAACAATGATCCAACTAAAAAATACGCGGCTGAAATAAATCTAATAAGCAAAGAACTTTCCGCAGAGCGCCTTGCAGAAGTACATTGTCATTTTGAAAATGCAAATAAAAACCTAGTACCTGGCATGTACATGAATGCAGAAATTCAATTGAAAAACGATAGTAAATTAGCCATTTCAGAAGACGCAATCGTTAACTTCGAGAACTCTGACTATGTTTTTGTTCAAAAAAGTAATAACACTTTTGAAATGACACCAGTTAAAATAGGTACTCTTGAAAACGGATTTATAGAAGTTATTAATGCGGAAAATTTTAAAGGTAAGCAATTGGTTACCAAAGGAGCTTATACCCTTTTAATGACGTTGAAAAACAAATCAGAGGAGGAGTAATAATAAGGAGATGTATTTCAATTAAATGGGAATACATCTCCTTATTTTATTATTTTAAACCAAAGAATAGAAATTTAGTTCTTTGTAAATCTAGCAGGTATTCCACTCGTGCAACAGCTTTTTTTTGTTTTGTTATTTTTGCTTAAAGTCGGTGATTTTTGCTTAATCACATTTGAATTATCGGCTTCATAACAAGATGGTAATAGAATTATTAAAGGCAATGCAAATGCAAATAGATGTATAATAAATAAGGTTTTATTTCTTTTCATAATTAAATTCATCCATTATTTAACACATCTAAATCCCAAATTACTCATTCCAGAATCAGGTGAGCTTTTCATACGTCTTGCTGATCTATAGCCTGAACAATAAGATTCATTACACATAAAAGAACCACCTCTAGACACCTTTTTCGGAGTATAGGGTTCATCCGGATCAAAACTATCTATAGGCCCTTTGGGGTTGTTTATACCATTCGGAATATTTACAGTTTTATAATAATCATTACGATACCAATCAGAGCACCATTCCCACACATTACCTGCCATATCATAGAGTTTATACCCATTTGGTTTGAAGGATTTTATAGGCGCTAATGTGGTAAATTTATCTAATGCCGTATTCATATTTGGAAAGGTCCCCTCCCAAGTATTTGCTTTAGGTTTACCAATATTTACATGTTCATTTCCCCAAGGGTAAATATTATTAATTAATCCACCTCTAGAAGCATATTCCCATTCTGCTTCCGTTGGAAGTCGTTTTCCAACCCATTTACAATAAGCCATGGCATCATCCCAACTTACATGAACAACAGGAAAGTTTCCTTTCCCTTTGATATCACTTCCTGGCCCATCAGGATGCTTCCAGCTTGCACCGGGCACCCAAGTCCACCATTGAGAATAATCATTTAAATCTACCTGCTGTGTAGGTGGCGTAAAGACTAAAGAAGCTGCAACTAATAAAGATTCATCGGGTTTTGGAGTACCTGGAGGCAATTGTTTTTTCAGCTCTTCCCAATCAGGTTTTCTTTCTGCGGTAGTTAAATAGCCTGTACTTTCAACAAATTTGGCGAACTGATCATTAGTTACTTCATGCTGATCCATCCAAAAAGCATCAATCATCACCTTATGTTTGGGATATTCATCTTCTGAAGCTTGATCATTATCCGCACCCATCATAAAAGCGCCACTAGGAATCTTCAACATCCCTGAGTTAGAAGTATCCCCATTGAAGGAAATTTGATCTAAACCTATTGGTTTTTGCGTTGTCTCTTGCAGCTTAGAAGAATTGTCTGCTTGTCCGCAAGACATCAAAGCTGCAAAAGTCAGTTCTAAAATAAATAAATAAATTATTTTGTGCTTGTTCATTCTTGTGCCTATAAAGTGATCAATTTAATCAAAATTAAAAATATAAGAAAATTTAAGGAGATTTCCAAGGAGAATCGATTAAATCGAAGAGTAATGTTAATAAAAAAATGGCATTAGCGAGGCAAAGGAAGTCAATCTTCTAAACTTTTTACAATCCCATATTCCAGTCCTCTTAGTTCTGCAAGCCCTCTTAAACGCCCAATTGCCGAATATCCCGGATTGGTTTTCTTGTTCAGATCATCCAACATTTGATGACCATGATCAGGACGCATAGGAATGGATATTTCCCTAGCCTGAGATATTTTTACCAATTTCTTAACTACTTGATACATATCTACATCCCCAGCCAGGTGATTATCCTCATAAAAATCGCCCCATTCGTTTCTGCGTGTACTCCTTAAATGAATAAAATTAATTCGATCTGCAAACTGCTCGACCATCGCAGGAAGATCATTATCTGGCCTTAGCCCGAATGATCCGGTACAGAAACAGAGTCCATTAGCTAGCGAAGGTACCGCAGAAATTAGTTCAGCAAAGTCGGAAGCCGTACTAAGAACCCTGGGTAGCCCAAAGATTGCATAAGGAGGATCATCGGGGTGTATGACCATTTTCACCCCACACTCCTCAGCCACAGGAATAATCTCTTGTAAAAAGAAAATTAGATTTTTTCTAAGCTGTTGTTCATCAACACCTTGATAGGTATCTAAAGCTTGTTGGAATTGAGCAATAGTAAAACTTTCCTCACTTCCGGGTAAACCGGCAATAATATTTTGGCTGAGTAAGTCTTTTTCATTCTCGTTCATTTTACTAAAACGGATGGTAGCACGTTCAATTTCTTCAGCAGAATAATCATTCATTGCCCCAGGGCGTTTCAAAATAAAAAGGTCGAAAGCAACAAAAGCAGCCTTTTCAAAACGAAGTGCCTTAGAGCCATCTTCAAGCACGAAGGCCAAATCTGTACGCGTCCAATCGAGCACCGGCATAAAATTATAGGTGATGATTTTTATCCCACAAGAGGCCAAATTTTTTATGCTTAGCTTGTAATTTTCAATATATTTCTGGAAATCTCCCTGTTGAGTTTTTATTTTTTCATGAATAGGAATACTCTCCACAACGCTCCAAATCAAACCAGCATTTGAAACCTCCAATTTTCTCTTCTCAATTTCAGCTAGTGGCCATACTTCTCCATTAGGGATGTGATGGAGAGCTGTTACCAGTCCCGAACAACCCGCCTGCAAGATATCAGACAAACTAACCGGATCATTTGGTCCGTACCAACGCATAGTCTGTTGCATTCCATAGGCCCCAGCAATTGAACTATTTACACTCATTTAAACGCCTCCAAAAATTGAAAATCCACCATCCACACAAATCATCGACCCGGTAACAAACTTCGAAGCATCGCTTAACAACCAAACTAGGGCACCCTGCAATTCATCTGGATGCCCAAAACGTTTGAAAGGTGTATTTCTAATCACTTTTTCACCGCGCTCCGTAAATGTTCCATCGGGATTTGTCAAGAGATTTCTATTTTGCTCCGTCAGGAAGAAGCCGGGTGCAAGAGCGTTCATTCGTATACGATCGCCGTAGCGGTTTGCGAGCTCCACGGCAAACCACTGATTATAACAATCTACTGCAGCCTTGCCCATGTTATAGCCCAAAACACGAGTTATGGCACGTTTAGAATTCATTGAAGAAATATTGACTATGCTACCTCTTTCGGTAGTTTGTACGATGGCCTCACCAAATATTTGCGAAGGTATTAAGGTCGCCCAGGTATTGAGTTCCATCACTTTCTTCATCCCCTCTAAATCCATTTTAAAAATATCTTGATCAGGCATTAGTACACCTTCCGGCTTATTACCTCCTGCCCCATTAACTAGGCCATCTATCCTGCCAAAAGCATCTAATATTTTATTTTTGGCATCAATCAACTGGCCCTCATTCATGGCATCTGCAATTAACGCAATTGCACGTCCACCTTGCTTATTGATTGCCTGCGCACGTTCATTTGCGACCTCCACATTTCTTCCTAAAATGCCAACAGCACCTCCGGCATTTACAATCCCATTGATAAAGGAATTACCCAAAATACCTGTACCTCCGGTAACAACAATCACTTTATCCTTTAAAGAAAACTCTTCCATATCTTTTAAAAATACAATTACATTAATTTCAATCTACCCATGCAATATTAAAATAAAACAGGACATTAATTTAATTCGAATTTAAATTAAATTTCGATGAAAATTGGGCTCTAAAATGCAAAAAATATGGATTGAAAAAAATCATTGTAACATTAAGATTAGTATTCCATTAAGAGTCTAGAAGGTCCGTATATTTGAATTTTTATTTCAAATTCAGCACAGGATGTTAATATCGAATTCTGTGAATAACAACCTATGAAAAGACTCATACTAACCCTTCTTTTTATCATCTCTGTTTCTCCAATTTTTGCTCAAAATTATATAATAAAGGGAGTGGTTCAAGATACAACTGGAACACCCTTAACAGGAACTCTAATTAGGCTAAAATGGGCTGGCGATAGTATTGCAACTGCTGCCGACATAAATGGTGCTTTTACTTTTAATAATTTAAAATGGCCTGAATTTAATTTTTCCGCTGCTTTTTTAGGTTTTGAAACGTTCATCAAGACTTATAAAATCACTTCTGGAAATACACTTAGCATTCCAACTATTACTTTAAAAACATTATCTAATACGCTCAATGAAGTAATTATTAGCGCAGTTACCTCTGTAAAAATTGGAGAAGATACGGTTTCATTTAATGCGGCTGCCTATCCGGTAAGACAGGGAGATGCTGTAGATGAAATACTTAGAAAACTCCCAGGGGTTAAAGTTGATGTGGATGGAAACGTTACAAACCAAGGGGAAGCGGTTACTAAAATCAGAATCAATGGAAAAGATTTTTTTGGAACCGATGTGGCCACTGCAATTAAAAATTTACCCGCCGATATAATAAAAAACCTTCAATTTATTGATGACTATGGCGATCAAGCAAGGTTAACCGGTATAAAAACAGGCGAGCCCGAAAAAATATTGAATTTAACTATTCAAGATGATAAGAAGAAGGGTTATAGCGTCCGAATGTCAACCGGAAGGGGAAATGAAGATCGTTACAATAATTATATTCGTGCAAACACCTTCAAAAATGACCAGCAAATATCATTTGATGGGACAATAAATAATTCGAATACTCGGGGAGGCGCAAACGGAATAACCACCACCAAAGCTTTTAATACCAATTACCGCAATGATTGGGGAAAGAAATACTCAGCTGATGCCGCTTATGGCTTTAGCAATAGAAAAAACACAACACTAACAAAAACATTCACGCAAAATTTCCTGGAGAACTTCACCCGTAGCGAAAATGCTTTTGCAAACAACAATAGCAATAATTTCAGTCATGAATTTTCAGGGAATTTTGAATTTAAGCCTGATACACTCAATTACTTTAAGCTTTCACCACGCTTAACTTTCAACGACAATAACTCTAATAATTCGGGTTTATATGATATAAAACAAGAGGATTTAATTACAGAAAGAACAAATGAATCGGGCACTGATGCAAGTTCACTAAACATTGCGACAAATCTTTTCTACAATCATAGATTTCCTAAAAAAGGCCGTAGTATGAGCATTAGGGGTAATTTAAGTTTTACTGAAGGACAAAATTTCAGGAATGTATTGAATAATTACTTGATTACACAGAATGGAAGGGACTCTACACGCCTACAAAACCAATTGATTGATAATGTGAATGATAATCTTTCTTTGTGGACTAACATTTCCTACATGGAGCCGCTTTGGGCTAAGAATTTCATAGAATTTAGCTATAGTAGGAGTCAGTCAGTAACCAATACAACCCGTGAAACCAATGATGTGGTCAATGCAGTATCCACTTTCAATCCTGAGCTAAGCAATGATTACGAGTATTCATTTACAACCAATCGTTTTGGACTAAGCTACCGATTTATTGAGGATAAATTCAATTATACTTTAGGCTTAAATGCTCAACCAGCGTTACTAGAAGGCCGAAATTTGAGTAGAGGGATTGATACAAGAAAAGAAACTTTCAATATTATTCCATCGGCGCGACTTTCTTATAAATTTTCAAAGCAGCAGGCACTACAAGTTAATTATTGGGGCAGAAACAACCAGCCAGGATTCCTTCAATTACAACCGATTACAGACAATTCAAACTTACAGAATACGGTTACTGGAAATCCGGATCTAGATCCCGAGTTCGTACATTCCTTTAATGCCCGTTACAACCAATCGGATTGGGATAAAGGACATATTTTATATGCCAATATAGCCTTCAATCAAACTCAAAACAAGATTGTCACCACTAAAATTCAGGTTCCAAATACAATTAACCAAGTTACAAGCTATATCAATACAAATGGTTTTTATACGGCCCAAGGGGATTATTCGTATGCTGTTCCTTTTGCCGAGCGCAAATTCACCATTACCTATTCCGGACAAGGCTCTTTTAATAATAACGTAGCTTTTATTGATCAGGCTAAGAACATTGCAAAGAACTTAGTAGTGCGTCAAGAATTACAATTTGAAGTGGATGTTAAAGACGTGATAGATGTTGAGCTAGAAACCTCCTATTCGATTAATACGACTACCTATTCGCAAGAAAACTTTGCAGATCGTAAAACCAATACGGTAGAAATTGAATTTAGAGGTCGAAATTACTTTTTCAAGGACCTCACACTGGGTTATGACCTCAGAAAAACCATCAACTCTGGATTTGATAACTCGATTATAAGAAATCCAACCATTTTAAGATTGTACACAGAATATCGCTTCATGAAAGCTAATGTTGGTGCCATCCGATTTG
>NZ_JBIILQ010000075.1:0-10652 GCF_044232565.1 Daejeonella sp. | reverse complement strand
CTGTATCGAAAATTCCTCCTGCTATTTCAGGATCATAACCAGAATACTTAGTGAAAGTAAAGGCATTCTTCACTTGAGAATAAATTCTGATCTTGCTGAATGACTTATTTTTAAATAATGAGGCAGGCAGGGTATATCCTAATTGGAAATCCTTGATTTTAATAAAGGAACCATCCTCAACATAACGATTAGACGCTCTTGTATTATTATTACCATCGGTAAATGAATACCTTGGGTTTTGAGCATCATTCGTGCTTCCTTCACCTGTCCATCTCGCTAACACCCCTCTATATTTATTGGTCATAGCTAAGTTACGCTCGTAAGCTCTATAAATATCATTACCTATTGAAGCATACACAAAACTATTTAGATCGAAATTTTTATAGTTTAGTGATAATCCCCATCCTAAAGTGAAATCAGGGAATGGATCACCAATTTGTGTACGGTCATCGCCATCAATTTTATTGTCACCATTTAAATCGGCAAAGCGAATATCTCCTGGTTTTGCACCTGGCTGACTTGCAGCGGCGGCAATATCTGCTTGATTTTGGAATAGGCCATTCGTTTTATATCCATAAAAATATCCAGGAGTTTGTCCAGCTTCAAATCTGGTAACAGTCTGGTTAGGAATGCCATAATTACCACCAGTGATTAAACCGTTGTTTGTCTCGGTAACTAAATTCTTAGCAGTTGTAAACGTTACGTTCGTGCTAATATTAAAGTTACGACTCACCTTATCTGTGAAACCTAAATTAAAGTCGAAGCCAGAAGTTTCGGTTGTTCCAATATTTGCTGTTGGAGATTGTGCTGATCCAAGATATAAAGACAAGGATGGCGTGAACAATAAACCACTGATATCCTTCTCAAAGTAATCTGCAGAGAATGAAAACTTGTTTTTGTAGAAGGTTAAATCAAAACCAGCGTTTAACTGCTTTTGTTTTTCCCAAGCAAGCTCATCATTTTTAAAAGAAGCTATCGTTGCACCAATTGAAGTATTGTTATTACCAAAGGTATAACCTGAATTTTGTCCCAAGTTGTACGCATAAATAAGTGTTGAAATCTTCTGATATTGAGGATTTACATTCTCATTTCCGGTGATACCATAACTACCTCTAATTTTAAAGTTGTTAATAAAGTCTACATTAAAGAAGTCCTCATTTGAAACCACCCAGCCCAAAGAGCCTGCATAAAAGTTAGCAAATTTATTATTTGCACCAAAAGCGTAAGATCCATCTCTACGTGCAGAGAAGGAAGCTAAATACTTCTCTTTATAATCGTAATTGATTCTGCTGAAATAAGAAAGATTTCTTCGCTCATACTGAAAAGAGCCTAAATCAATACCCGAAGTTGGCGCAATACCTGTAGCAGATGAAATATCTGCAAACTCCCATGAATTGAAAGGTACATCTTGTCTGGAGCCATTTAAAGCATTACCAGTTATTTTGGCCATTGAAAAACCAAGTATCGCATCAAATGTATGATCCTCATTTAATACCAAACTATAGTTTCCAAATGTTTCAAATGTATTATTGAAATACGTGTTTTTATATTCAGAAACACTGTTATGAGAACCAACTCTTGCAGAACCATCTGCATTTAAAGTTGAGTTAATATGCCCTGCTCCATAAAAAGATAATGGATTGAACGACTTACCTGTTACATCTACATTGGTATATCCATAACGAGAAGTAAGTTTCAAATTCTTTAAAATATCATATTGCAATTCCAGCTTACCATATAATTTATTTGTATTAGACTTGTTATGCGTATCATCTAATTGCGTAAGTGGATTAAATATTTCGGATAAAATGGTAGAACTCACACCATATTTACCGTAAGTATTTGGCGCTGTATTTAAGATAGACACTGTTGGATCGAAGTTAAGTGCGTTTGAAATAACGCTATTAATTCCATTTTCAGCAACATTGGCCCCCTTAATATTAACAAAGCTGGTGTTTGCTATAAATTTTAATTTAGGTGATAAATTAAAATTCAAGTTGGCAGTACCATTTGTACGGTTGAAGTGAGATTTTTGACCCCCACCAACAATACCATCTTGACCAAGATAGCCACCTGATATGAAATAACTCATTTTATCACTTCCACCTTTGGCGTTTAGCGTATGCGTTTGCATGCCCGCATTTTTGAAAATCTCATTTTGCCAATTGGTACCAACACCTAGCTTTGAAATATCCGAGAATATTAGATTACCACCTGAGGTTAAGCTTCCTTCATTAATAATGGCACCATATTCAGTAGCATTTAAAACACCAATAGTGCTAAGCACTTCTTGAACACCATAATTACTGTTTAAGGCATATTCTGTTGGCTGATTCTTTCTTCCAGTCTTGGTAGTAACTACAATTACACCATTTCCGCCCTTAACACCATAAATTGCAGTAGTAGCTGCATCCTTAAGAACATTGATAGATTCAATATCTGCTGCGTTAATGGAATTTAAATCGTCTAAACTTTGAATAGACCCGTCCACTACAACAACAGGGTCAGTTCCAGTGTAAGAAGGAATACCCCTGATTAGCACTGTAGGCTTTGATCCTGGTGAACCATTAGAAATTACAGTTACCCCTGAAGCACGCCCTTGTAAGGCATCTTCTGCACGTACCGGTCTTAATTTCTCAATATCTGCAGCCTTTACAGTTGAAATCGCTCCAGATATTTTGGTAATCTTTTGAACACCATATCCTACAACTACTACCTCATCCATTGAAGTTATTGAGCCTTCAAGTTCAATTGTAATCGCATCAGCATTATTAACCTGATAGCGGAAAGAGTTCATCCCGGTAAAGCTTACTAATAATGTAGCTCCCTTTTGGACAGAAATTTTAAAGTTTCCTTGAGCATCAGTAACCGTAGTAGTGGATGCTCCTACCACTGATACCGTAGCACCTGGTAGGGATTCTTTCGTGGTTTTGTCTTTTACAATACCAGAAACACTTAGCGTTTGAGCCATTGTTTGTTGGTATAAGGCAACAAAAAACAAAACTGTGAAGACTAATTTGATTTTAAATTTCATACAGAAATTGATTTTAGTAAATAATAATTGTTTATTATGTTTTAAATTATTTATAATTGGAATCTAAAGGTGCGCTAAACCAATACAACAATCAAAAAAATAACTACTTCAATACTACATCATAATGCAGAAATGAATCAGTTATAGGATATTTAAAATACAACAATACTACATCATAAATTTTAAGAAGACGCTTACAATAGCTTTAATTTATACATTCATGAGAAAATTATTATTGTTATTATTAATCCCATTGGGGTTATTTGGGCAAAACACCATCGGACTTCCAGATGTAATCAATTATGACAAGCAACAGTACAATGCAGGTTTACAGAATTGGGACATCAAACAAGACAAGAATGGGATCATATATGTAGCGAATAATGAAGGCTTACTCACATTTGATGGTAAGTATTGGAACTTATTTCCCCTACCCAATAAAACCATAGTACGGTCAATTGAAATAGGCTCAGACAATAAAATTTATGTTGGCGGCCAAGATGAGCTTGGGTATTTTGCTCCAACAGATAATGGAAGGCTATCCTATCATTCCTATATCCCATTAATTGATGAAGGGAATAAATCTTTTGGCGATGTATGGGACATAGTGAAGATTAATCAAAGTTTATTCTTTCGTACTTCGAGCAAGATATTTAAACTGATCAATGGCAAAATGGCAACCTATAAAGCCGCTAGCGAATGGAGCTTCATGGCAGCTTCAGGCACTACTTTATATGCTCATGATTATACAAATGGCTTAAATAAGTTTGAAAACGACACTTGGGTCCCTATTTTGCGACAGGAAGAACTGCCTAAAAATGACCCAATAACCGGTATTTTACCGATTAAAAACAAACAATCAATCGTAACAACATTAAAAAATGGCTTGTTTTTACTGAGCAACGAGGGTTTAACCAAAATAAAAACTGCAAATCAGAAACTCTTTGAAAACGAAAGAATATACGCTGCTACCTCAATTAATAACGATTGGATAGCGCTAGCAACAAGCAATGGTGGAATATATATAATCGATTGGCGAGGAAATCTGATTCAACGATTTTCAAATATTGAGGGATTACAGAATAATAATGTGCTCAGTATTTTCTTGGATCAACAGCAAAATTTATGGCTAGGCCTAGATAATGGTATCGATTTTATTGCATATAACAGTCCAATTAAGCAAATAAACCCCGCTTTACAAGATGGATCCGGATATGCTGCCATACTATTTGATAATCAATTATTTTTAGGCACCTCTAACGGGCTTTTTAGTGTTGGTCTACAAAATATCAAGGATTTAAGCTTCAGTAAAGGCGATTTTAAGGCAGTTGAAAACTCTAAGGGGCAAACATGGAGGCTTTCCAGAATTAATAAAGAGTTGTTATTAGGGCATCATGAAGGTGCTTTTTTAGTTAAAAACAATAAATTACAACAGATATCAGCTCTCCGAGGCTATTGGAACTTCCTGCCCCTATCGGATGCATTTGGAAAATCACAAATGGTGGCGGGCACTTATGATGGTTTAGTGATTTTCGATTCTGTTAATCAAAAGTTCATCGCAAAACAAAAAATACCAAAATTCACAGAGTCTTCCCGATTTATTGCCATCGACAATGATGATTTTTTATGGGTATCCCATCCATACCATGGCGTTTATAAAATTAAACAGTCAGAAGCTAATAAATATTCAATCGAAACCTATACACAAGCCAATGGATTACCTTCCAACGTAAATAACCACGTTTATAAAATCAAAAATGAGGTTTTGGTGGCCACAGAAAAGGGAGTTTACACTTATAATAAGGTGAAAAATGCATTTGAAATCTCGGCATATTATCAAAAGATTTTAGGCGACCAAAGTTTGCGCTATATGAAGGAAGATTCAAATGGCAATATTTGGTTTATTAGAGAAAAAACATTGGGCGTAATTGATTATACAAATGAAAATCCCAAAGTTATTTACCTGCCCGAATTAAACAACAAAATGCTGAGCGGCTTTGAATTTATTTATCCAATTAACCAAAATAACATCCTTATTGGTGGTGAAAAAGGGTTTTTCAATATAAACTATGAAAAATATAAACAATCAATCCCTAAATTAAAAGTCCAGGTTAGAACCGTAAAAATTAACAATCAAAGCGATAGCCTCCTTTTCGGTGGATTTTACAATACTTTACAAAATGAACAATCCGTTCCAAAGATTAGTTACGATTGGAAAACAATTCAGATAGAGTTTTCATCACCATTATTTGGCTTTCAATCAAACATAGAATATAGCTACAGATTAAAAGAATTCGATAAAAGCTGGTCGGAATGGTCAAAAAGAACCGAAAAGGAATATACCAATTTGCCGGCAGGAGATTACAGATTTGAAGTTAAGGCAAGAAATAATCTAGGCAATGAATCGGAAGTTAGCAGCTATTCATTCCAAGTTCTTCCGCCATGGTATCTAAGTAACTTTGCCAAGGTTATTTATTTCGGCCTTTTTGTGGGATTAATATTTGGGCTTTATAAATGGCAAGAGCGCAAGCTTCGGTTACAGCAGGAAAAACATCAAAAGGAGCAAGCCAAGCTATCCTATATCCACGATCTAGAGTTAAGCCGTACAGAAGGCGAATTAGCTTTATTAAGAAATGAGAAACTAGAAGTCGAAATTAATTTGATGAATTCTGAACTAGCTTCCTCCGCCATGCACCTCGTTAAAAAGGCCGAACTACTCAGTAAAACTAAGGAAGAGCTCAATAAAGTGATAAAAGTAATTGACCATCCGGAAGCCATCTCTGAATTAAAGAAAATGGTTAAAACGTATAATGAGGATGACCGTATGGACCAAGAATGGAAGAATTTTACCAAACATTTCGACAAGGTTCATAGTGATTTTTTAAATTTAATTAAAGAAAAACATCCAAATATCACATCAAATGAACTTAAACTTTGTGCTTACTTGAGAATGAATTTAAGCACCAAAGAAATTGCTCAATTTGCCAATATATCGGTCAGGGGGGTAGAAATTGGACGTTACCGATTGCGCAAAAAACTACAAATTCCTACTGAGGTTAGCCTATTTGACTATTTAATTGGGATTGGGTAGAGGAAATTGCTTTTGATTGAATTTTCATTAATTTTTCAATTATGAATTTATAAACTCAATCGGAGTCATAAACATTTTGATCGGCTCATTCCACTCCAAGAGCATTTGCAATCCACCTCAAATTTTGAATCACAACTATCCTTTTTGCCGAAATCTCATTTGTTATTTCCCTAACTTCAAGTAATTTCTGCTCCCTAGAATTAACAAGAAAAAGAGAACTTTCACCAGTTTTAAATTTTATTTCTTCACCTTTCAACAGCACATTACTATTTTTTTCGATGCTACTGTACAATTTTAGCTGATTATCAAGATTTTGCAATTCATTTTTATAATTCTCCCACTTGATAGCTGTCAAATTCTTTTTTTCAAGAAATGCATATTCAGCATCTCTTAATTTCAACTTTGCAAGGCTATAAGATGCCCTTTGCTTGGTAAATGTGAGCGGCATAGAAAATGTAAATCCGAACTTTTGATTGTTTTGTAACCATGCTGGATTCAAATTGTTCAAAATGTTTTTGCTAGAATTTAGCAAGCCAAGATTTACATTTAAGGCAGGCTTGATTTGATCCAATTTTAAACGTCTATCAAGCTCTAATTGTTTAATTTTAAGTTCATAATTCTTCACTTCTGGATTTAGTATAGCTATAATTGATGCCTCTTCATTTAAAAGGCTATCAGATAATTGCAGGTTAAAAACCTCGGTGTCGGGGATGATATTAAGCAGTTCAGGATCGACGGGGATAGCATTCTTGAGCCAAAGGAAACTTACTAAATCATTTTTACTGGTAATTAACTTTGTCTCATAGTCACTAAGTTTTTGCTCACGGGACTGCACTAAAATTAACGCCTCAAGCGTATCAATTGCTGGTAGATCGCCATTTTTATAAAGTAATTTCACACCCTCAGCGCGCTGCTTAGCCAAATTAACTGCCTGTCTATAAATTTCAGTATTGAGGTAGTTGTTTAACCATTTAACATAATTAGCTGTTGCATCTACAAATAGCTGATTGATAAGCTGCTGCTGATCATTTACAGCCATATATTGAAATAAATTTGCTTGTTTTAATGCTGCACGACGCTCATCGATTATTAATCCCTTACCCAATGGAACAGTCAGTCCTACAAAACCCAAACCAGCCTCCGGGACTTTATTTTCTGGATTTACAAAATTCCCTGAATAAGTGGTGTAGCTGCCTTGTAAATCGATACCATACCATAATGGTAATTTAATTTGAGGTACCAAATAATCATAATAGCTGGTCCCGTTTAAAATTTTTTGTTCTTGAGCCACTTCCAATTGGGGGTCAAAGCCTCCAATAGCCTGCCGACGAACATAAAAAGCCCTATCCACACCAATACCCGCCTGTAATACCACAGGATGATATGCCTTAACTAAAGAAAGATACTCATCTAATGTCAAACGCTTTTGTTGGGCCAATACAGGTCCGCAAGATAGAATTAGAAGAAAAAGAATCAATTTTTTCATTTCTCAGTTTTAGAATCTTTAGATGTTGGATTATAAAAATTTGCTGGGAAGCCATTAAATCGTCGCCAAAGTTCATACCAAATGGGCACATCATCAAGCAATGCAATCGACTGACAACCTGTTCCATATCTCAGATTTTTGGGCCATGCTTTATCACCTTCCTGCGGGATAACCCAAACCTTAAACTTTCCAGATTCATCAATGCTATTATCAATAGCAGAAACTTTTCCACTAAACAAACCGTAAGATGCCTGAGGCCATCCCGAAAAAATAATTGCAGGAAAACCATCAAACTGAATTCTAACAAGCTGCCCCAAATTAATAAGTGGCATATCATTGGGGTCAACCATAATTTCAACGGCCTGATTTAGTTGTGCCGGAATAATCGTCAATAACTTTTCCCCTTCTTTAACCGTTTCGCCAATTCCTGCCTTAGCACTTTGGAGTACCTGCCCATTTTGTGGAGCAATGATATAATGAAAATCCTTTCTAGCACGATAATTGAATAGTACATTTCGAAGTTTTGAAGCTTCGCCATCGCTCGAAGCAACTTCCGATAAGGCAGCATATTTATCGCCTGCTGCCTTAGAAATCTTCTCAGCATACTCTTGTGAAGCAGCTGAAAGTTCTAGCCGAATGTTCAGAAGCTCCGTCTTGCTGTTCTGGTATTTATTCTCTGTACCAATTTTTTTCGCAAGTGCATCCTGAAAGTATTGTTGCTTAGATTCAAAGTCGGATAGAGATTTTAATCCCGCTATATAAAGCTCTTCCTGGCGCTGTAATTGAACACTTGCAATTTTTAACTGACCTGCAGCAGCGCTCATCGCCATACTATCAGATTGTACTTGAAGCGTATATTGCTTAAGCTTCATTTTGAGCTGCGATAATTTAAGCTCCAAGCCCCCTTCTAAGGCACTTATTTGTTCGAGACTTGTTTTGGCTTTATTTCTGTAAAAATCTGCTGATTGACTCTTAGCATTTAATTGTTCGGTGGTACGCTGCAATAGATTCGGATCTAAATATTCGTCCTTAGTTTCTGCTAAAGCCAGCAAAGTATCCCCTTTGCTAACAAAATCGCCGTTTTGTATATACCATTTTGATATTCGAGCAGTAATTAAGCTATTTACTTCTTGCGGACGCTGCTCAGGGTTTAGTGTAGACACATTACCCCTAGAACGAATATTTTGCGTCCATGGTAAAAGGAGGACTAAAATCATAATGCCCAAAACAATCAACATCCATTTGGTTTTACGCATCCGGTGTTCGGGCGCACTTGTAGCTACAAAGGATTTGAACTCTTTAAAGTCTGTTTTTTTCTCAAGAAACATCTTATTCTCTAATTTATTGTTTTTTAGTTATTTGAATGCTACGGTCGCAAACAGATAGTAATTCTGGGAGATCGGTAATTGCGATCAAGCTAAAGGACTTATCGCTAGTTAATTTTTCTATAATGTGCTGGCGATATTCCAATTCAATTGCTTCCCATCCATTTTCCATCATCAGAATTAATGGCTTTCGCAATAAACAGCGAGCTAAAAGAATTTTTTGAATAACACTATGAGGAAGCTTTTGTCCCTGCGAATCAATCACCATTTGATAGCCTTCTACCTTTGATTGTATAAAAGGCAGAAGCCCCACAAGCTTACAAGTTTCATTGATTTCATCAAGCAATCTTTCTGTGTTTCCAAGAATAAGATTTTCGAGTAGTGTACCATTAAAAAGCTCCTCTTGAGCAAAAAAAACAGCTATACCATTACGCCAATCGTCAACAGGAATGTTGTGTAGCGGAAGCTCATTTACTAGTATTTGCCCGCTATACCCTCCATAAAGTCCAGATAGCACCCTAATCAAAGTCGTCTTCCCTGAACCCTGGTTTCCGCTAATACAAATCTTTTCCCCAGGCTTGAGGTCAAATGAAACATCATCCAACACCTTTTTTCCATTGGGGAAGGAGAATCCTAGATTTCTAACCGAAAGATTAAAACCATTTGAATAATCAGGTTCAAAACCTTTAATTCGATCCAAATCCCTATCCTGAGGTTTTTGTAATACATGGTCCAATTTTTCAATCGCAGTAAGTACGTCATAGCCTGTCGCTAGGCTGATAATCAATTTTTCAACTGAGTTTAAAACAGCAATAATAATAAGCTCAGCAGCAATAAATTGACCTAAATTGATTTTTTGATTAAGAAATAATAATGTCCCAATAATCAACATCGAAGCAGTAATTAAAACCTTAAAGGCAACTAAAGTTTTGTATTGAAACACAAGCACTTTAAAATGTAAACGTCTTGCCGCCAAATAGCCTAATACAAGTTGATCCACTTTAGTCAAGTGAAACTGCCCTTTCTGAGTGAATTTAAATGTTTTGATTGCTCTCGAAATCTCTTCTAACCAGTGCCCTACACGATATTTATAATCGCTTTCTTCCATGCTTGAGTTAAGTCCTTTATTACTACTCCCCGAAACAATAAAAACAATGAAGATTAAAAGAATGAAGCCGAAAACAGCAAATGCTGGGTGGTAAAAACTCAGCAAGATTATCCCAAAAATAATTTGAATAGAGGCCGTTGGCACATCTAATAAAAGCTTTGCCAAACCCTTCTGGAGATTTGCCGTATCAAAAAATCGATTTACAAGTTCCGGTAGATAATAATTATCGATACTTAATAAATCAATTCTAGGAATTCGATAAGCATAGGCAAATGTTAGACGAGTAAAAATACGCTGTTGAATATTCTCCGTAACGTTCATCTGCATCACCTGGATAACACCTCCCAAAAACACACCAACAACCACAAAAGCAATCAAAACCATTAAGGAAACTGATAATATGCCTCCAAATAACAGACCCACAATGGCCTGTATACCAAGAGGCAGGGATAATTGTATTGCACCAATGAGAACCGCGTAAAAATAGATTTGACCAACTTCCTTTCTCTCTATATTTATGAGTTGGACTAATTTTTTTAAGGCTGCGGTAAAAGAATACCTTATTGCTTTATTCATATTTTATATTAATTGTGATGAATTATTGATCT
>NZ_JBIILQ010000277.1:0-3232 GCF_044232565.1 Daejeonella sp. | reverse complement strand
TTTTGATAAAACCGGAACCTTAACCACTGGTAATTTTAAAATTAAGTCGCTGGAATGCCTAAATATTTCCCAACAAAAGGCAGAATCAATTATTTTCGGAATTGAAGCCTATTCAAACCACCCTATCGCAAAATCCTTGGTTAAGGAATTAAGTATTAAATCGCCAGAAAAAATAATTTTCGTTAAGGTGAATGAAGAAAAAGGTTTAGGAATGACTGCGGTGGATACCGAAGGAAATAGCTATCAATTTGGATCAAAACATATTTTACAGTCTGACGAGGATACAAGCAATTTTAGTCTATTCTTAAAGGTTAACAATGTTTTAGCAGCCAAAATTGCAATTGAAGACGAAATTAAGCCCGATGCAGCCTATTTAATTAGTACACTAGCCGATTTAGGTATAAAACCTATTCTTTTAAGTGGGGATCAAAAAGAAAAGTGCGATGCTCTTGGCTCCTATTTAGGGATTGATGAAATTTATTCTGAAACCATGCCACATCAGAAACTAGAAATTATTGATATCATTAAAAAAAGAGGTAAAACGGCGATGGTAGGCGATGGCATTAATGATGCACCTGCGTTAACAAGTTCTGATGTTGGAATTTCAATGAGTGATTCTAGTTCGATTGCTATCCAATCGGCGGAGGTAGTTTTACTTCAAAGCGACCTTTCAGCGATAATTAAAATGTTAAAAATTGGGAAACATACGCTCTTAACGATTAAGCAGAACCTGTTTTGGGCCTTTTTCTATAATGTAGTTGCAATTCCAATTGCAGCCGTCGGATTATTAAATCCTATGGTTGGAGCTTTAGCGATGGCCTTTTCAGATGTAATTGTTATAGGTAATTCCATCCGATTAAAAACAAAATCGTTATAATTGTGCTTTAAAGCAGGATTAATGATTGAGATATATACAGATGGTGCTTCGAGTGGTAATCCTGGCCCTGGTGGTTATGGTGTAATACTACGTTCTGGAAATCACTATAAAGAACTATCTGGAGGATTTCGTAAAACTACTAATAACCGTATGGAGCTTCTTGCTGTTATCACGGGTTTGGAGAGTATAAAAGTAGTCGGACAAGAAATCATGGTTTATTCCGATTCCAAATACATTATTGATTCAGTTGAAAAAAAGTGGGTTTTTGGATGGGTAAGAACCGGTTTTAAAGGAAAGAAAAATAAAGATCTTTGGCTTCGTTTTTTAGATGTTTACAAATTACATCATGTAAAATTTACTTGGGTAAAAGGCCATAATGGTCACCCTGAAAATGAAAGATGCGATGTGTTGGCTGTTCAAGCCGCTCAACAAAAAAATTTGTTAGTTGATAGTTTTTTCGAAAAGGAAGAGCTTAAGCTCAACATTTAATCAACACCACCAACAATTCCTGTTTTATAAAGCAGTTGATTTAATTTATCTTCAGAATTATCCATAATATTTTGAGACATTAATGATTCAGCTTTCCGGACCATATTTTCAGATCCAATAAATATTGCCGAGCGTTGATGTAGTGAGTGTACATCTTTTTCAAGAATTCGATTATAGCCATCTGTAGCGCGGCCTCCAGCTTGTTCAATAATAAAAGCCATTGGATTACATTCATAAACAAGCCTAAGTTTCCCGTTGGGTGCACTTGATGTTGTTGGATAAATAAATATTCCTCCCTTAATCATATTTCGGTGAATGTCAGCTACCATAGATCCAATGTATCGTGATGTAAAGGGTCTTAATGTAGCAGGATCTTCAACTTGGCAGTATTTTAAATATTTTTTCACTCCTTCAGGAAAGTGAACGTAATTACCTTCATTGATTGAATAAATTGTTCCATCTTTTGGAATTCGCATTTTGGGATGTGAAAGACAAAATTCACCAATGGAAGGGTCGAGAGTAAATCCATTAACCCCTTTTCCAGTGGTATAAACGAGCATTGTTGAAGATCCATAAATAACATATCCAGCAGCTACTTGTTCTGTTCCCTTTTGTAGAACATCTGCTATAGTAGCCTTACCAGTTAAAGTTGTTCGTCTATAAATAGAAAAAATAGTCCCGACAGCTACATTAACATCAATATTTGATGATCCATCTAAAGGATCTATTGCAACAATATATTTGGCATCTTTTGAAACTTCACCATCTATATAAACAAATTCATCATTCTCTTCTGAAGCCACAATACAACATTCACCTCCACTCTGAAGTGCTGATATAAATTGTTCATTAGCAAACACATCCAGTTTTTTTTGGGATTCTCCTTGGATATTCATTGTGCCAGCCTCACCCAAAATATCCATCAATCCTGCTTTATTAACTTCACGATTTACAATTTTAGAGGCAATTCCAATATCCCTTAAAAGACGAGATAATTCACCCTTTGCAAAAGGAAATTCACTTTGATTTTCAATTATAAATTGTCCTAATGTTAATAATCCTTGCATAATATTTGTTTATAATTATCTATTACCTAATTCTATTACTTCTAGATCATTAATTTTCTTTTCATTGATACTAAATCGAAGAAGTGTTCGCACTTTATGCCAACCATGCTTACCTGCAGCACCTGGGTTTAAATGCAGTGATCCTATTTTTTTATCATAAATTACTTTTAAAATATGCGAATGGCCTGAAATAAATATACCAGGAGGATGAGTGTAAATATCATCTTTGATACGAGCATTATATCTACCGGGATACCCACCAATGTGCGTCATAAATACGCTCATTTCTTCACAATCAAATCTTAAGTTTTCGGGATAAACAGAACGTAAATCACTTCCATCAATATTTCCATAGACCCCTCTAAGTGGTTTAAATAAACTTAACTGATCGGCAAGTTCTATACTTCCAAAATCACCAGCATGCCAAATTTCATCACATTTATCAAAATGCTTAAAGACTGCGTCATCTAGAAAGCTATGCGTATCTGATATTAAACCTATCCTCATCTTAAAAAATGGTTAGAAAATCTTTAAGAAGATTTTGATATTCTGCGGTATATATCCCCGGAGTCTCGTAGATAACAAACTTATCATGATTTGGTTCTGTAGAATTTAATCCTATTTTAAATATTCTTCTATGTGCGATAGAATCCGCAAAGGAATAAACCATTTTAATGCCATTTATGTGCAAATTAGGCATTGATTGAATTAATTTTTCAATTAAATTAGAAGTTTCCATCGGCAAAATCAAGAAAATGCAGCCATTTTCAGTTAGTTTACTGGCGGATTGAATTAATAA
>NZ_JBIILQ010000074.1:0-10764 GCF_044232565.1 Daejeonella sp. | reverse complement strand
GCTGAAAGTCAGGCGATACTGCCATACGATCAGTATATGCATCGCTTTGCGGCCTATTTTCAGCAGGGAGATATGGAAAGTAATGGAAAATCAACCGACCGTAGCGGTAAAGCTATCGACTATCAAACTGGTCCGGTGATCTGGGGCGAACCCGGCACTAACGGACAGCATGCTTTTTACCAGCTCATACATCAAGGCACTAAACTTATTCCCTGTGATTTTATAGCACCTGCTCAAAGTCATAATCCAATTGGAAATCATCATCAGTTATTGCTATCTAATTTCTTCGCTCAGACTGAAGCTTTAATGAATGGAAAGAACAGAGATGAGGTGGAAGCTGAACTAAAAGCTGCCGGAAAAACTGCGGCAGAGATAGAGAAACTTGCTCCATTCAAAGTTTTTGAAGGTAACCGACCAACTAACTCTATTCTTATTAAAAAAATTACACCCCAAACTCTTGGTTCACTTATCGCCATTTATGAACATAAAATATTTGTTCAGGGTATTATATGGAATATTTTCAGCTTCGATCAATGGGGAGTTGAACTGGGAAAACAACTGGCTGGGCGCATTTTACCAGAACTGGAGGATAATAAACTGGTTAGCGGGCATGATGCTTCGACCAATGGCTTAATTAATAGGTACAAGGCCTGGAGGTAGTGGGCATTTTTTCTTGTTATTGCTAGGAGGAACGACGAAGCAATCTCCAAATTTGACGTCGATTGGTGATTGAGATTGCCACGCTGTGCGCGCAATGACAAAGCGGAAAACGCGCGCAATGACAAAGTGGAAATCATAAGCAATGAAAAAAGAAAAGCACCCGAAAGGTTTTAGCAGAGGTTGAGGACAAACATAGGATGACAAAGTTTGCTTTTTATAATCTGCAATTCAAATTTTACTGTGCACTCAATTTAATCTGAAACAATTTATCCCATTTTTTACCCGTCACAAATAGACGTTTAGCCTTACTATCCCAAGCAATACCATTAAGCACAAAACCGTCAAAATCTTTCATGGAACGGCTTGAGTCAGGATAGAGATTACTCAAATCAACCTCAGCCTTTACTTGACCTGTTGCAGGATCTATTATAACGATACGATTAGAATTATAAATGTTGGCATAAATCATCCCATCCACAAACTCTAGCTCATTAAGCTCATATACAGGTCCTTTATGATCATAAACCTCAATAGCTCGCTCCTGCATATAGGTATCCTTATTTAAAACATAAATTGAATTAGTTCCATCTGTACTATAAATAACTTTACCATCATTACATAACCCCCAGCCCTCTCTTTGATACTGCACCGGAAACTGACGAATAAACTTCAATGAATTGAGCTCAAACTCCAAATTTATAGCATTTCGGTAGGTTAACATGAAGATTTTATCCTCCACAATCGTTATTCCCTCAGCAAAAATTTCATCACTTATTTTAGTGAGCTGCAAAACTTTTCCAGTAGAAATTTCAGTTTTTCTGATGCTTGATTCACCTAACAGACCATCACTTTCATATAGAAAACCTTTGTAATACTCTAGCCCTTGTGTGTACGAACTCGTATCATGATTGAATGTTGCCTGGACACTATACTTTAATGTTTGGGGCACAAGAGTCGATTTTACAACAATATTGGTACTTATTTCTTCGGGCTCTTCATTCCCACGATACACTAAAGCACCAATGGTTTTTATACCTAATGAAAGATTACTAGTCGAAATATGGAGGGCTGACTCACCTTTGGAATTTCCCAATTTGATACCATCGGTGAAAAACACTATAGAATCGGCCTTATTGGACAAGCTAAGCTGCAGATTGACGCTATCGCCAAGATTTACCGATGTGCCGGCTAAGGGGCTAAGCCAATGTGAGCCAGCACTTGTGTGCTCTACTTGTCCATTTGAGCAATTTGTCAAAAGAAAAAGGGTACAATAGGAAAGATAAATTAGTTTATGTCGCATGTTCGCATTTTTAAGGTAGGACCAATTTCAAGGCCAAAAAGCATCTTCAATGTGTTTTATTATTGGTTTCCCAACATTATCAAACAAAATAGAAATAATATCAAATCTTATTCCATGCTGGTGATTCATCAAATGAATATATTCCTCAGCAGCTAAAGCCATTTGTTTCTGTTTATTAGGGTTTACAAAATCTTCGGGCTCGGCAAAAGTATTATTCTTACGTGTTTTCACCTCAACAAAAATAATTTTAGAGTCTTTATAAACAATCAAATCGATTTCAGATTTTTTATGCACCCAGTTCTCATCTAGAATTTCATAAGCAGATTTTTCAAGAAATTGCTTAGCTAATTGCTCCCCAAGTGTACCCAAATCATTATGTGAAGCCATTATTTGATAATAACGGAGCCCAAAAACATGGATATTCCCTTCTCTACTTCCTTTACCTGCATATAATGGCGCATAAGAATAGCTTGGTTATCTGCATCAGTCTCCAGCTGGATATCATCTCGGATTTTTTTAAGAATACGGTCCACCTTACGCTTTTTCAAATGAAATATTCCACCCAAAATGGTTGCTCTTAAGTTTTCACTTTCATTACGAACATAAATTTTTCTTTTGGCATACCAGTTTTCACTCAAAATGTATGGCGATGAAACCATTGCAATCGCTAAATCAGCTATTTCATGATCAACATGTTTGATAAAGTCCTGTTCAGAAGGTAAAGAACCATTTTCGAGCTCCTTTTTGTAAACGTCAAGAATACGGATACAAAGGGGGTTTTCAAAAGTTACATCCGATAAGTTAGAAATGATGTATGGAGCAATGTAGGTATCAGTAATATCATCCCAGTGGACTAATTCATGGCCATAATTTAAGAGTAGGCGTATAATTTCCTTTTCCTGCTTATCATCACCATCTGAAATTCCGGTAAGTACAGAGGCGGAAGCTTCAGGAGGAGTTTGAGCTTGCTGCGGAGCGATATAATTAGAATTATCTTTTTTTGACTTACTAAGATGAATCTTATTGAGCTCTGAAATAAGTACCCTTTCTTCAATTTGGAGAAGGGAGCTGCACTCACGAACAAAAACGGAGGCTTTAATACCATCAGGAATCTTGGCAATACTTTCTACTACTTCACGAATAATTCCTGCACGTTTAATAGGGTCATTGCCGGCATCTTTAAGCAAGATTCCAGTTTTATATAAAATAAAATCTTTTTTATTTTGTTCAATATGAGTTTTAAAAGCAGCGCTCCCAAACGCTTGAACATAGGAGTCGGGGTCATGTCCATCCGGAAATAAAACCACCTTCACATTGAGCCCCTCTTCCAAAATCATGTCGAGACCTCTAAGAGATGCCTTTATTCCCGCTTCATCCCCATCATAAAGAATCGTAATGTTTTTTGTGAAGCGACCAATCAAACGAATTTGTTCGATTGTTAGAGATGTTCCCGAGGAAGCAACCACATTTTCTACACCTGCTTGATGCACCGATAGCACATCGGCATAGCCCTCCACTAAATAGCAATTATCTTGATCGCGAATAGGTTTTTTGGCAAAAAACAAGCCATACAACACATTCGACTTATGGTAAATATCGCTTTCTGGAGAGTTCACATATTTTGGAACCGCCTTATCTGTTTTTAAAGTTCTCCCACCAAATCCAATTACCCTACCAGTAAAACTATGAATCGGGAACATAACCCTCCCACGGAATCTATCATAAAGCTTTTCATTATCCTTACGGATAGTTAAACCCGTATCTTCCAAAAACTGAAGACTATATCCCTCTTTTACTGCTTGTTCTGTAAGTGCATCCCAAACATCGGGCGAATAACCCAGCTCAAATTTCTTAATGATATCGTCACGAAAACCCCTCTCCTTGAAATAAGAGAGCCCAATGGTTTTGCCCTCATCTGTTGCCATCATTTGCTCATGGAAATACTTAGCTGCAAAACCAGAAACGATATATAAACTTTCTCGACGGTCATTTACAGCTTGTTCTTCAGGGGAATTCTCAACTTCCTCTATTTCAACACTGTACTTACTAGCTAAATAACGAAGTGCCTCCGGATAGGTAGCCTTTTCATGTTCCATGATAAAGCGAACAGAATCGCCCCCTTGGCCACATCCAAAGCATTTAAAAATTCCTTTAGCTACCGAAACGTGGAAAGAGGGAGTCCGCTCATTGTGGAAAGGACAGAGCCCAATCATGCTCGTACCGCGCCTTTTCAAGGACACAAAATCGCCTACAACTTCCTCAATACGGGATGTTTCAATAATTTTGTCTACGGTTTCTTTTGGAATCAAAGCTTATTTTTGGAATTTAAAATTAATGATTTTTTTGTTTTGAAAATGAAAAGGCTAATAATTACTGAGAAATAATTAATCTTACCTGATAATTAAAGCTAAAAAGAATAGTCCCAAAAGAGTAACGCTTATTTCAAGATTTAATTTTTTGATTAGGATTCTATTATTATTTATAGCCCTTGTGTAGGATTAAAAAGCTCGCTCTCTCTTGCCGTTTAAAGGGAATATCCCAATTTCCTTGATACGTTACTTTTGTAGGCAAAAGAGTCTGATTATCATCAAAATAACCTAATTCAATATTCATCTGTACATCAAAATCGAAGGCAAAATTATCATATTTCATATCCACGTAACGTCCCAAAATCTGAAAATTACGCATATCAAAAATTGTAGTTAGCTCCTTAATCATCAATCCATCTTTTGTCCAATTTGACAGACCAGGCTTCATTGCAATTTTAAATCGATAAACAGGAATAGAGTCTAGGTAAGTGCCCCGATAAAAAGAATAATCATAATATTGCCTCATGTTTGGAGTAAAAATCTGTGTTTTATTCCCAATAAAAGGAACGCCTTTTATTGGTCTTCCGGGACTAAAAATTAGGGTTTTTAGCTTATCCTTGTACGATTCATTACTTTCACCTTTAGCACCGCTGATAGGTGCAGAAGGCACAAAATCAGAGTTGTAAGCATTCATGAAAATATAATCAAACATCTCTACCGTGTAGAGTGAGTATTTTCCATTTTTCTTATAAACCTTGCCTTCATCCTTTTTGTCAAGAAACTGCATTTTATAGGGGCCATCATTGTTATGATATATTTTACGGTAGATTTTTCCTTCCACTGCATTTTCCTTATCGTACGTAAAAACCCTATTTTCAGCAGAAAAAGAGTACTTTTTCATGTTGCGAAAGGCTGCATAAAAACTAGTATCATTAATAATTTCATTAATGAAGCTCTCTATGGTTAAACGAGTAGAAGTAACCGTTATCGCCGAATCAATGGTGACCGTTAAAACAGTATCAGGGTTAAACCGAGGAATTTGCTGAGCGAAACCCATTCCAGAAATACTCATCAAGCTGAGAAATAAAAATAGTTTCTTCATCATAATTTAAAAAGATTGGCCAATGGGCTACAATTAATTCCCAAGCTGCTTGAGAGCAATATAAGTCATTAAACCTGTGCTTAACTTGAGTGAGTCTTCGTCCACATCAAAAGTTGGCGTATGTACAGACGAAGTTATTCCTCGAGAAACATTACCTGTGCCGAGCCTATAAAAACAAGCATCGGTAGCCTGCGAAAAATAGGCAAAATCTTCAGCAGCCATCCACAAATCGAGGTCGAGTACATTTTCCTTACCCAAATATTCTTCTGCCGAGGCGCGAGCATTTGCGGTAAGCACCTCCTCATTAATTAAAAAGGGATAGCCACTTACAATATTAAAATCACAAGAACCGCCCATAGCTTCGGCAATACCTTCGGCCATTTTTTTCATTTTTTCATGAGCTTTGGCTCTCCACTCTTCGTCCATTGTGCGGAAAGTCCCTTCCAAATAAACCTCATTGGGAATTACATTGGTAGCTCCATTAGCAATAACCTTACCGAAAGATAATACTGATGGTATTTTGGGATCGGCCACGCGGCTAATAATCTGTTGTAAAGCAATGATAATATGGGATGTAATTAACACCGGATCAATATTTTGTTGAGGCTGAGCTCCATGTCCTCCTTTTCCATGAACTGTTACATAGATTTCATCTGTTGAAGCCATGTATTTCCCAGCCCGGAAACCGACCTTTCCCGTCTCAATTAATGGCATTACATGCTGTCCGAGTACCGCATCAGGCTTTGGATTTTCCAGCACACCCTCCTGAATCATCAAATTTGCTCCACCAGGTAATTTCTCTTCAGCAGGTTGAAAAATCAATTTAACTGTCCCGCCAAAATCATCCTTCAATTCAGAAAGAATTTTTGCCGTTCCTAGTAAGGATGAAGTATGAACATCATGTCCACAGGCATGCATTACACCTGGCTTAGTAGACTTATATACCACATCATTAGCCTCTACAATTGGTAAGGCGTCCATATCAGCTCTAAGAGCTACTACATTATTTGATGGCTTGGAGCCCTTTATCAAGGCTACAAGACCAGTATTTGCCATTTTTTTATACTCAATTCCGAGTTCATCAAGCTTTTTTGCAACAAAGGCAGACGTTTCATACTCCTGAAAAGAAAGTTCAGGATGAGCATGTAAATGCCTACGGTTTGCGACCGTATCAGCATGAATTTGATTGGCAAGCAATGCAACTTTATCTTTTAGCATCATCGAAGGATTATCATGTCCGAAAAAATAAACAGAGAGGAGTAATACTTTTTTAGTTCATTCATAAATTTCTCAGCCTCAAGCTTAGTCCGAAAATCACCAACCCTAAGTCTGTAGTTTGGCTGAACATAACTGATATAAGTGCTGTAGGCAGGAAAGCGCACTTTAAATTTTGCCTGTTCCGTATAAGCTTCCTGACGATCCAAACCGGAAAATATCTGAACTCTAAAGCCTGACACCGAAATATTGGCACCGGATTTAACGTTTTTACTCAGCTCCAAGCGTTTCGCGATTAAACTATCAATTTGTGGATCCATCGTCACTACTACCTTGCCTCTATCCTGAGCCGAAGCATGATGGATAACAATAACAAGAAAAATTAAGGAGACGATATTCTTCCATTTCATGATTTACTCCGCTCCTACACCATGGCAATTTTTATATTTCTTGCCGCTTCCGCAAGGGCAAGGGTCATTTCTTCCAATTTTATTCTCAACACGAATTGGTTGAGTTTTTTGCAATTCTCTAGTATCATCTAAAGGCATGCCATTTGCTGTTTGGGCAAGCTCCGGCTTCGACACCTTCAGTTTGCTCACATCTTGACGCTGCTGCGGACGAGCTTCACGAACCTGCGCTGGATCTTGCGATGGTATATTCCCCTTAAACAAGAAACTTACAATATCCTTATTTACAGTGGCCAACATTTGCTTAAACATATTAAAGGCCTCCATTTTATATACAATTAGGGGATCCTTCTGCTCGTAAACAGCATTTTGAACAGATTGCTTCAAGTCGTCCATTTCACGTAAATGTTCCTTCCATGCATCATCAATTAAGGCCAGAACCACTGTTTTTTCAAATGCCTTAAAAACCTCATATCCAGCACTCTCGACGGCTTTTCTTAGGTTTGCAGTAACCTGAACTGAGCGAATACCGTCGGTAAATGGAACCACAATGTTCTCAATTTGATCACCACGCTCAGTCAATACATCTTTCAAAACAGGGAATGTTTGCTGTGCAACTGATTCTAATTTACGGTGGTAATAGCTTTCAATTTTACCAAATACCTTATCGGTAAGATTGTGAATATTTGTCTCCGCAAACTGCTTTTCAGTCATTTCAGGATCTATCGAGAAAATACGAATAATCTCCATTTCGAAGCCTTCATAATTCCCTTGATCTTTGTATTCAGAAACAATGTCTTCTACAACGTCAAATACAGTATTATTCAAATCTACATCTAGGCGTTCACCAAACAAGGCGTTTTTACGCTTTGCATAAATTACTGAACGCTGCGAATTCATTACGTCATCGTACTCCAATAAACGCTTACGAACACCGAAATTGTTTTCTTCTACTTTACGCTGCGCACGCTCAATAGACTTGGTAATCATGGAATGTTGAATAACTTCACCTTCCTCAATACCCATACGGAGCATAATGTTTGAAATACGCTCTGAACCGAATAAACGCATTAAATTATCTTCCAAAGAAACAAAGAACTGACTTGATCCTGGGTCGCCTTGGCGACCAGCACGACCACGTAGCTGCCTATCAACACGACGCGATTCATGACGTTCAGTACCTACAATTGCCAAACCACCAGCTTCTTTCACACCTAGACCAAGCTTGATATCTGTACCACGACCAGCCATATTGGTTGCAATGGTAACCGTTCCAGCTTGTCCCGCTTCAGCAACAATATCCGCCTCCTTCTGATGGAGTTTGGCGTTTAATACATTATGTTTAATGCCTCTTAACTTGAGCATACGACTCAATAGCTCAGAAATCTCTACTGAGGTTGTTCCAACCAATACCGGCCTACCCGCTTGGGTAAGTCTTGTTATTTCATCCGCAACAGCATTATATTTCTCACGAACGGTACGATAAACCATATCCTCCTCGTCTTTACGCTTAGGAACTACATGCGTAGGAATTTCAACTACGTCCAATTTATAGATCTGCCAAAGTTCACCAGCCTCCGTTACTGCCGTACCAGTCATACCACAAAGCTTATGATACATTCTGAAGAAATTTTGCAAGGTAATAGTGGCATAAGTTTGAGTAGCATCCTCCACTTTCACATTTTCTTTTGCCTCAATTGCCTGATGCAAGCCATCTGAATAACGACGGCCATCCATAATACGACCCGTTTGCTCATCAACCAACTTGATTTTACCCTCATCAACGATGTACTCAACGTCTATTTCAAATAAAGTATAAGCTTTTAATAGCTGATTTACAGAGTGAATACGTTCAGATTTAATTGAAAAATCACGCATTAAGGCATCTTTCTTTTCCAATTTATCCTCTACCGAGAGAGCTGACTTTTCTAATTCGGCAATTTCAGTACCTACATCAGGCATCACAAAGAAATTATGATCCTCACCGGAACTGGTAATCAACTCGATACCTTTCTCTGTAAGTTCAACCTGATTGTTTTTTTCATCGATCACAAAGAAAAGCTCAGAATCAACCTTAGGCATTTCCTTGTTTTGGTTTTCCATGTAATAATGCTCCGATTTTGTAAGCACCTGCTTCATCCCAGGCTCACTCAGAAATTTGATGAGGGCCTTACTTTTCGGTAAACCACGGTAAGCTCTTAAAAGGGCTAGACCGCCTTCTTGCGGACCGCCATGGCCATCGTTAATTGATTTTTTTGCCTCGTTTAAAACACTGTTAATGAAATTTTTCTGAGCAGTAACCAAACGCTCAATACGTGGCTTCAATTCATAAAATTCATGCTCATCACCACGAGGAATTGGACCGGAAATGATTAATGGCGTTCTTGCATCATCGATCAATACTGAATCCACCTCATCCACCATAGCGAAGTGCAGTTTACGTTGAACCAGACTTTCAGGGTTCAATGTCATATTGTCACGCAGGTAGTCGAAACCAAATTCATTATTAGTACCGAATGTGATATCAGCCAGGTAGGCTTTACGTCTTTCTTCAGAATTTGGTTGATGCTTATCGATACAATCAACGGTTAATCCGTGGAATTCGAAAAGCGGTCCGTTCCATTCGGAGTCACGACGCGCCAAATAATCATTTACTGTAACGATGTGAACTCCTTGTCCCGAAAGTGCGTTAAGGTAGGCTGGTAAAGTCCCAACAAGTGTTTTACCCTCACCAGTTGCCATTTCGGCAATTTTACCTTGGTGCAAAACAACACCACCAATTAACTGCACATCATAGTGAATCATGTTCCAGGTTACTTCGGTGCCAGCAGCAAGCCAAGTATTGTGATGAATTGCCTTATCGCCATTAATTACCACATTTTTTTTACGAGCTGCCAGTTCTCGGTCGGCTTGCGTTGCAGTAACCTCAATGGTTTGATTTTCTGTAAAACGACGAGCAGTGTCTTTCATTACCGCAAAGGCCTCAGGTAGAATATCCATCAATACCTTTTCAAGTTCAGAATCACGATCTTTTTGAAGCTTATCCAGCTGATCATAAAGTGCAGTCTTCTCACTCATGGCTAAATCGCTAGAATCTGCCATTGTTTTCACTGCCGCAATTTCAACATCAATATTAGAGAGGTATTCCTTAATTCGGGACTTAAAATCAAGGGTTTTATGCCTCAATTCATCATTGTTTAATCCTGATAGTTTACTATATTCTTCTTTAGTTTTTTCAACTAGGGGGAGTATTAACTTGATATCACGGTTTGATTTACTACCGAAAAGCTTACTAATAAGTGCTAACATGTGTATGCGAAAATATTTAAAATCAATAATCTACAAGAACTAAGCCACTGGTTAAAATTAGCCAGAATGACATAATTGAATCAAATTTACGATTATTCTCAACAAGAATGAGGTAAATAAACTGATTATTATCCGCTAAGGCAAAGGAGAATTATGAGAGGGCAGAGCGAATAAGCTGTGAAGTGTATCTCCACTGTCCGTAGAGTTAAGCGCAGCGTCTCTACGGATTAGCAAATAATAAGAGTCTTCAGACTCGTACCGATTAAAATCATAACCGTTCATCACCCAATAAATACCGTTCAATAACGTACTGTCCGTAGAGTTAAGCGCAGCGTCTCTACGGATTAGCAAATAATAAGAGTCTTCAGACTCGTACTTAGCAAATAATAAGTTAAGCGTACTGTCCGTAGAGTTAAGCGCAGCGTCTCTACGGATTAGCAAATAATAAGAGTCTTCAGACTC
>NZ_JBIILQ010000276.1:0-3273 GCF_044232565.1 Daejeonella sp. | reverse complement strand
AAAAAAGCTTCAGCAAAGCAAATACAAGCTGTTTCAAAAATGCAGGAGCTTTCAGATAAGCTTAAGAAAATGCAGGAAGATGAAGAAGAGCAGGAAAACGAAATAAACAAAAATGAATTAAGGCAGTTACTAGAAAATCTTTTAAGCATTTCCTTTGAACAAGAAAAAATTATGAAGGATCTGCGAGGAATAAGTACAATTAATCCAGATTACGTGTTAAAAATTCAAAAACAGAAAAATATTCAAGTGAACTTTAAATTAATTGAAGACAGTTTGTATTCACTAAGTAAAAGAATACCTCAAATTCAATCGCTCGCAAATAAAGAAGTTCAACAGATCAATTTAAATATCAAAACCGCACTTGAAAACCTGGCAGATCGTAAAACTGCAGAAGCTAATCGTGATCAACAATATACCATGACCTCAATAAATAATTTAGCCCTAATGCTAAATGAGGTTTTAGATCAATTGGAGAAATCTCAACAAAACGGGAAATCTGGAGGAAAGGGAAAGAAGAAACAGAGTCTTTCGCAACTTAGCAAAATGCAAGAGCAGTTAAATAAAAACATGCAGAAAGCTAAGGAGGAAATGCAAAAACAAGGTCAGGAGTCGCCAGCAAAGCAAGGAAAAGGAAGCATGAGTGAGGCCTTTGCCAAAATGGCCAGAGAACAGCAGTTGATTAGGCAATCTATGCAAGAACTTAACAGGATGGAAAATAAGGATGGGAAGCGTTCTCTCGGTAATTTAGAAGAAATAATAAAAGAAATGGAACAAAGCGAGACGGATCTCGTAAACAAGAGGATTAAACAAGAGACAGTAATTAGACAGCAAGAAATTCTGAGCAAATTACTGGAGGCCGAAAGGGCTGAAAATGAACGTGACGAAGAGGAAAAAAGAGAAAGTGCTGAGGGGAAAAATCAAGTGCCAATTAATTCAAAAATAATGCTTGATTACCTCAAAAACAAAGAAAAAGAGACTGATTTACTTAAAACAATTTCACCTTCCTTCAACTTGTATTATAAGATAAAAGTGGGCGATTATTTTAGGTTATTAAATTCGGGCAATAAATGATTAACCAAGAAGAAGATTTAAATAATACTTCATTTCACACGCTACAATTAGCCTCAAAAATTAACAGTATTACATTATTGGAGAATTTTATCGATGAGCTGAGTGTTAAATACAGCCTCAATGATGAAGTATATGCCAATGTTCTTACCTGCTTGAGCGAGGCCGTTATCAACGGAATCACGCATGGAAATGGTGAAGATCCGAGGAAAAAAGTTTGCATTAATCTTGAGGTGATTGAAAACAAACGATTTGTTTTTACCATTTCGGATGATGGCAATGGTTTTAATTTAAATAGTATACCTGATCCTACCGCACCAGAGAAACTGGAAAATTTAAGCGGTAGAGGGGTTTTTATAATTAAGAAACTGGCAGATCAGTGCATTTATAATTCCAAAGGAAACGAATTGGAACTTCATTTTAAAGTTTAATGTCTGGCTTAGCAATTCAATTTTTTTCTGAAGATATTTCCTTTTTAATAAAGAAGAAGGGATATATCAGAGCCTGGATAAGTAAAACCATTGCTGAAGAATATCATAAACTACGTGAGTTGAACTTTATTTTTTGCAGCGATCAACACCTCCTTTCAATTAATCAGCAATTCTTACAACATGATACCTATACCGATATTATAACGTTCGATAATAGTGAGATGGAAGGTGAAATTGTAGGCGATATATTCATTAGCATAGAACGCGTTCAGGAGAATGCAGAGCATTACAAAACTAAACTAGAAGACGAACTTCATCGCGTGATGATCCATGGCACCTTACACCTTCTTGGCTATCCTGACAAGGGAAAAGAAGCCAAGACAATCATGACATTGAAAGAAGATTTCTATCTGGCAAAAAGAGCGTTTTAGTCCGCAGGCTAAGCACGTCTTTCCATCAATTATTACTATGCGCATTTTCATTGAATTGTTATTTATTTATGTGTTTAAACATCTATTATTAATTACAATGCTAATATGCGTACCTTTGTGGCCTAATTATTCATTAAATGGGGTTTAAGGTTATTATTGTTGGGGCAAGCGGACTCATCGGCGGCTACTTATTATCAAAACTGATTTCCTCCGACGATATATCAGAAATTAAACTGTTAGTACGTAATAAGATTGGGATTGTTAATCCTAAGGTTGAAGAGGTGGTCATCAATTTTGATGAAATAAACAAATATGCGTCAACAATTACTGGAGATATTATTTTTTGCTGTATTGGCACAACAAAAAGCAAGACACCAGACGCTAGCAATTATCGAAAAATTGACCTTGAGTACCCCTTAAACATCGCAAAAATTGGTGTAAAAAATGGAATAAACCAATTTCATATTATCTCTTCTCTTGGTGCAAGTTTTGAGTCTAACAATGCCTATCTCAAACTCAAGGGAGAATTAGAAAATGAGTTAAAAAAACTTAATATTCAATCACTACATATTTACCAGCCTTCCTTTTTAGAGGGTAAACGCAAAGAAAGTCGCCCACTTGAGAAAATTATGTTACCCATCATGAAACTATTAAACCCTCTACTTTTAGGTCCACTTGAGAATTACAGAAGTATCAAGGCGTCGGATGTAGCAAAAGCGATGATTAATCAGTCAAGAAAAGAACTAAAAGGAGTTTTTACATATCCTTCAAAACAAATAAAAGAATTAGCGTGAGCATATTATCAACAGAACAATTAGGACATTCATTTAATGACAACTGGCTATTTAAAGACCTTTATTTAGGTCTGAATAAGGGAGATCGTGTAGCATTAGTAGGGATAAATGGCACTGGAAAATCTACACTTTTGCGCATATTATCTGGCTTGCTTGCACCTAGTTTAGGGAAAGTAGTTACAGAAAGGGATCTTAGGATTGGCTATTTGGAACAAGACCCAACTTTTCAAAATCAAGAAACAATCAGCGACTTTATTTACTCTATCGGCAACGAGAAGCAGCAGTTAATAAGACGATACGAAGAAGCCATTGAACAAGAGGTTCAGGATGAAAAACTCTTGAACAGATTAATGGACGAGCTAAGTAATGCAAATGCTTGGGAGTATGAGTATGAAATAAAAACCATTTTAGGAAGGATGGGGATACAAAATCTTGATCAAAAGATTTTGACACTTTCTGGTGGACAAAGAAAACGTTTAGCTCTCGCAAAACTACTCATTGATGATCCAGATGTGTATATCTTAGATGAACCTACCAACCACCTTGATA
>NZ_JBIILQ010000275.1:0-3280 GCF_044232565.1 Daejeonella sp. | reverse complement strand
GCGGCTTTGAGATATTTCTTTTTGAAGAAAAAAGTATCTTCTCGTTGATAGAGTACGGGGCCAGTTTTTTTCCCAAACCAATAACCGACAAAATTGCCACTTATCGCAGCTCCCATTAAGCCAACGAGTAAAACATAAATAGAAACATCTAATTTTCCGGTTGCAACAAACATGCCTGCCAAAAATAAAAGATAATCGCCAGGTAGAAAAAATCCGAAAAACAATCCTGTTTCGGCGAAAACAACAAAAAGAAGCAGATAGAATCCACCCTCCCTCAGTAATTTTACCGGATCAATAAGATGTTGTAAATAATCCAAAATCTCTTGCATAAATTCGATATGCGTAAATCTACAATATTTATAGAATATTATAGCCTAGAAAAGATTGGATATAATACTAGGAAAAATTCCTACAATAATGGTTAGCAGTGCAGAAAAGCCTAATACGAAATTAAAGTATGCTGAAGATTGCAATTCTTTCGGTTCTGCCGACTTAAAATACATAGCTACAATAACTTTTAAATAGTAGAAAATTCCAATCACAGCATTCACCACAGCTAATACAACCATAATCATATGATACTCAGATAAAGCAGTGGAAAACATCATGAATTTACCTATAAACCCAGCGGTAAGAGGAATTCCTGCAAGAGAAAGCATTGCTATTGTGAGGGTAAAGGCAATAAAAGGATTTTTACTTGCTAGACCGTTGAAGCTATCGAAATTATCTGAACCTATTTGACGTTTCACCAAGATTAATACTGCAAATGCAATAATTGAAGCTACAGAATAAGCGCTTGCATAAACGAATACTGCGTTTTGTGAAACCGGACCCAATGCAACAATTGCAAAAAGCATGTAACCAGCATGAGAAATACTTGAAAATGCGAGCATTCTTTTGAAGCTATGCTGATAAAGAGCGGTTACGTTTCCAATGAACAGTGTAAGTACAGAAATTACCATCAATACCGGCATCCAAAAATCGTGTAATGGAGCAAAGCATACCATAAACAACCTCAAAAAAGCAGCAAAGCCAGCTGTTTTAACGACCGTGCTCATAAAGGCAGTAATCAATGTTGGTGATCCTTCATAAACATCTGGCGTCCAGAAATGGAAAGGAGCGGCCCCAATCTTAAAGCTTAATCCTATAATCATTAAAATTATACCGCTATAAAAAAGAGGAGAAATCCCTGAAGGATTAGCAATAACATATTCCTTTATCACACCTAAATCAAAAGTGGCACTTGCACCATAAATGAAGGCGATACCCAATAATAAAAAGCCTGTAGAAAAGGCTCCCATAAGGAAATATTTTAATGCAGCCTCATTCGATTTAAAATCTTGCTTACGAATACCCGCAAGAATATAGAGACTTACAGACATGATTTCAATTCCAATAAAGAGCATGGATAGATTATGGAAAGAAACCATAACTAAAATTCCAATTAGTGCGAATAGCATAATGGTATAATACTCGGCAACATGCTCACTTATTTGTTCGAAATAGTCTTTTGAAATTAACAAAATAAGCATGGTTGAAATAATGCAAATCGATGAAAATGCGACTGCAAAATTATCAAATAGCATCATTCCGCTATAAATTGGAGATGCGCCAGAATTCCATTCGAGTATAGTCAAAACCAAGGCACCTGCTAAGCCCAATAAGGTAACAGGCAATAAAGCATTTTTTGCCTTATACAAACCTAGGTAAAGAACCACAATGGCTAAAACAGATAGGGTTATTAATGCGTTCATGCTTTTATTTAACTAAAATCTTTTGATTAACCTGTTCAATCAGATTGATAACTGCTGCTTCTGATATATTCAGAATCGGTTGTGGATATATACCTATTAAAATTATTAACGCTGAAATGATCAGCAATACAGACTTCTCGGTACTATCAAGGTCAGTAAATGTAGATGTACTCGTATTGAGGCCGCCCAGCATTACTTTTTGATACATTCTTAACATATAAACAGCGCCAAAAATAATAGTCAAGCCAGCTATTGCAGCATACCAAATATTGGAGTTATAAATTCCCATTAAAAGGAGAAATTCGCCAACAAAACCATTGGTTAATGGCAAAGCGACGGTTCCGAGTAAAACAATGAGAAATCCAATAGCGAGCATAGGTGCAGGTTTTGCAATACCTCCCATCAGATTCATTTCGCGAGTATTTAATCGGCGGATAATAATATCAGCGATAAAGAACATGCCAACAACGTTAATACCATGATTTAACATTTGTATCATCGCACCCTGTAACCCTTGCAAATTCCACGCAAAAATTCCCGCAGAAATAAGTCCCACGTGTGCAATAGACGAATAAGCGATTAAGCGTTTGATATCATTTTGTGTAAATGCAATGATTGAGGCATAAACCACACCGATTATTGATAAAACCATTGCAGTTTCACCCCAGGCTTGAAATCCCATTGGCGCAATTGGAATTAACCAACGGATTACGCCATAAATACCCATTTTAAGCATGATACCTGAAAGAAGCATTGTGCCAGCCGTTGGAGCCTCAGTATAGGTATCAGGCTGCCAAGTATGGAAAGGGAATACTGGCATTTTGATTGCAAAGGCAATAAAAAAGGCCCAAAATATCCACCCCTGGGTAGTTGAATCAAGATTTAGTTTATAAAATTCAGCAATATCATAGCTATTGCCGGGAGTCTGTAAATGCAGATAGATGATAGCCACTAACATCAATAAACTACCCGCAATGGTATACACGAAAAATTTCAAATTAACCTTAATTCGATTCTCTCCGCCCCATACCGCACAAATAAAATAAACTGGAATCAATGCAATTTCCCATCCAACATAGAAAAGGAATGCATCAAGAGCTGTAAATACGAGAAGCAAACCGCTCTGCATGAAGAATATCAATGCATAAAAGGCTTTTTGATTCTTGATATCCTGCTTGAAGCTTGATAAAACTATGATTGGAATTAAAAGGTTTGTCAATAATAATAAGACCATGCTAATTCCATCAACACCTGCTTTGAACTGTATTCCAAATTGAGGTATCCATGCCAAATTGACAAGGAATTGAGTTGTTGCATCCGGTATGAAATTCAAATAGAGGTACACCGTAATAAGCAATGATACTAAAGAGAAAGTGGCCGAAAACCCTCTCACGATGCCTTTTCCAGACACTAGAATAATCAGTGCAGCAATTAGCGGAATAAAAATCTGTACTAGTAAAATTTCCATTTATCTCGTTCTACTCCTTAATATTAAATTTTGTACATACTATAAAACAGCAATGCAA
>NZ_JBIILQ010000073.1:0-10847 GCF_044232565.1 Daejeonella sp. | reverse complement strand
CCTAGCGTGGAGCAGGAGGTTGATAAATGTATTGAATGTGGATACTGCGAACATAAATGCCCAAGTAGGGATGTAACTCTTACTCCACGACAAAGGATTGTTGTGAGGCGTGAGCTGGCTCTTTTGAAAACTGCAGGCAAGCATGATCAGTATGCCGAATTGGTAGCACAATATCAATATGATGGCTTGGATACTTGTGCGGTTGATGGGCTATGTGCCACTAGTTGCCCTGTAGATATAAATACTGGCGATTTAGTTAAGCGCCTTCGCAGAGAAAGTCATTCTTCGTTCTCAAATAAAGTCGCTCTTGCTGTATCTAAAAATTTCAGAGCAGTTATAATCATGGTAAACTTCGCCCTTGAGGTTGGTGCTTTGATGAACTCTGTATTCGGGAGAAACACAATGAGCGGACTTACTAGAATAATAAAAAAGGTGATACCAGAATTTCCTCTTTGGAGCAATCAGCTCATTAGCAGTGGGGCGATTTCAGGTAAATATGTTAAAACCATAAATCAAGATACTGCTAATGGACCCGCTGTAGTTTATTTTCCTACCTGCATTTCTAGGGTAATGGGTGGGGCCACAGATAAAAGAAATATTCCTGATACATTTTTGAGCGTTTCCCAAAAATCGGGAATACAAGTGATTATTCCTGAGGGAGTTGGGGCGCTTTGCTGCGGACAGCTCTTCTCATCCAAAGGTTATAATTTAGCTTATGCCGATAAGTGTAATGAAACAATTGATAATCTTTGGGTGGTAAGCAATGAAGGAATGCTTCCCATTATTTTGGATGTAACGTCTTGCTCACATACTTTGCAAACTTGTCGCCCAATTTTAAATGAAGTAAATAAGAAAAGGTTCGATCGCCTGACTATCCTAGATAGTATCGATTACTTGCATGATTATGTCATTCCTGCTTGTGGCCCAGTAGAAAAGAAAGGGACGGTTGTAGTACATCCAGTTTGTTCACTCCAGAAAATGGGTCTGGAAAGAAAATTCGTTGCCGTAGCCTCTCATTTTAGCGAAAAAACGGATGTTCCCATTCATTCTGGTTGTTGTGGAATGGCTGGTGATAGAGGTTTTATATTTCCGGAATTAACTGCATCGGCTACAGCTCCAGAAGCGAAAGAAGTGCAAAAAAATGATTACGAGGGTTATTATTCATCTGGAAAAACTTGTGAAATTGCACTTTCTGATGCGGTTGGAAAGAGTTATGAATCAGTACTTTATCTAGCAGATGAGTGTATCAAAGAAAAATCAAAATAAACTAAATTAGTGAATGATTTAAATTAATTATCACTGCAAAATGATCCGAAACAATTACCTTAATCGATCAGCAGATTTGATTATTTTCTCATCTTTTCTAATTCCCCTTAGTGCTAAAACCATAAAAAAAACGCTTAAGGATGGTAGAATCACACCTAAGCCATAATTCTCTGATTGAAGAGTAATGTTTCCTAATGCCTGTTTTGCAGTTTGAACGAGCCAAAAGCTAAAACCTAGAATCGAAATAATACTGAGGTAGCATAATTTGATTTGAAGCCTTCTGTTTTTAAATAAAAAGATTGTAATAAATGGAATTAGTCCTAAAATTACGGTAGCAATTGTTAATGCTAAAAAAGATTCAGTTTGAACAATTTGTCCGCCAATGCTTTCTTCAATACCCGTAACTTTTAATGCTCTAAAAGAACCATTAAGGTTGTAAATTTGAAGGTATGGGAATAGAAATAGGCTAAAAATAGCCGCTGTTGCAGAAAATAGCCAAATGGTTTGTACTCGTTGTAGCATGATTAAATATGTTTAGCGCAAATATATATTAAATTTATATTCTCTTATCAGTTCCATTTTATATCAAAATATACTAAAAAAAATTAAAAATATCAAATAGACTCCGCTCTTTGTCTTTTCCGCATTACCTTTACACCTTGAACGCTTTACAAAGATATTTTATAGAAATCGCCTACAATGGAACGGCATATCACGGATGGCAAATTCAGAAAAATGCTGTTTCTGTGCAGGAGTTGGTAAATAAAGTGCTTTCTACGCTCTGCCGTCAAGATATTGAAACGCTCGGCTGTGGTCGTACAGATACCGGTGTTCATGCAAGTCAACTTTTTGCGCATGTAGATATCCCCGAAGAAATAGACGTTTTTAATCAAGCTTTCCTACAAAGATCAAACTCCATGCTACCCAATGATATTGCGCTTAAGCGTTTTATTAAAGTTAATCCGGATGCGCATGCCCGTTTTGATGCTACCTTGAGATCCTATGAATACCATATTCATTTTTCTAAAAACCCATTTTTGCATAATTTATCTTGGCAATTGCGTGAAAGACCGAATATTGATCTTATGAATCAAGCGGCAGAAATCCTCATGGAATACCGTGATTTTAGCTGCTTTAGTAAATCAAATACAAAAACACTTACCAATAATTGCCTAATTAATAGAGCGGAGTGGGTACAAACAGAGGATGGAATAGTGTTTCATATTTCTGCTGATCGCTTTTTGAGAAATATGGTTCGGGCAATTGTTGGAACTCTGCTTCGCGTTGGGAAGCAGGAAATGAAAGTTGAAGAAATTAGAAATGTGATTGATAGCAAAGATAGATCTAATGCAGGGGAGTCTGTTCCTGCCTGTGGATTGTATCTTACGGAGGTGATTTACCCTTATTTACCCTAAAAATTAATTAGCTATTTAAAAGAGAATATTAATGACTAAAGTAAGTGGCAATGCGGTTGATGTCAGTCTCTTAAGGAGAGTGTTTCGCTATGCCTATCCTTACCGTAGGATGTTTATTTGGTCAGTTTTACTGACAATTCTTCTGGCTATACTTGCTCCACTTCGCCCATGGCTAATTCAATATACACTAGATCAATATATTCTATTGGGTGATAATAGCGGACTCTTAAATATGAGTTTATTGATGCTTGGCTTATTACTCTTGCAGACTTCCGTTCAGTATTTTCATACTTTTTTTACCAATGTTTTGGGTCAGTCGGTTATAAAAGACCTCCGCATTAGCGTTTTTAATCATATCAGCAGTCTGAAACTTAAGTATTTCGACAGAACACCGCTTGGGCAGTTAATTACTAGAACTGTTTCTGATTTAGAAACCATTGCTGATATTTTTTCTGAAGGCCTAATCGTTATCATTGGTGATGTTTTGCAGGTATTAGCCATAATTTCGGTAATGCTCTATACCGATTGGGAACTTACCATGGTAGTCTTAATACCCATGCCATTCTTAATTGTTGCTTCCTACGTGTTCAAAGAAGCGATAAAATCTGCTTTTCAGGATGTAAGAACACAAATATCAAACCTAAACACCTTTTTGCAAGAGCATATTTCAGGAGTTCGTATCATTCAATATTTTGCTCGTGAAGATCAGGAGATGCAGAAATTTAAAGAGATTAATGCCAAACATCGTGATGCGCATATTCGTTCAAATTGGTATTATTCTATATTCTTTCCTGTAGTGGAGATTATTTCAGCAATTTCTATAGGTTTATTGGTTTGGTATGGCTCAAAATCAATTATTTCAAATGAAATTTCGCCAGGTGTAGTGGTATCTTTTATTATGTATATCAATATGTTATTCCGACCGATACGTGAACTTGCCGATAAATTTAATACGCTGCAGATGGGTATGGTGGGTGCTGAGCGTATTTTCAATGTTTTAGATACCAACGAACATACAGAAAACAAGGGAACTCATCAGCCAGCACTGGTAAAGGGCGATATTGAATTCAAAAATATATGGTTCGCTTATAACGATGAGAATTGGGTTCTAAAAGATATTTCATTTCATGTTAAACCCGGCGAAACTTTGGCCTTGGTGGGTGCAACAGGTGCAGGGAAATCATCGACCATCAATATTTTGAATCGATTTTATGAAGTGAATAGGGGCACTATCTTGCTCGATGGGATAGATATTCGAGATTATGAGCTTAATTATTTACGTTCAACCATTGCCACTGTTTTGCAGGATGTATTTCTATTTTCGGATTCGATAGCTAACAATATCAACCTCAATAATAAGGAAATTAGTCGCGAAGCAATTATAAAAGCTGCTAAAGACGTTGGTGCCGAAGAGTTTATAAATAGGCTACCTGGAGGCTTTGACTACAATGTTATGGAAAGAGGCGCCACGCTTTCTGCAGGTCAAGCGCAATTAATATCCTTCATCCGCGCGCTTGTTTATAATCCTCAAATTTTGGTTCTTGATGAAGCAACTGCCTCCGTTGATACTGAAACAGAGGAGCTCATACAACATGCAATAAATAAATTGATGGAAGGTCGCACCTCTATAGTGATTGCACATCGCTTATCGACCATTCAAAATGCTGACCGAATCATTGTTCTTGATCAAGGAGAAATTAAAGAAATGGGCTCGCATCAAGCTCTATTAAAGCTAAATGGGTTTTATAAGCGACTGTATGATTTGCAGTTTAACTCAGAAGGAATTGCTAAAAACTAATAAGTTGTTAAATTTTATTACATTAGAATTTTAATTTCAAATCTATATATGAAACGAATTGTATCTCACCTAACTTTTCAGGTGCTTATTGCTATTTTATTAGGGGTTGTAGTGGGTATTTATTTCCCTGGGTTTGCACCTACGGCAAAATTAATAAGTCAGACATTTATTAACATGATTAGCATGCTTATTGCTCCAATCATATTTTTTACCATTGTTTTAGGAATCGCTCAAATGGGCGATCTTAAAAAAGTTGGTCGGGTTGGGGGCAAGGCGCTTCTTTATTTTGAACTCATTACCACCATTGCGATTTTCATTGGTTTACTCGTAGCCAATATTTTTAAACCGGGCAAGGGGGTAGTTGTAAGTGCGATAAATGCGGACACTTCAAAAGTTCAAGGTTATCAAGACTCAGCATCAGATATGAATTGGCTTGAGTTTTTTACTCATATTGTTCCAAAAAATATTTTTGAATCGTTTGCCAACGGAGATATTCTCCAGATTCTGTTTTTTGCTGTTCTTTTCGGATTTGCTCTTAGTAGAATGGGGACTGCCGGAAAGACCCTAATTGGAACTTTTGAAAAGCTCTCAAAAGTGATTTTCAATATCATGAAAATAATTATGGTTTTAGCACCTTTTGGGGCTTTTGGAGGGATGGCATACACCATCGGGACCTACGGCTTAGAAACCTTATATCCATTAGGTAAGCTAATGATTGCTGTTTATATGACCATGATACTGTTTATTTTCGGTGTGCTTAATTTTATTTGTTACCTCTATAAAATTAGTTTGTGGCAATTGTTAAAATATATTAGACAAGAAATAGTAATCGTTATAGGTACATCTTCATCTGAGTCAGTATTGCCGAGTATGATGCTGAAAATGGAAAAATTTGGTTGTTCGAAATCTGTTGTTGGATTGGTAATACCTACTGGATATTCATTTAATTTGGATGGAACTTCAATTTATTTGTCGATGGCGGTGATTTTTTTATCCCAAGTTTTTAATGTGGACCTTTCTTTAGGGCAACAGATAACTATCATTGGCGTTTTAATGGTTACCTCAAAAGGTGCAGCAGGGGTTACGGGGAGTGGCTTTATAGTACTTGCTTCCACATTGACAGCACTTAAGGTGGTTCCTATCGAGAGTATTGCAATTTTGCTAGGTGTGGATCGTTTCATGTCGGAAGCCCGAGCAATAACCAATCTTATTGGAAATGCGGTAGCCTCTGTTGTGATTGCAAAAAGCGAGAAGGAATTTGATCAGGAGGTCTATTTAAAAGCAATTGATCCAAATACACCAGAGGAGGTGATCGTAATATAAAAAATCTATATTTCCTTTAATTCTTTTTGTGATAACCTTTTGAGATTCTGCTTGATTCTGTTAGCTTTGCTATTCAAAAAAATATTAAATGAGCGTACTTGTTAATAAAGATTCAAAAGTAATAGTTCAGGGCTTCACTGGTAATGAAGGCACTTATCATGCCTCACAGATGATTGCGTATGGAACGCAGGTTGTTGGTGGTGTAACTCCAGGTAAAGGGGGACAAACGCACCTTGATCGTCCGGTGTTTAATACAGTGAAAGACGCCGTTGTTAAAACTGGAGCAGATGTATCCATTATATTTGTGCCACCAGCTTTTGCTGCTGATGCAATTATGGAAGCTGCTGAAGCAGGAATTAAAGTTATAGTTTGTATCACTGAAGGTATCCCAACTAAGGATATGATCTTGGTGAAAGAATATATTTCAGATAAGGATTGTCGTTTAATTGGACCTAACTGCCCTGGTATCATTACTGCTGATGAAGCTAAAATTGGTATTATGCCTGGCTTTATTTTCAAAAAAGGGGTAGTAGGAATCGTTTCAAAATCAGGCACCCTTACTTATGAAGCTGTTGATCAGGTTGTAAAGGCAGGTTTAGGTATTACAACAGCTATCGGTATCGGTGGTGATCCAATCATTGGTACACCAACTAAAGAAGCTGTAATGTTATTAATGAATGATCCTGAAACAAAAGGTATCGTGATGATTGGTGAGATTGGCGGTAGCATGGAAGCAGAAGCTGCTCAATGGATTAAAGAAAATGGTACTAAGCCTGTTGTTGGGTTCATTGCTGGTCAGACAGCTCCTCCGGGACGTCGTATGGGGCATGCAGGAGCAATTGTAGGAGGTGCTGATGATACGGCTGCTGCTAAAATGAAGATCATGAGAGAATGTGGTATCCGTGTAGTGGAATCGCCAGCAGAAATCGGTGCGGCAATGGCTGAAGAGCTTGCTAAATTGTAATTTAATTTTTCATTTTATTGAAATATAAGACCGGCTAAATGCCGGTTTTTTTTATTCCTTTTGATTTTTAAACCAGCTTTTATTCACTACTATTATTAGCTTGTTTAAACCATAATGAGCAAAAAAATCCTTTTTTGCCTTAAAATAACGATATTTGTGCTATCAATTAAAAATGAATCAGATGAAAACATTAATTTATATATTTTTATTTTGCTTTATTTTAACGCTATCTAACTCAGCTCAACAAACAGAAATCCGCAGAGATTCATTAAAAATAGATAGTTTAAAGAGGGATACTATAATTTTAGATAGTCTACAAAAAGATAGCATTCTTGCAGATAGTATTTTTTCTAAAAATGTTCGTAAAGTAATAGGAAAGGCAAGCTACTACGCCAGCAAATTTCATGGGCGTCGTACCAGTAGTGGCGAAATTTACAGTAATAATAAAATGACTGCTGCGCACCTCAGATTACCTTTTGGCACCCTTGTGAAAGTGAAAAATGTGGTAAATGGTCGTTCTGTCATTGTTAAAGTAAATGATCGCGGTCCGCATACCAAAGCCTTCATTATTGATGTTTCCCAAGCTGCAGCTAAAAAACTTGGCTTCTATGGTAAGGGAGTGGCTAATGTTGTGATTAGTTATAAAATACCAGAGAAATAAACCTTAGGCCTCTTTTTTTCAATTTGTTGGCTTCATGTCATATCTACCTGCAGTATGAAGTCTTTCACTCAGCCTTCTTATATTTGTGATCAAATGGGATATAATAAATTAACACCGGAAGAAGAATACATTATCCTCCAAAAGGGGACTGAAAGGCCATATACTGGTGAATACTTGGAGAACAAGCAATCAGGAATTTATATCTGCAGGCAATGTGAAGCACCGCTTTATCGTTCGGATGATAAGTTTGACTCGCACTGTGGATGGCCAAGTTTTGATGATGAAATTGAGGGTGCTATAAAAAAAATCACGGATAGGGATGGTCGTCGGACTGAAATTCTATGTGCGAATTGTGGTGGTCACTTAGGCCATGTATTTGTAGGAGAGAAGCTTACACCCAAAAATACACGCCATTGTGTAAATTCAATCTCAATGAAGTTTATTCCCGCTCAATCTTAATTCTTTTTTGCCCAGCAAACAGCCCACATTAAATATTTTGAGAGCAGATCCACTTCTTGGAAACCTGCATTTTGTAATTTTTCTAAATGCCAGCCAACCGGACTATGGAAATCGTGCGCATCCTGATGTTCCATCCACATCTTCCAATTTTCTTCCGTAGAACCCAGCTTAAATGCTTCTTCCTTCCAGCAGGCAATATTTTTTAAATAAATATCATCTGTAATTCCCCGAGTTTGATCCGCAAAAATAAAAATGCCTCCACTCTTTAGTGATTGATACACATTCTTGTACAATTTAAATTTAAAAGAATCTTCCACATGATGAATGGCAATGCTCGACATCACCAAATCATATTCTGTGGCTGGTAAATGCATTTCTTTAAAATCGGCTTGCACGTAGTTTATAGTTGATTTATTGGCAAAGCGTTTCTTGCACTCCCCCAAAATATCTTCGGAAAGATCTAGCGCATCAATCTGAGCATCAGGATATTGCTCAATTATTTTTTGAGTAAGATTACCCGTCCCACAACCCAAATCTAAAATCCGCAAAGGCTTAAAATTAGGGTTTAAGTATAAAAACATATTGTTTAATAACTCATCATAGCGGGGTACACATTTCCTAATTAAATCTGAATAGCTGCTGCTTAAATGGTCATAAAACTCTTCAACATTTTCCATATATTGCTTTCTGCGATAATTAATATGATATTTTTAATAAAAACCCTAATTTCACAGTTTTAATATTTAATATGAAATTACTCGAAGGAAAAATAGCATTAATAACTGGTGCTTCAAAAGGTATCGGTAGAAAGATAGCTGAGAAATTTGTGGAGCATGGTGCTGATGTGGCATTTACTTATCTTTCTTCTGTTGAGAAGGGTGAAGCACTTCAGCAAGAATTACAAAGTTTTGGTACTAGAGTGAAAGGTTATCGTTCGGATGCCTCTAATTTTGATGATGCTGAAAAGCTTATCACTGACATTGTTGCTGATTTCGGTACAATCGATATCGTGGTTAATAATGCTGGAATTACTAAGGATGGTCTTTTGATGCGCATGACTGAAGAAAATTGGGATGATGTACTAAACACCAATTTGAAATCTGTTTTTAACATAACCAAGGCTGCCTCTAAAGTAATGATGAAGAACCGCAAGGGCTCCTTTATCAATATGAGTTCTGTGGTTGGGGTTCAGGGTAATGCCGGGCAGGCAAATTATGCTGCTTCAAAAGCAGGAATTATAGGCTTTTCAAAATCAGTGGCCAAAGAACTTGGCTCTAGAAATATACGTACCAATGTGGTGGCGCCAGGGTTTATCCGCACAGAAATGACCGATGTGCTTGATCCTAAAGTTGTTGAAGGATGGGCTCAAGCTATTCCTTTGAAACGTGCCGGCGAAACGGATGATGTTGCCAATTTATGCGTGTTCCTTGGCTCTGATATGAGTGGGTATATCACGGGGCAGGTTATTCCGGTTGATGGTGGTATGCTTTAGTTAGTACTTAGTACTTAGTATTGAGTAGTTAGATATGAGACAATAGATATGAGACAATAGACAATTGATTTGAGACTCTCATATCTCAAATCTCATATCTCACATCTCATATCTCATATCTCACATCTCACATCTCATATCTCCCATCTGATTTATAATATGCCTTTTTTGTTTCAAATACAATTTACAACGCATTCATTTTTTTGGCTCCTAGGGTGTTTAGGTCTGGGAATTGCCTATGCTTTTGTTTTGTATGGGAGCTCACCTAATCTGAAAAAAAATCTTAAAAGAATACTTTTTTTCATTCGTGCGACTTTAATTTCATTGATTGCTTTTTTGTTAGTTGCGCCAATGGTAAAAACTACCAAGGAGAGGCTCGAAAAACCATTGATTTTAATTGCTTTAGATAATTCATCCTCGATTTTAAGTTCAAAATCTGTAAATTTTGATGCGAAAAGTTATGCGAGCCAGATTAAAAATCTTGAAAAAGATCTCTCAGCTGATTATGAGCTTAGGATATTCCATTTTGATTCTAGCTTAAAAGATGGCTTATACACGAATTTTGATGGTAATCAGACGGATATTTCTGCAGTTTTTAAGCAGATTGACAATCAATTTTCAAATCGGAATATTGGAGCAATAATTTTAGCAAGTGATGGTATTTACAATCGAGGAGGGAATCCGCAATATGAAAGTAATAAGCTTCCTGTTCCTATTTATGCCATCGCTCTTGGCGATACTATTGCCAAACGTGATCTTCTTATAGCCAATGTAAATTATAATGAAATTGCCTATCTGGAAACTGATTCTGAGATAGAAATCAGTTTGGAGGCCTTCCAAGCTAAGGGAAGCTCCTCAATTTTAACGGTTTCAGCACCCACTGGAATTGTTTATTCCAAGTCTTTCTCTATTAATTCGGATGAATTTAGGCAAAGTATTAAAGTTAATATTCCCGCCAATCGTCTAGGATTGCAGGAATTTAAGATTCAGGTTTCAAAGCTCAACAATGAATGGTCGCCAGAAAATAATTCACAATCCATTTTTATAGATGTAATCAATGCTAAGAAGCAGGTTTTAATTCTCTCTAATGCGCCTCATCCCGATATAACAGCCTTAAAGCAATCTCTTGAGAATAATAAAAATTATGCCGTTAAAGTGGTTCTAGCTAACGATTTTAAAGTATCTGACAGCCGTGATGCGGATCTAATTATTCTTCATCAGCTACCCTCAAAAGCAAATGGAGCTGTGGATATTCTGCGTCAGATTAGCAATAAATCACGTTTATTTATTTTGGGCGCTCAAAGCGATATCCAAGCTTTTGAATCTGCTCAATCAATTTTGGGAATCAGTAGTTCCGGAATGATGCAAGAAGCTTTAGTAAATTTAAAACCTGATTTTTATGCTTTTACCTTATCGGATGTGAATAAGCTGAAAATTCTCAATTTTAGTCCCTTGCTGACCCCTTTTGG
>NZ_JBIILQ010000072.1:0-10860 GCF_044232565.1 Daejeonella sp. | reverse complement strand
AGGTTATTAAAACTTACTATAGACTTAAAAAATATCTAGTTTATACCTAGCAGAAGGTATTTGGTTTAGTTAAAAAATGATTTGATAAATTGTTCGACCTCAAACATCCTAATCATAAGCTACAAGACCATAGCTGGCAGGAAGATAAACTCCACCATTACATTCACAGGTTAAATTACTTACCGATCTATTCTGTTTTGGATAAAATTTGAAGTCGTGAAGCAATATCTTTTGCTCAGCTAGCTCATCTTGCGACTCACCGCAGCCAGCTAGAAGCACAATAAAAAAAAATATTAGTCCCAGTTTTTTCATGATTTGCTAATTTTTATTGATCAAATAAACATTCCAAGATAAATTATACAACAATATAATACAAAAACGATGTATATTTAATTAAAAACTACATTTTTTGTTGTTTTAGTAGCTATTAATGTTGCTTTAATTTGCAACATGCTGATAAACAGGGGTAAAGTTTTAGATAAAGTCTTTAAGACCAGTGGATTTTCACTAACTGAGCTCTCCAAAAGAGTGGGCTATGATCGGACTACCGTATACAGGCATTTTGCAAAACCTGACCTAGATTTCTCAATCTTAATCAAATACGGAAAAGCTCTAAATCATGATTTCACAGTCGAGTTTCCTGAGCTTGTCAGTTATTTTAGTGAGATAAAAGAACCAATAAATGCCTACACGACACATACTTTGGCTGAGGCTCTTAAAGAAAGAGATATTTGGAAAGACAAATATATCAGGCTTCTAGAAAAGCATAATGCGCTGATTTTAAAGAGTTATAAAATCAATGAAGATTAGTTTTTAAGATCTAGATTCCTACTCTGGTCGGTAACTCCTGCGGTTGGAGTTAATACCACCAATGTTATTGCGTGCCTAGAAAAGCAATCTCTAGTAATACTTTTTGTGGTCGGTGTTGTCAACGTACCACCTCTAACTCTTAACATTCGATTTCCGCAGGCTATAGAGGTAAAAAGTTAAAATAGAAAACAAAAATCCGATTAAAATAATCACATAGTTCATCGGCTTGTCAATTGTTAATGACATCCTAATTAAAATGGTGGTTATAATAAAACTTGCATTTCTAAAAATGGTGAAAAATGAAAAGTGATACATAAATGAAATAATCAGTAGCAATACATCTACGAAAATCATAATTGAAAAGAAATCTGCATAAAAAACAGTGTTGGGATTAGGGTAATTTTCATTGAACCTCAATGCATGTACCATATCCATACCCCAAGTAAAAAAACTACTAATACTCAATAACAGCAATATCAAAATCATCCCTAAAGAGACCATTTTTTTAATATTAATGAAATTATTAAGCTCGCTCAATACTTCAGATTTTCGATTGTTTTGATAAATCCGATAATAAAGAATGGTTAGACTCAGCATAATTAGGGCTGCACATAAATCATAGAGTAGATAAATATATTCAGGATTATTTATATCGATGGAAGCTTTTAAATCAAAATCTGCTATGTCATGGAAAAAGCTCCGCAAGGTAATAAGTGTAATTACTTCAAATTGCTTCCCAATAAATTCGGAAATTGACTTAGGTAATATGATTACTAATAGAAAAACTTCGTAGAATAAGATGAAACTAAATGGCGTGTAAATAGCTTTTAAATAGCTATGCTCGAAGTTTTTGAAATAGAGAAAATTATTGCCTAAAAAAATCACTACTAGGTGGATTAAAAAGGCTAAAATGGCCGCCCTAAGTATAAAAAGCTCAACTTTGCGTACATTTTGGGGGCTAAAATATAAATCGAAGTAAATTCCAGCGGCTTGTAATAAATTCTTCATTCAGATTGCTAATTATAGTTTAAACTCAATAATTAATTAGAACTAAACCTCCGACCTTAAAATTTAAAACCGCTAAAATCAAAAAACACTATCTTAATTTTAATCTAGGTAGCTCTTAAAAATACTAAGAATAAAAGACGAGTAATGAATTAAAAAATTAGATTAGTTGTTGTTTTATATCGAAAAGTGTTACCTAAATGTAAACAATAAAAACAAAACCAAAGTAAAGCTTTCCAAAAAAAACAAGGAAAACGAAAAAATAACTACCTTATTAACAGGCATAAACGAAAAATACCATCAGGAATGATGGTATTTTATAATTAATCCAGAGCTTGGTATGTGTACAGCTATTAATAATTATTGTGTCCAAACAAAGGGGTAAATATTAGACTTCCCTTTATTTGTGCTATTAGAGATTATAGCTCTTCCTCACCATTAAAAAATACAATTTATCTGAAAGTAGTTTTCTTAATTTCAATAACATCGGACCAGGTTTTCCGACAGCATATCTCATTTGATTACTATTATCGCTTGCCGCTTTATAAATCATCTTGGCAACAACTTCTGGTCCCTCGGCATCTTTCATCACTTTCTGGGCGGCATCATTAAACTTTTGAATGAAGGTATCATATAAATTAGTGTCCTCTGGTTTAATAAACTGCCTACTCCTACCATAAAAATCGGTAACAATGGGGCCAGGCTCAATCAATTTCATTTTAATATTGAACTGAGCCAATTCATAATGCAATGATTCGGTAAAACCTTCCACAGCAAATTTTGTCGCATGGTAAATACTGTATAAAGGGAAAGTGATTTTACCGCCCATGCTTGAAATCTGAATTATAGTACCCCCACCTGCAGGTCTCATTAACTTGATTGCCTCTCTTGTAACCCGCATCAAACCAAAAACATTAGTATTAAATTGTTTTTCAATTACCTCATCAGACATGGCTTCAAATGCACCATCAACTCCATAACCAGCATTATTTACGATTACATCAATTTTGCCATAGTCTAGGTGAACCTTTGATAGAGTTTGCATGATACTATCCAAATTACAAACATCTAAAGCATATAGTTTGACATTAGTTAGCTTATTAAAGTCAGATTCATTTTCAGGATTCCTTTGGGTTGCAATTACATTCCAGCCCATTTTAGCAAATTCAAACACGGTGGATTTGCCAATCCCACTGGATGTACCAGTAATAAGTATAGTCTTTTTCATAGTGTCGTTATTTAAATTCCGACAAACATATTGGCTTAAATTCAAACTTACAACATTAGAGCATAGTCTATACTTGATATTTATTTTTCAACAACTTATATTTGTAGCATGCTCATAAACGAACTATCTAAAATCACGGGAATATCTGTCCACACCATCCGCTTTTACGAAAAATCAGGATTGATTGAAGGAAAGCGGGATGAGAATGTTAAATCCAATAATTATTTCCATTATAATGAGGAGACGGCTGAGAAATTAGAGTTTGTTAATGATGCCAAATCCGTAGGTTTTACAATCAAGGAGATAGGTCAAATCATAGATGCTTGGTACAACAATAAATTTAGCAAAGAGGAAAAAGTAAAAATTTTAGAACAGAAACTTATTTCTCTAGAACAAAAAATGAAGGAAATACAGGATATGAAAAAACAGATTTCCCAGTTTAAAGAAGATGTTTTGAATGATAGATGCTAAGTTTAAATTTACAAAGACCCATCCTTTGAACGGTGTTGTAACCACAGTACTTATCCCTATAGTTAGCGTTCACCGCTTATAAAAAAATCTAGATCACAATTGAATATTCTTCTTTGTAAAGCGAACTAAAAAAGAAGTATTGTTACGGTGACAACAAAACCAGAGCTAAACTTGTGTTTTTTAATTAGTTATTGGGCAAAAGGCAATACCGCCCAGAACTAGATCTCAAAGCTTATCAATCATATCTCCTAAATCACTAACCCCTAGTGTAAACATAAAAATTACTATTGCCAAGATGATTTTAATTAAGTTTGGTATAGATAAACCCAATTTTGTCTGGAATAATGAGTATGCCGGAGGCAGGTAAATGATCGAAAGGACTAGGTAAATAAGACCTGGTACTGGATGCACTAGAACAATGTTCAATAGCCCGACAACTATTAAGAAAAAGCTAAAAAGCCAACTAAAAAATCTCATGATTTGATTATTATCTTTCGTTTTCAAGAATTAGCTTCCAGCAATTGGTGAACCAAAAATACCCACAGCAAGCTCTGCCCAAACAAGGAAAAGCAAAAATAAAATGGCCGCAATTAAAGCAATTTGATAATTCTTGTTCCTAATTGTTCTAATTGCCAATTCAATTGTTAGTCCAGTACCCATTAATAATACCCCCGCAACCACAAAATCAAATAAGTCCCAATTAACTTCATTTGTAAACTGCATTGCCACAAAGGGAATAAGCAAGATAAACGCTACTGAGAGCATGATAGCAATTAATCTATTGTTTTTTGTCATGATTTTTTTGTTTGATTAAAGATTTTACCTGTTTAATTTGCTTGAAAATAGTTCAACATCACCTCAATTTTATTGAATAATTCGCCTACCCCTATTGATGACCAAAGAATAAAAAGCGCCAAAAGAATTTTTAAAATTCCCAAACGCGGAATTTTAAATCCGAGGACCCTTTTAAGGATGGTATTGACAGGCAAAAAATAAACAAGAGAAAGTAACATAATAAAAACACCAAAGCCTGCAGGTTTACCCCAAAAGGTATTCACTATTCCTATTGAAAATGCTAGAAATCCGAATAGCCCGTTAATAATTTTAAGTGCTAATGAACCATTATTGGGTGAACTATCTAGTTGGGTATTGTTTTTGTTTTCCACTTCTATTTATTAAAAAGTACTTTGAACTACAAAGTAACATAAAATAAATTTTTTGAACAAATAAATTTCAAGAAATGGCATTCTTTCGTTAGGAGATATATGAAAACATGAGAAAATTAAGGAATATTGTATACTGGCAGGGTGTTTTTTACATGCATTGAAAAGGAGAAGGAAGGCCTAGCGCTTAACAAAGTTCTCTATAATTGCTTAATTAGATTTTGAATTATGCGAAATTCTGAGTTTATCTTTTTTTAGCGATTAATTGCTTTAAAACAAAAAGTTGATTTAAAGCCGTCTAAAAACAATGAATTTCTGAATTTTAAAGCCATTTGTTCCTAATTCTCATTTTGGAACAAAATAAAACGGATTTCAAGGAATTATTTTGATGTAAGTGGTAGTTTTAGGGACTGATAAAACAACCTTAAAATTATGCAATACATGAAAAAGAACATTTTAGTACTACTATTAACCATTTTGTGCCAAATCGCATCCGCACAAACCGCAAAAATCAACTTATCCATTTTACCAGAATCATTTGCAATTTGTCGTTTTGACAATACCACTAAAGTACCTTTATGGGTGTTTAAATCTTCATTTTACTCAATAAACAAAACAGCTGATGAGTTATCTATTGTATGTGATCAGACTTTTGTCCCTGCTGATGTGAAAAAAGTAGAAAATTGGAGGGCATTTAAAATAGAAGGTCCCCTAGACTTTTCTCTTACAGGAATTATTGCATCCTTATCTAAGCCATTGGCAGATAACAAAATTCCGATTTTTGTGGTGAGCACCTATGATACCGATTATATTTTAGTGCAAAGTCTTTATTTTAATAAAGCAAAAGACGTTTTGAGAGCCGAAACTATTCTGAAAGAATAGCTAATCATTTTGATGATTTAAAAATAAAAAAGGGTTATAGCTTAAAAACTATAACCCTTTAATAATATTAAAAAAAATTATTTAGCAACAGCTAAATCAGAACTTGGACAATCTCTGTACATTTTCCATTTGCCATCTATTTTTTTCCAAATTGCAATGTATTTGCCTGTATCAACTTTTTTGTCGGCAGCAATTATGTCATAAGTACCTTCTTCAACCAATAGTTCTTCATTACCTATAACTTCAACTGTGTTTAGCTCAAACATAAGCCCTGCAGTAATAAATTCATTAAATAAGGATTGAATTTGTGCAGTACCTACTGAGCTAGGCCGATTTAAGTCCATAAATTTTGCATCAGAAGTGTACATTTCATTCGCAATGCCTACGGAATCTTTTTTGCTTAACATAGACAATAAATTTTTATTGGCAGCTTCAATTTCTTGCTTAGCTGTAGCCAAATCAAAAGTATTATCACTCTCTGGATTAGTATTTTTGCAACTTATCGTGAACAATCCGAAGACAATAAGCATTGCTACAAAACTGTTATTTACTAATTTCATTTTGTTTGAATTTTAATTTTATGTTTGAATTATTTCATCAATTCTTTTAGCTCACTACTATCATAGAATAGCCATTCTTCGATAATTTTTCCCTCTTTGTTAAAGGCGTCAATTTGTGAAACTACATTATTTACTGTTTTACCATCTCTGGTGTAGCTAATAGTGTATATAGAATGTACAAAGTTTTGAGAGTTACGAAGAGGCGTGTTTCTATTTGTTTCCCAAATGGCATTTATTTTAACTAATTTCAGAACAACACCTAAATTTTTGATTTTTGTAATTAGAGATACATTTTCCTTAATGGTCATTTCGCTCAGATTGTCATTGAAAAATGCGGTATCTACGTATTTCGATTTATAACTCACACTGTCGTAGATAGCCATGTCGTCAATAGTTGCTAAAACCGTGTTAATATTGGCCGAACTATCTACGCTAAAACCTAATACATGTGGATCTGATTCAATAGTAGATCCTTTTTTTGGAGAACAGGAGAAAATGGCAACTGCTACAATAGTAGCGAAAAGCGCTAGGGATAATTTTTTCATTTAATAATTTTTAAAATGTGAGAAATAAGTGAATTGATTAACAAAGTAAAAGCAATAACCCTGTGGAATGTTCGAAAATGCTAAAATCATTGTTCCCTTATTGTTTTTGGGAACAAATTTGAACTTCCAAACCTTTTAAATCTATTTGCCTGTGGATAATTTTGAACTTACTCAAATTAGGAAATATGAAAAAAATATTATTCACGCTATTAATAAGTATTTCAATTTAGGCTGTAATACCGAAAGCGCAAAAAAAGAACAGTTGGCAATGGACAACATTAAATTTTACACCCATGTTTGGGAGGTTGCCATTAATGAGGGGAAAGTTGATATTTTGGATACAGCTTATGCAGACAGCATAGTATTACACACTGTGCCAGAAACTAGAGGTAAAGCTGCCGCTAAAGCACATTATGCAAATTTTGTAACGGGATTTTCGGAGAGAGAGTTTATTGTTAAGGATATGTTTGCTCAAGGAGACAAATTGGTTAAACAATGGGTTTTTAAAGGCAAGCATACGGGTGTGTTTTTCGGCATTCCTGCAACTGGAAAATCGATAAGCCTACAAGGCTGTACTATTGCAAAAATTGTTGGAGGTAAAATTGTTGAAGAGCAAGATTACTTTGATAATTTGGATTTCCTTCAGCAATTAGGATTAATGCCACGCTAATTTACAGACCAATTTTAAAAAAGCTAATGCATCAAGCATTAGCTTTTTTTGTTAACTGACTTGCAATTCCGCGTTTTTAATAAATACCGATGGGGTAACACCATTTCTGGCTTTAAAGGCATCAATAAATTTAGATCTGGAAACAAATCCTGCATTTGTGGCAATAGCTTCAATGGTAAATACTTTTGCTTTCCCTTCTGCTATCATTTGGCAAACATGGGCTATGCGAAGGTCATTTTTCCATTCGCCAAATGTTTTATCTAAATCATTATTGAAGTAGTTGGATAAAAATCTTGCGGGAATTTTCAGGTCGAACGACATTTGCGATAATGAAAAGTCTTTTTTTATAAAGGGCAGCTCCATTAAATAGCTATTAAGGATCAGATTAAAGTCTTCATTAATTGTAGCAGGCTTGGTCTTTTTGGGGAGATTCAATTTAAATTCCTGATAAAAAGGTTCATGGTTGCTTCGCTCATCATAGGATATATTTCCATACAATACCTTTGGGAATAAAAAGAGAATGAAATTTTGTATAAAAAATCCACCACCACATATTCTGAAATAATATTGTTCTGAAAATATTTCAGTCGATTCTAATCCTAAAATTTTAAATTCATGCTGGTAAATGGTAGTCATGTGCCCTAGGCTATTAATTGCAATTGCCAGTTGAATGAAAACCAAGGTATAAATCCACCTTTTTATTACTTGATGATTAGAAGGTAAAGAGCCATATTTTTTTAATAATTTGTTTTTATACCAAATAAAGTAAGCGACTGAGAGTATGGCATAAATAAGTAGATGTAGCGATCGACTAAACAGTATAAATTCAAAAGAAACCCAATAAAAATCAACATTGTACACTTCGGTAATATTTACAATTTGATGCGCAATTTGAATTTTTTCCTCAAATGGCAAGGTAGTATAAGGTAAGCAAGCTAGTACAGTTAGTAAGGCTGGGAGAAGATGCAATAAGTCAATTTTATTAAATTTTTTATTTTCGCTGACCGTATTTTTTACATAGTAAAACATTAAGGGACCTAGCAAATAAGAGAGAGGGAGAAAATTCACAAAACATACCCCTTCCCAGAACAAACTTTTGGTGAAATGCAAGCCAAAATAAACCAAAACTATGAGGTTGCAGCAGAGAAAAAAAAGTGCCAAGAATAGATTTGATCTATTCAATGAACTTAGGTAGTAAACTAGTATGATAGAAGTAAATATCCCAAATAAAGGAGCTAATATCTCCATAATATCAATATGCTAGTTTAAACTATTTGCAATTTTTTAAAATTAACGCTGAACGAGGGGAGCAACAACCAGAGCCGATTTAGCATGGCCACTAGAGGAAATTCTTGATTACATCTCTGAAAACTAAAAACAGAAACACTATCGCACCCACTATTACCTCGCTTCGGTACTTTTTGAAAAAATCAGATAATTTATCCATAGCTAATAAAAAAAGATTAATCAATACAATTATAACCTTTTTTTTCATTATTGCTCTTAATCCTGGATTCTCTGAAATACTTCAGGGCTAGTCTTCTAGTCTAAAAAATTCACAAACATAAGAAGCCATCATTATCAAAGCTGCAAAATCGACTAATTGAGACGATAATATGAGCTAATACTTTAATATCTATCAATTTTTCAGCTTTCTCAATTTCAATTGTCAGCTCACTATCAGGTTGCACTGATTTATCCATAAATTATTGCGAGCTTAACATTTTTAATTTATATTTATGAATTACCTATAAACTATGAAAAAAATAAAATTAATTGAGATTCTGATTTTGTTATTTGTAGTTTCCTTAATATTCATAAGTGAATATTTCTATATTGTTGAAGGAAACACTGAAAAAGCTATTTTTATCGGATTATGGCCGCCAACTATCTTGGGTTTTTTGATTTATATTAATTCTAAAATTAAAGTATGATAGATATAATAATTTTAACAATTATAATTGTTGTGCTATTTGCAATTTTCATCATCGGAACACTAAAAGAGTTTAGTAGAATGTCAAACACTGAATTTAAAGATTCCAATGAAAAGCGATCAAAATTCAAATAAACAATAGTTTTATATTTTAATAAAATTATAATGAAGCATCAGCAAGTCTGAGTTGCTCTATTTTTCTTTTGGTAGATGCTCTCCGCATCACCACCCTACCCTATTGTCAGTATTCTTAGCGCATCGCTAACCTTTAAATCCCCTTTGTTTAATATATCACCTCAACAAAAAGGTGATATTATTTTAGAAAAGACACATAAAAGTGGAGATAGTTAAGGCTGGTTCGTTGATACCATTGATCAGATGAAATGATGGTTCACTAATTAATTCATCACTTTGGCTTTCATTAATTTGAAAACCCTGAATTTGCCCTTCTAACTATTGTAAACCACAAGTTCTATACTCTGTTTTTTATTTACAAGTCTAAAGGAAAACACCGACCAGGGGTAAACAAGTAACCCCACCAAAAATGGTTGCGTTTCTTCTCCCCTCTTCTACGAAAGATGCAAAATAATGCGATGATTGAATTTGTGACTATCAGAACGTTAAAGAGTTAGGCTTCGCCCAAAATGGCCCAACAAAATTAACTCTCGAGATAAAATAGTCCAATATTTACGATTTTGGACTATCGCCATACTGCTGTATGTACATCATGAATTTCATTTATTTAGTTTTGAGATTTGATCAGTTTTTGCATCAAAAAAAAACTAATTCGTTAAAAAATCTTCTCAAGCTTACCATGAAAATTAAGATCTCCCTTTTTTTTTGCATTTATTGCATGCTCAATTCGGTCTATACGTTTGCTCAAGTTGGCATAGGTACTAAAACACCAGCATCTTCGGCTGCACTTGAAGTAAGTTCTATAAATAATGATAAAGGAATCTTAATTCCGCGAATTACAGCTGCACAAAAAAATGCGATTGAAAAGCCTGTTGATGGATTATTAATTTATCAAACCACAGCACCAATTGGCTTTTATTACTATACAGCCGGGGCCTGGATCTTAATTATTAATCAAACAGACTTAGACAATAAAATTGCCATATCCACAGCAGGAATAATTGATGGTAGTATTAGCACCAACAAACTTGCAGAATACTCAGTTACCGATTCAAAAATAGCACCGGGCATTAGTAAATCAAAAGTTGGTTTAGAAAACGTAAATAATACCGCAGATGCAGACAAGCAAATTAGTAATGCAACACAAACTGCTCTCAATTTAAAATTAAATACCAACGATATCCAGAATTATTTGGATACTAAAGTGGATAAAATATCTGGTAAGAGCTTATCCACTAACGATTATACCACAGCAGAAAAAACAAAACTGGCTGCTATTTCAGGAAGTAATACGGGCGATCAAGATTTAAGTGCTTATGCCACTTTATCTGCACTATCCTTAAAATCAAATACAGCAGATGTTGCAACATCCCTAGCCCTTAAAGCGAATTTATCTGATGTGACTACTGCGTTGGATGCAAAAGAGAGTTTAAATAATAAAACATTAAATGTTTCTAC
>NZ_JBIILQ010000274.1:0-3336 GCF_044232565.1 Daejeonella sp. | reverse complement strand
TCAGATACCCGGTGGCTGAGGTTCTCGAAGCCATTTCAGTGTAGCATAGAAATCTCAAGATTACTATAATCTTGTCTTAAATCTTTGATCCTTATTCTAAATCAGTTGGCCGTTGTCAGTTTACAGGCTAACGAAATCTAGGCCGTACATTAATCCTTATTCATTGTTCCTTGTTCAAAATTAGTTGCTTAAATATGTTGTGCAATAACAAAACCACTCGACCAAGCCCATTGAAAGTTATAACCACCCAACCAGCCGGTTACATCAACACATTCGCCTCCAAAATACAATCCCGGAACCTTTTTCGACTCCAATGTTTTAGAAGAAAGCTCATCTGTAGCCACTCCACCCCTCATCACTTCGGCTTTATCATAACCTTTGTCGCCCGCCACCTTCACATCAAATTGATGGATTTTTTGATCTATTAAAATTAAATCTTCCTTTGTTAAAGAAGCCAAATTCTTTTCTACTGGAAGGTATTTATCTAATGCATCCGCAAACTTTCTAGTATAGAGATCAGAGAGCAAAGATAGAAGCGTTTTACGGCCATTTACTAGTTTTTGAGCCAGGATAATATCACTAATATTTTGATTGGGAAGAAGATCTATATGAATTGATTCTCCAGGCTTCCAATAAGATGAAATCTGCAAAATTGCCGGACCGCTGAGTCCCCAATGTGTAAATAAGATATTCTCCTCAAAGCTAATTTGATCATTAGAAACCCTACAAAAAATAGAATTGCCGCTAAGTTTTGTGAACCACTCAGCATCCTTACCGGTTATAGTTAAGGGAACCAATGCTGGGGCTGTCTCAGTAATTCTGAGTCCGAATTGGCGTGCTATCCTCAAGCCAAAATCAGTAGCTCCCATTTTAGCGATAGGCAATCCACCAGAAGCAATAACTACACTTGGGACAATAACTTCTTTTAATTTAGTTTGATGCGAATAGCTTACCTTGAACTCTCCAGAATCAAGTTTCTGTACCTCTTTTACTTCCGCATTGGTCATAATTTTTTGATCTAAATCCGCGCAAAGCGATTCGAAGACTCGAACAATATCTTTAGCATTATTACTATCTGGAAATAGCTGACCCAAAGTTTTTTCTTGCCCCGTGATGCCAAAGCTCTCAAAAAAGCTTATAGTATCTTCCACGGTGTATTGCGATAATGAAGATTTACAGAAATGCGAGTTTTCAGAGATAAAATTAACCTCAGAAGCATATAAATTAGTGTAATTACATCTGCCACCGCCAGAAATAAGGATTTTGGCACCTACTTTTTCATTCTTTTCTAGAATAAGCGTTCTTTTACCTAGATACCCTGCTTGCACAGCACACATGAGTCCGCAGGCACCACCACCAATTATTACAGCATCGAATGAATTATTCATGGCCTAAAGATACGAGAAAAGGTAAATGAGTTGATGGGTATTGGTTATCACTTATAAGTATTATTTATATTAGGAGAGTTATCGGTTGTCAGTTAAATACGTCGATCTTCTTTTAATTCGCACATTGTCTGTAGAGCTGCGCTAGCACTTTTAGGATTAGCAAAAAGTGAGAGTCTCCATACTCGCTTTACGAAACCTGTAACCTTATAACAGAAGCAACCAAAAAATAAAAAATGTGTAAGGACGATACTTTATTAAATTTACGAAAATCTCCCCTTCAAAGCCGCTAATTTTATTGCCAAATCAGATTGAGGCTCATCCGAGCTCACATCAGCTTTTTTAGATTGAGGTTTAGGTGCTTGAGTTGGAGGTTTAAGTAGTGGTGGCTGTGGTTTTGTTTGTTGCTCCACAGGCCTTGGTCTTGGTGCTGGTTTTTCCTCCGTTTTCATTGTAAGGGCAATTCGCTTACGCGAAATATCCACCTCTGTAACTTTGACCATCACCTTCTGACTTACCTTTACAACTTCATTTGGGTCTTTAATGAATTTATTAGACATCTGACTCAAATGCACTAAGCCATCTTGGTGAACACCAATATCCACAAAGGCGCCGAAAGCTGTAATATTCGTAATAATTCCTGGTAAGGTCATTCCAACATGAAGATCGGTAATGGCATTAATCCCATCCGAAAAGCTGAAAGCTTCGAATTGATCACGTGGATCAAGTCCCGGTTTAGCCAATTCATTCAAAATATCATTTAAAGTTGGTAAACCAACTGTTTCGCTAACATAGTTCTGAAGCTTTATTCTTTTCCTTAGCTGATCATCTCTCATCAAATCTTCAAGCGTACAATTTAGGTCTTTGGCCATTTGCTCAACTAAAGAATAACGTTCAGGGTGCACTGCACTACTATCCAAAGGATGCTCTGCATTGCGAATACGCAAGAATCCGGCTGCCTGTTCAAAAGCTTTATCACCCAAGCGAGGTATCTTCTTCAGATCGTTTCTACGCTTAAATGCGCCATTTTTATTGCGGTATTCGACAATGTTTTGAGCTAGTTGCGGTCCGAGGCCCGAGATATACGATAAAATCTGCTTCGAAGCGGTATTTAACTCCACACCAATAGAATTTACACAACTAATTACGGTATCATCGAGTGAACTTTGAAGCTGATTTTGATCCACATCATGCTGATATTGACCTACTCCTATTGATTTTGGATCAATTTTAACGAGTTCGGCAAGTGGGTCCATTAATCTTCGACCAATAGAAACTGCTCCACGAACCGTAATATCCTTATCAGGAAACTCCTCTCTTGCCACATCCGAAGCGGAATAGATGGAAGCGCCACTTTCATTCACCATCACCACAATTAGATCTGGAATGTGCATAGCGCGCACGAAAGTCTCCGTTTCACGACCTGCGGTCCCATTTCCAATAGCTATGGCTTCAATTTTATATTTATCTGCTAAAAATCTTACCGTTTTCTCGGCCTCCTTTGCCGATTCATTTCCATTATGGGGATAAATATTCGTATTTTCTATCAACTGACCCTGCTCATCAAGAATCACCAATTTACAACCGGTACGAAAACCGGGGTCGATAGCCATAATACGTTTTTGTCCAACCGGTGCAGCCAATAATAATTGACGGGCATTATCCGCAAAAACACGAATCGCCTCTGTGTCGGCTACTTTCTTTGTTAGAAGGCGTATTTCAGTCTCCATAGAAGGTTTTAACAAACGCTTAAAGGCATCGGCTGCAGCTTGGCACACCTGTTGTGATGCGGCATTTGTACCCTTCAAAAAAAACGATTCCAAGAGATGGAATGCATCCTCTTCAGGCACTTCAATGTCAAGGCTAAGAATAATTTCCTTTTCAGCCCTTCTTAAAGCCAAAACACGATGTGAAGGAGCCGTTTTTACTGCTTCAGACCAATCGAAATAAT
>NZ_JBIILQ010000322.1:0-10999 GCF_044232565.1 Daejeonella sp. | reverse complement strand
TTTTACCTTGTTTTAAATAGAATGATGGATTTCTTGAATTAGCATCTCCACTTGTTTGATTGCCAAAAATAGCATGGTACCGATCATCCCAGTTTGAGTTATCAGGCTTAATCCAGGCTTCAATGGTAAAAGCTGTTGCACCATCCTGCAATGAAGTTGAAGTTAGATTTACCTTATCATCCGTACCATCAAAATGAAGTGCATTATTTGTAGCCACAGTAACTGCTGTTCTGGGGCTTACACAGTTATTAGAATTAATTGCTTCCGCATAATAAATGCCTGATGTTAAAGAAGCAGATGTGGCAAGTGCCGTACCGCCTGTAGGCGCCGTAAACCACTGTATAGTTTCGCCAGAACCAGCTGTAGCTACTAAGGTAACAACTGTTGCCCCTGGACAAAATAACTGGGTAGCTGGCGCGGTTGGTGCGGTAAGCGGTGAACAAATTAATGCTTCTCTATAAAGGGCATAAGAATTATTTGCCGCAAGCACAGGCGAAAAGCTACCGCTTGTTTCGTCAACCTCATTTCTTCTGTTGGAAGATCCGCCAACCAAGGTAGTTAAATTGGTGCTCGATGCTTCACTTCCACTAAATAATCTGGCAATACCTCCCGTTCCGGTGGTCAGGGTTGGTGTACCAGAAACTATGATATCTCCACCAGTAGCAGTTCCTATTGCAGTCGATTTGCCGGCATTTAGGGTGATGGCATTCGCGGTGGTATTAGTGGTAGCCACATTTTCTGACAAGGTCAGGTTTCCAGACAAAGTCTCGATTAGAACTACTCCTGTGGAGTAAATCCCCGTCGGGTTCACAGTGCCAATCGTCAATCCTCCACTCGCATCTACATAGCTCAAGCTACCCAGCTTGTTGCTATTGTCTCCCCCAGCTATCGTAGCTACATTGTTTCCAGTATTCGTTAAAGCGAAGGTTCCTGTACCATGTAAGCCTAAACCATTGGCTGTAAGAGCCGCTGTTTGGCTTACCGCGCCAGTGGCGTGAAGGTTGATGTTGCTGTTAGTTGCTGTAGTGGCCGAATTGATGGCAAGTGCTCCTCCATGCATGGTAACCGGACCAGCGATAGTTGCTGGAGAGGCTAGGGTAATACCTGCGGTATTCGTTGATTTTCCAAGAGTCAAACTCGTTATCGTATTGGCAAAAGTTACGTTTGAAATAGATTGTGCTGCACCAAAACTAGTGCCAAATGGCTCAATTGTAACGGTACCGCTTGTATTAAAATCAATCGGCTTGTTTGTTGTAGATAAGGCATTGGTTTTTAGCACTATATTGCTGGTAGACGCAGTAACCAAACTGCCTGCTTTTTGGCCTAAAAATAATCCGTCTCCAATATTATATCCACCCACAGCTATGCCAGTAGAGCCTTCCGTCTGTAGGGTAATTACCCCACTGGCAGAGAGAATATCGGCATTGGTGATTCGAAAATCTCTAGCAGCGGTACCAGTTGCTAAACCATTAAATGTTATGGTTCCACTTCCTGTGGCTGCAAAAATATTACGTTTGTCGTCTTTACCATCAATCGCTATTGCGATATTTTCGGCGGTTCCGCCAGAAGCTCTACCAATGACAGAAATATTACCATTTACAGTACGAATTATTTCACTTGCTGTGTAGCTATTTTCGCGCCAAGCGGCTAAATCCAAACCAAAGGCATATTGCCCAATTGTTACGGCAGCATTACCTAATAAAACTATATCTCCACTTGTTCCTGCATTGATAGTATGTCCATGAAAGGCCAAAATACCAGTAGGGCCATTACTATTATTATTCGAAGTAACCAATCCATGAAGACGAACATGTCCACCTCCAGAAAGCAAATTAATATTTGCATTATGACCAGTTGCTGAAGTACTTGTACCTAAAACAATACCAGATTGCGTAACTGTACTTCCTGAGTTTACAGCGTATCCATCAGGATATCCATCTCCAGATGTTAAACCTGTTGTTAACGTACCTGCACCAGATGCTGCACCTGCATCATCTAAGCCGCCCGCTAGAGAAATTTTACCGCCACCTGTAGTGTTTGTGCTTGCTGTTCTGTCTGTCTGTGTTCTAGAATCTAGATCCACGTTATCATTTACTCTAATTCCTCCTGTTCCATTCGCATCGCTATCCGTCCAAATGGTAATGTCTCCTCCATTGGTCGTGATATTAGCCGTTACAATCGCAGATCTCGATGATTTTACCAATACATCACTACCAGACGCAGTAGAAGCAAGGGCTCCAGAAACTGTCACGTCGTTGCCATAAGCAGTAATTGGTCCCGCAACGGTGGCAGCATTTGCCAACGTGACATCAGAGTTATTCAAAGGTTTACCTATTGTAAGACCTGTTAAAGTCTGAGAATTTTGATTAAATGCCCATCCAGTAGCTGTAGTGAAAGATTGAACTATCGATAGATAATCTTTAAAACTAGCTTCAAAAGGTTCAATAGTTGCTTGACCCGTCGAAGCTATTCTGGTTTGCTTTCCGGAAGCAACGATATAATTATCCAAAGAAAGGCGAATAGTTGAGGTACTGCTTGTGTTTCCTGTAACTCCACTTTTAGAACCTAGGTACAAATCACCTTCCAAATACAAGGCGCCTTTTTCCGAATTAATGGTAATTGGACCTGAGGCGGCTAAAATATTTCCGCCAGCCCAAGCAATTTGAGGATGATCATTACCAGCAAATGTTTTCGCAGAAAGGGTAATTCCACCACCTGCTCCTGTGGCAGTAATGCTCGTTGCATCACTAAAAAAACGAAGGCTATTTTTATAGCGCTGGCCATTTATGGTGTTTTGAGTATTACCAATTAACGTGATTGCATCCGCTGTGGTATTTGCAGAAGAAATGGTCAAGGGTTGAGTGGTAATCCCCTCCCAGTTATTAAACACCACACCAAAAGAATTGGAATTGCTTCCAGTTGGGTTCCTAGCCCAACCTTCTACAAATATTTTACCCGAACCACTATTGATTGAAACCGCATTTCCTGGAGATGAAACTGAAGAGCCAAGTCCAAGACCAACTCCCCAAGCGGTTGCATGTTGTATTGTCGGTGATGCATTTGCAGCATATCCCTTTATAGAAATGTCTCCATTACCAGAATTGATATTTACCGCGCCTTTTACCCAAATACCCGGATTTTGATTGTCATAGGCAAGGTTAGAATTACCCGTTCCGTATGCAAAATCAGTACCCGTTGAGCCACCTCCCAATCGAATGGCTCCTCCATTGGACGTAAGGGTTAAAGCTCCTTCCGAAATAATATTTCCATTACTGTTTGCATCGTAGTCTGATGATAAGATCAGGTTTCCTCCTTGAGATTGCAAAGTGATTCCCGCATTTCCAAAGCGAAGACCACTATTTGCTAAGAGTGAAATGGTTGCAGCGGCAGAGCTAGTTAAATTTGAATTGGTTGTAATTAAATTAGCATAAGATATGATTGATCCAGCAGTAGATATGGGAGCATTTATTACTACTGTATTTGTACTTCCTACTCTACCGAGTGTTAGACTAGATGCATTGCTGCTGTTGGTAACCGCTGAATTTACAATAATACAATTTGACTCGATTTTCAAGTTCCCTGAAGCCATTTTTGCGAGCACGTCTGAAACGTTCAAACTTACAGCTGTAGATGAAGTGGGCGTAATTGTATTGTTCGCATAGTTCCAAGTAGACCCTACAGCATCTCCGCCACTTGCCACTATGGTAATACAACCTAAACTGGCAAAGTTTACACTTGAAATTATTAATTCTTCATTGGTATTATCGGATAAGGAATATCCTCCAGACTTAGTAATAGTTGCAACAACACTATATGTTCCCGCAGACAAGGCACTAGGAACTGTGAAAGACCAGGTATTTCCAGAAATTGCAACTCCAGAAGCTGTAGTGTACACAACCCCATTAAACTCAATACTGAGCGTTTCCCCACTACCTAAAGTGGCTGTACCCGTTATAGTTGGGGTAGTAGAAGCCGTAGTTTGTGGAGTAACGGTTACTGGACCTGCTGGTCGAGCAGCATTGAAAATTGCTAAATAATCGTTCAGATCATTTAATACAGAACTGGTTGCCGCATCTCCCCTTAATGTTCCGCTTGTGAAAGTGAATGACTTATTATTGTATACTATTGCAAAATTTGAATTTTGATTGATAGTATAATTGGCTCCGCCAACAGTATTTAAGTTAGTCGAAAAGGCATTTGTAGGATTAGGAATAAATCCGATAAAACTACCATTGTTTCCCTCTCTCCACACAATGGCTCCAGCAACATCTAAAAATTGATTAGAAGTGGTTACTAGCCTCAACGTTCCGGGAATATCGTTCCCTTGGGCAAAAAATTGATTTGTACTTGAGTTTTGTATAAAAAACGCCTTTGAAACTTGAAGTGATTGAAAACTTTGAAGGCTATTCAATTGCTGGGGATTAGTTCCTTGAACACCGATAGCTCCATTATTAAAAGATACACTTATAAGTGTTTGGCTATTTGCCATTAAACTATTCAAAAAAAGAAAAGCTAGTACAAAAACAACTTTGAACTTTGATTTGAATAAACTTGTGAAAACAATTTTTTGGGTAGAATTTATCATGATTTTATTAGATTTCAATTTTAAATAGCCGTAAATAACTAATGCTTGCCGAATCAATTCAAAACACATTAATCAACATAAACTGAGTATGAGTTTTTTATGTATGATCAAAAGCTTTAGTATTTATATCTTAAAGAGTCTATTCACTATAGTCTAAAACCCAAATAAAAGAAAAACCAAAGCTTTGTTTTTTCACTTTATTTGAACAGTTAGATTTCAATAGCTTTTCTAAGAATATTTTTCAGCACGCAAATTTTAGCATATAATTTTATCCATTATGACTTTCTGCGATGAAATCAGTCCTATTTTTTAAAAAATAGGACCAAATAGATTTATTAGAAATTAAAATGCACTTGACGCTAATTCAAGAAGTTTCGAAATTTATTAGCTCAAGTGATTTATAATTACCTATAGCTTAAAAAAAATAATTTATGAATAAATCCCTTAAACAATATTTATAATAAAAACATTGTTGTTCTACAGTACATAAATTTCTATTGTTTATTGCTGTTTTAAAGCTTGCATTGTTTAAGATCGTGACTCCAAAAGCCATTAGCCTTTTTAAACCTTTATAACTGAATGCGATTAATCAGAATGTAACTCATTGGTTTGCCTGTACAGATTCTCCCGACTGATACCGAGCATTTTGGAGAAGAAGCTAATTCTGATTACTTAAGCGAGAAAAAGGCAGTCGGATTCACTACCAAATAGAATTTGAACTATTGAGTGGAGAGCGTATGCCCAAGCATACCAGTCGTAATTCCGGATTGAGGAAAATTGCGGGTTTTTGTTTTTATGATTTAAAATATGCCACGCATATCTTGTAAAAAATAATTGAGGAATCGAGGAGCCGTCTATCTGTTTTGACAATATCCCACATTGGCCATTCCCAATTATTTCATATTATAATCAACCCAGGCATCAATTGCTTTAACCAAGCGAGGGCGCAAGATTATTTCATTGTTTTTACCCAATAAATAGATGGTGGGTGAGCTAGAAACATAATAATCTTTAGCGGCTTGGGTATCCCACTTTTTATAATCGCAGGTGCTTATGAAAGGCATCACACTGGAATACTCTAGGAAGGTCTTTTTATCGGTGTCCATTGATACAAAAACAACTTCTATCCCTTTTGCATTCCATTTCTTATAGAGCGGAAGTAGTTGCGCCATTTCTTCGGAACAAGCAGTGCACCAGCTGGCACCAAAAATTACCACTTTGTACTTGGAGCTTAGTTCTGATAAACGAGTAGGGCTATTGATTGCGCTACCATTTTTAACTATATCGCCTGTAAAAAGAATATCAGGGGCGATATTGCCAATTTTCATGATTCGGTAAGTTTCTAATTGCTTAGAAAGATTAGAATTTAGGGGAATCGTTTTTTGACTTAGGGCTTTGAGTGCTAAATATTCTGCCGACTGAAACAAACTATGTTTTTCGAAATAATCAAACAGGTATTTGGTAATTTCATTGTATAAGCTTTCATTTTTTGAAACGGATTTCAACAGCACATCTGTACTTACATTCATATCCTTAAAAATAGTATCCAAAGCTAATCCCCTATTTTCTAATAACCAATAATGGCTTTCCAGGGCGTCTCTTAGCAAACCACTTTTGTATAATCGGGAATCAGCATAGTTTATACTCCTAAAAGCAGCAATGGTAGCTGGAATTTCCTCGGTTTTGTATTGCGCAACCACCGACACGGAACTGATTAGTTTACGTACAGGTAAATACCAAGTCACATAAGATGATGCGGGTAAATTTGTAAGAAAGGCAGCATCTTGTTTTTTTATGCGTTGTATCTCTGATAAGATGGAAGCTTGGGCTGTTTTTTGACTTAAAAATAAGGCATCGCCAAGATATATTTTTTGCAGATAATCCCATGCACTCAAGGCTTGTTCGCGCTTAGCATGTTCTTTAGCATAATTTACGAAGGCTATATTCTCGTTTCCTGTTAGTATAACTATGCCATCGGCGGCACTCAGCACTTCGCCCTTGATCTGAATTTGTTCTTTAGCTAATACTACAAAATAGGGTTTATTATCTGCAGCAGTGATATAGCCCATGCCTAAGTCTTTATCAGAAAACGTTAATTTAAAATCTCCCTGCTCGTTTACCTGTGTACTATCAAGGGTATAAATACCAAAGCCATTAAACCCCACCAAACGAATAGTTTGGCTTTTTAGCTGAGATAAATTACCGCTGATGGAATTTTGCGCATAGCTCGAAATGGCTAACACGCTCAATATTAAAATTAGTTTGAAGATTCGGAAGTGCATGACAAAAAATATAATTTCTGCAAAATTACACATTCTAGCAAAAGAGCTGGTATTATTCCTTGTTTGTTTTTGTATTTTATAATTTATCATTTTTGAAATATTGACTTTTTGGGCAATATTTAAATTCATACCATCCTGAATATGTAAGTCTCCCCCTTTAATTGACAAATGATACAGATTCGTCTGTCCGTAGAGTTAAGCGTAGCGTCTCTACGGATTATCAAATGAAGAGGAGTCTTCGGACTCCCTAAACAAATACAACATCAAGATTTTAACAACTCCTTTTAGGTTTTTAATAAGTATAAAATAATCATACTGTTACATTTTTAACTTTATAGTAAGTAAGCTTTGTTGATTTCAATCAATTGATGAGCCCTATTCTATTAACATTAAGCCAGTTTGGTGTGGTAGTAATACTATATTTAACTACTGTAGCTACGGTAGCGGTAATGATATGTGTTACTCCTGATACAGGCGTTCCTAAATCCATGTTCCTGCCGAAGCGGTAGTACAATTGCAAACTAAAGTTCTAATGTTGTAACATTAGAACTTTAGTTTGCAACTGTGGTTCTATCAAAACTACAATTGGGTGCAGTGTTTAAAATAAAACTATTAATACCTGTTGCAATTGGCGTACCAGTAGCTGTTAAAACAACGCTTTGGTCTCCTGTTGCTGCAAAAGTTCCAATGCCAGAAAAAGTTACTCCATTGGCAACTGCCGTAATATTATAGGTTCCTATTGTGGTAACTGTAGCTGTTATGGTTTGCGTAACGCCCGACACAGGTACTCCCATTGTCATTGTTCCTGTTGATGCAGTGTTGCAGACATAAGCAGAAACTACTGCACGCCATTCATAAGCACCAATATCCGGAAGTGTTCCTCTGGTAATACCTGCAAAATCCTTTGTAATTGAACTTATTGATGTTGCTTTATCATTAATCAAAGCAGAAGTGGCTGAATTTGTAAAATTAGGTCGTAAAAAATCACTTGAAGTACCATCTAAACTCAAAAAGGAAACTGCTCCACTTGTAGTATTAGACTCTCTGGGTGCAAGGTTCATTTTAAGTTCTGCTAGCGTTTGTGTAATAGTAATACCATCTGGTGATAACAAATTATTACTAACACTAGGCAAACCAGCATAAAATAAGTTGTTGTTAGATGTTGATGAATAAGTGGTACCGTATCTAGTACCTGCAGCAGAACGCAAAAGTGCTGTTATTTTACCGGTACCCGAAGCAGTAGAAGTATTGTTAATAATGTTATTGCGCATATCCAAAACAATGCCTGTATTGCCGTGATATATGCCAGCCGTACCAAAATCAGATACTGTGGAAGAGGCATTTAAATTGATGGTATTGAAATACAAATTACACAAACCAGATTGCAAACCAAAACCCGCATTATCATCAGCAAAATATACTCCTACAACAGCTGAATTTTTGTTGGATGTATTTGGTGCTCTTAAATCTGAAACAAGGTTATTGTAAACGTTCCAAGTGCCGCCACCTGGAAGACTTGAAAGAAAAACAGCAATGCCAGTAACGGTAGGTAATGTTGGAGACGCAATACCAGTTGAAGAAATATTATAAATTTTATTGTTGTAAGCATTCCCAGTTTTACAATTAAACAGAAACAATGGAAATAATTGATGATTACCAGTGCCTGAGGTAGATATATTACTGATGGTATTGTTGTAAATAGAAAAAACAAACGATTTTGCTCCACCCGAAGTCCCTATTCCTACGGTACGGTTGTCACCAACTCCTCCTGCATTAAACAATCCACTTACGGTGTTATTGTAAATCTTATTGGGTTCAGCAGAATTTGCGACAGCAAACCCTAATATTCGAATACCCTCAACTCGTAGGCTAATATCTGTTCTTGTAGCAGCTAGATTTGTAACGGTATTTCCATAACAGCTTAAAACTCCCTTTATGACTAAAACAATACCAGCTTGAATACCGTCTGCCGTAGTAATACCGTCTATAGTATTGTTAAATACTTCAGTTTTATTAATACCGGTGTCTTCTACCCATAATGGAGTGGCTATTCCCGAACCTATTGTCCAGTTGCGGAAAACATTGTTGCTAACCGTTTTAGTACCACTACCCTGATCTCCTTGCATCCATCCGTCAGTTGAAGATGACCCTGCAATGTTGATATTAGAAAAATTATTGCCAGAATTGGTAATGGTAGCAGAAGCATTAGAAGTTGCGTAAGTTTCAAAAATAACAACAGAACCCAATGTACCCGTTTTAGTAAAACCTGTAACAATGCTGTTGTTGTTAATGGTTTGAACGCCATTGGCTGGCAAAGCCACATAATTTTTGATAAACATTACAGCTCCATTTGTATTCACATTTAAATTAGTAAAAGTATTGCCACTGATATTTTGTGATAAAGTAGCAGCAGAGTTAATAATGTAATTATGAGCGCTGCTTCCTGCTACCGAATGCACAATTCCTCTTATATCATTGTTTTGAATGGATAATGTGGCCGCTGAAGTGCCTGCTGTATTAGAAATTCCAAGCAAAGCTCCGCTGTTCGCTACAGAATAAGAAACTAAACCACCTGTGGCATCGCCTAATAAATTGTTATTTATAGCAATAGAAGTGCTAACAGCCCCAGAGTTTACAATACCCGTAAAATTAGCAGTAGTATTATTGATTGTAAAATTACGAATGATATTAGTGTTTATTGATAAGGTAGCAGCTGCTGCAGTATTGCTTATTCCAGTAGAGGTGCCGCCTGTACCAAAAACGGAGGCATTTGAAATGATATTGTTGTTGATGGCAATTGTACCTAATGTTGCCACATTGTCGATTCCATTGATAGTACAAACGCCAGTGGTTGTATTGGCATCACCCATCATAATGGAGTTGGCAAGCGAGGTGCTTCCAATGGTGTTGTCACTAATGGTAAAGTTACCCGATGCACCTTCGCTTGCAATGCCTATAAAACTATAACCAAATGTAGGCCCAGCACCTGTACTAAATCCACCCACGATATTATTTTGAATAGCAGAGGTAGCACTGGCCGATGACACATAAATTCCGTTAATTCTATTAGCTGTTACAATGGTGTTATTAATTACAATACTACTTAAGGCAGAGCTGCTTCCTATGGTATTGCCAGTGGTGGTGCCAATATTTACTGAACCCGAATTTACTGCAATACCAGAAAATACCCCTGCCCCACCTGTTGAAGATGTGGCTGTTGTAAAATTAATTCCTGCTACCGTGTTACCTTGTATGGTTGAGATTGTAGTATTACCGCTTAACTCCATGCCACGATAAAGAGTGGTAAATACTCCAGTATAAGTCGTTGTACCGGTACCCGATGTATTAGCAAAACCAATGGTGTTATTGCTAATGGTATAACCCCCTGCTGAAGCTGTTATTACTCCGATACCTCGTATGGTTACACTATTAGCACTTACAGTTCGTGTTGCCGTTTGAAAAAGTTTGTTATTGGTAATGGTCCATATAGCACTGTTTGATGCTAAAAGAATTCCCGCTGATGAAAGGGTAGGGCTAAAATAATCTTGAATGGCATTGTTGTTAATGGTATTGCCACTGTTATCAATTGACGTTGAAGATCCGGCCGAATAAATGGCATTTACGGGTAAATTACTTCCTGCAGGAGTAATGGCGCAATTAGAAACAGTATTGCCATCATTGCCACTTGTGGTTCCCGTTGAAAAGAATATTGTTCCTGTAGTAGCTAAGGTGCTCGAACCTGCTATGGTGCAATTGGTAATGGTATTATTGTTTGCATCATTGATAAAACGAATGGTAGCAGTTCCCGCAGTAGCTGAAACCGTGGTATTGGCTAATGTCAATGAATTTCCACCAGTATTTAAGCCATCAATGGTTACATTATCGGCCCCGCTTAAGTCAATTAAAGGTTTTCCTGCAAGCGTTGCTCCAGTTATCGTTCTTGCGCCAACTGGTTTAATGCTTAGTGAAGTCCAAGCACCGGACTTTAAAATTGCTGAATTTTGAGCTTCATCTGTATTTCCTTCTACCGAAATATTAATGATAGCAGCCGTTTGTGCACTACCATTAATGGCAGCTAAAGCAGCTGTTAAAGTTGCATATCTTCCATTTCCAGCTACTGCGCCACTTACCA